>CAMLKR010000181.1 GCA_946480565.1 uncultured Arenimonas sp. | reverse complement strand
GAACCGAAGTTGCCCTGGCCGTCCACCAGCAGGTAGCGCAGCGAGAACGGCTGCGCCATGCGCACCAGGGTGTCGTAGACCGAGGCGTCGCCGTGCGGGTGGTATTTACCGATGACGTCGCCGACGATTCGGGCGGACTTCACGTGCGGCTTGTTGCTGTGGGTGCCCAGCTCGTTCATCGCGAACAGGACGCGGCGGTGCACGGGCTTGAGGCCGTCGCGGACATCCGGGAGCGCGCGGCCCACGATCACGCTCATGGCGTAGTCGAGGTAACTCTTGCGCATCTCGTCTTCGAGGTTGACCGGGATGATTTCCTTCGCGAGATCTGCCATTCGTGCTTCCGTGTTCGACGTTCGGGCGGGTGCTGCGGCCGGGGCCGCAGGCAGGGCTTTCAGGGACGCGAAATCATACCAGATACCGGCCCGTCACGGGCCAGCGTAGAGGCCGAAAAACAAGCACTTAGGCGGCGTTTTGGCCCCCGAAGACCGCCACCATGCGGGCGGCGTCCGGCGCGGTCACCACGCCCCGCTCGGTGACGATCGCATCGATCAGTCCGGCCGGGGTCACGTCGAACACCGGATTCCAGGCCGCGACGCCCTCGGCGACCGTGCGCGTGCCGGCCATCGACAGCAGTTCGGCCGGGTCGCGCATCTCGATCTCGATGTCCTCGCCGCGGGCGGTGGCCATGTCCACCGTGGACGAGGGCGCCACCACCATCACCTTCAGCCCGTGGTGGCGGGCGGCGATGGCGTGGGAATAGGTGCCGATCTTGTTGGCGGTATCGCCGTTGGCGCAGATGCGGTCGGCGCCGACGATGACCCACTGCACCGCGCCGGTCTTCATCAGGTGGGCGGCGGCGCCGTCGCCGATCAGGGTGGCAGGGATGCCGTCCTGCAGCAGCTCCCAGACCGTCAGGCGCGCGCCCTGCAGCCAGGGCCGGGTCTCGCTGGCGTAGACGGCCTCGATGCGGCC
The DNA here is from genome assembly GCA_946480565.1 of uncultured Arenimonas sp. Next base: position 4,066 of record CAMLKR010000181.1, on the reverse strand, counting down.
CTCGGCGACGCCGGCACGGATCACGCCCAGGGCGGTGCCGAAGCCCGCGGTGGCCAGGGAGCCGGTGTTGCAGTGGGTCAGCACCCCGCTGCCGGGCGCGATCAGCGCGGCGCCCAGCGCGCCCATGTAGCGGTTGGCGGCCAGGTCCTCGGTCTCGATCGCGGTGGCCTCGGCGGACAGCACCGCCAGCCAGTCGCTGCCGGCGCCGGCCAGCGCGCGGCGCACCCGGGCCAGGGCCCACATCAGGTTCACCGCGGTCGGGCGCGCGGCATTGAGCCGGTCCAGGGCCGGGGCAAGCTTGTGCAGGGCCTCGGCGCCATCGGCCGCCTGCACGCCCTGCCCCGCCAGCACCGCGCCCCAGGCGGCCGCGATGCCGATGGCCGGCGCGCCGCGCACCACCAGGTCGTGGATGGCGCGCGCCACGGCGTCGCTGTCGCCGCAGTCCACCATCTCGACCGTGAAAGGCAGCTTGCGCTGGTCCAGCAGGCTCAGGCGGTCGCCCTGCCAGCGGATCGGGCGGATGCGGTCGTAGCGGTCGAAGTCCATGGGGGCGTCCGGTAAGTCCAGGGCCGAAGTCTAACAAGGCGCGCCCGACGATCCCCGCGTTATGCTCCGGCCATGACTGCCCGCCGCCCCGCCCCGCGCAAGTCCGCCGCCTTCGACGCCGGCATCGAACCGATGCTGCACACCGCCTGCGTCAAGGCCGGCGCCGGCGCCGCGCTGCAGGTGGGCATCGAACGCCTGCCCCTGCTCAAGCCCTTGCTGCCGGCCGGCGTGCGCCGCGCCGGCAGCAGCGAATCAGCCGAGGACATCCAGCGTCGGCTGGTGGAAGCGATCTATCGGCGGTATGGGCTGAAGCCCGCCGGCTGGGAAGTAGAAGGCGTGTTGGCCGTGGCCCAGACCCAGGCGGTGCTGAGCCCGCTGGCGACCCGCGAAGGCCTGCGTGGCCTGCTGAGCGGCTGGCTGCCGGCCGCGGTCAGCACGCCGTTGATGCGCTACACGCCGCTGGAGCCGCTGGTCACGGCGACCGTGCGCACGGTCGCCGCCACCTGGGCGGCGGGCCGTTACGCCGACAGCGTCTGCCGCCTGCGCAAGGCCGGCGCCGACTGGCTGCCGGCTCCTCTGGCCGGCGCCCTGAACCTGGCCCCGTCCACGCTGAAGGCCTGGAGCGCCGAGGCCCTGGCGCTGGCGATGCCGCCACTGAAACTGGCCAGCGCGCTGGGGCGGCAGTTGGGCAAGGTGGTGGCGCCGGCACCGAAGAAACCGGCGCCGGCGCGCAAGTCCGTCCGCAAGCGGGCGCGGAAGCCCGCGGCTCAGTAGACGATGAAGTCGGCGCGGCAGCCGCGGTCGACCCAGATCCCGCGCGGCGTGAAGCCCCAGTGCTGGCCGTAGGTGCAGTCGCCGCGGCTCAGCCGGCGCTTGATGTCCACCGATTCGATGCGGCCGCCCCGCACCGGGCAGAAGTTCTCGCGGTTGCCGATCGACTCGCAGCGCACGATGCGCGGCCCCTGCTCGGGATATCCGTAACCCGGCCGGCCGCCGTAGCGGCTGCCCACTTCGAATTGCGCGCGGCAGCCGTCCGTGACCCAGATGCCGCGGCGGTCGTAGCCCCAGGTGCGGCCTTCGATGCAGGGCCCGCGCGAATTCGACACCTGGCGCACCAGGCGTACGCCGCCGCGGGTGTCCACCGGGCAGAACTGGTCTCGATAGCCGTCGGAGTTGCAGCTCACCAGCCGCGCCTCCGAATGGCGATCGCCGTAGCGGTCATAAGCCTGGGCCGACAGCGGCAGGGCGGCAGCAACCGTGGCGAGGGTGACTAGGGCGGCGGCAAGGCGGTTCATGGCGGTTCTCCGTGGCGTCGGCCCCCCGGGGCCGCACGGGAGTGAAATCTAGGGGCTGGTGGATGAATCGCCGGCCAACCCCGGCCGGGCAGCGCTGGCGCGCTTACCCGCGATTCATGCCCGATCGAACGGGAAGGCCAGCACGTCGCCGATCTTGTCGGTGCCCAGCAGCGCCATCATCAGGCGGTCGACGCCGAGGGCGACGCCGGCACAGGCGGGCAGTTTCGGCAGCGCGGCCAGCAGGCGTTCGTCGAGCGCGGGCGTCGCCGCGTTGCGGGCGCGGCGGCGGACCAGGTCGGCCTCGAAGCGGGCGCGCTGCTCGGCCGGGTCGGTGAGTTCGTGGTAGCCATTGGCCATCTCCAGCGGGCCCAGGTAGGCCTCGAAACGTTCGGCCACCGGCGGTGTTCCGGGCCGGATCTTCGCCAGCGCGCACTGGCTCACCGGATAGTCGTAGACCAGCAGGATGCGGTTGGCCGGGATGCTGGGCTGGATCAGGTGGGTCATCAGCAGATCGAGCCAGTCGTCGCGGGTCAGGCCCCGGGGGTCGATGTCGTAGACGCCCAGCGGCGATCGCAGTTCGGCCTCCGACGCCTCCATCGGGTCGAAGCCGAACTTGTCCTGGTAGAGCTGGCGGAAGCTGGTGTCGCGTACCGTGGCGCGGCGCCCGGCGAGCGCCAGCGCCAGCTTTAGCAGTTCGGCCACCTCGTCCATCAGCTTCTGGTGGTCCCAGCCGACGCGGTACCACTCGAGCATGGTGAACTCGGGGTTGTGGCGCTTGCCGGCCTCGCCGTTGCGGAATACCCGGCCCAGTTCGTAGCAGTCGCCGACGCCGGCGGCGACCAGGCGCTTGAGCGGGAACTCGGGCGAGGTGCGCAGCCAGCGCTGGGATTCCCCGGCGGTCTTCGGGCCATCGAAGCGCAGCGAAAAACTCTCGATGTTCGGGTCGGTGTTGCCGGCGGCGGAAAGCACCGGCGTCTCCACCTCCAGCACGCCGCGTTCGGCGAAGAACCGCCGGAACAGCGCGAACAGTTCGGCGCGCAGGCGCAGGGCCCTGGCGTTCGCGGTTGGTTTCCAGTCCTTCATGCCGATACTTTACGCCCGGCCCGCGGCGGCCGGATGCAGGGCGCTCAGCCCGGCGCGTGTTCGTTCAGGAAGGCCAGCAGGCGGGCCTCGTCCCAGACCTCGACGCCCAGCTCCCGGGCCTTCTCGAGCTTGGAACCTGCCGCCTCGCCGGCAACGACGAAGCTGGTCTTCTTCGACACGCTGCCCGCCACCTTGGCGCCCAGCGCCTGCAGCCGGTCGCCGGCCTCGTCCCGGCTCATCGCCGACAGCGCACCGGTCAGCACCACGGTCTTTCCGGCCAGCGGGCCCTCGGCGGAACGCTGCGGCGCCCCCTCCGGCCAGTGCACGCCGGCGTCGCGCAGCGCCTGCACGACGTCGCGGTTGTGCGCCTCGGCGAAGAAGCCGGCGATGCGCGCGGCCACCACCGGACCGACGTCGGGGATCTCGACCAGGGCGGCCTCGTCGGCGGCCAGGATCGGGTCGAGCGCGCCGAAATAACGCGCCAGCGTGCGCGCCGTGCTTTCGCCCACGTCGCGGATGCCCAGCGCGAACAGAAGGCGCTCGAGCGTGGTCGCCTTGCTGGCGGCGATCGCCTCGACCAGGTTCTCGGCCCACTTGCTGGCGATCTTGCCGGCCTTCACCGTCTCGGGCACCGTGCCGTCGCGTTCGTCGGCCCGGCGCTTCATCTCCAGGAAATCCTCGAGCCGCAGCCGATACAGGTCGGCCACGGTTTCCACGTAGCCGAAGTCCACCAGCGCCTCGATGAAACGTTCGCCCAGGCCCTCGATGTCCATGGCTCGGCGCGAGGCGAAGTGGATCAGCGCCTGCTTGCGCTGGGCCGGGCAGAACAGGCCGCCGGTGCAGACGATGGCGGCGCCCTCGGCGTATTCGATGCCGCCGGCCTTGGTCTGTTTCAGCACCTTGCGCACCGCCTCGGTGTGCGAGCCGCAGGCAGGGCAACTGGCCGGGAATTCGTAGGGCCCGTGCAGCGCCCTGCCCTTCGCGTCCACCGGCCGCTTGTCCTCGATCACGCGCACCACTTCCGGGATCACGTCGCCGGCCCGGCGCACGATCACGGTGTCGCCGACGCGCACGTCCAGCCGTGCGATCTGGTCGGCGTTGTGCAGCGTGGCATTGGTGACGGTGACGCCGGCCACCTGCAC
>CAMLKR010000180.1 GCA_946480565.1 uncultured Arenimonas sp. | reverse complement strand
GCATCGCCAATCCGGTGGCCCTGCTGCTGGGTGCGGTGCAGATGCTCGAGCACCTTGGCAAGGTCGAAGAGGCCGGCCGCCTGCGCAAGGCCATCGTCGACACCATGGCCGCGAAGGACAACCTGACGCCGGACCTCGGCGGCACCGGCACCACCCAGAGTTTCGCCAAGGCGATCGCGGCGCGCGCCGCCGGCTGAGTCCGGCGGTCCGGTTCCAGTCCCGACGGGCGCCGCAGGGCGCCCGTTCTTTTCCAGGGCCTCAGGCGAACCAGGCCAGCACGGCGCCGGCGTAACAGGCGCTCGCCAACGCGATGCCGCGGAAGGGAATGCTGAACCAGTATTTCTTGCCCAGCACCACGAACCCGGCCAGGAACACCGCGCCCAGTCCCAGCAGGAAGGCCGAACCGAAGAGCATCGGCGCCTGCACGATGGCGAGGTGGCCGTAGACCAGTCCGAACAGCATCGCGCTGGCGCTGTGGCTGGCGTTGAAGCCGATCCAGGCCTTCCACATCGTCGTCTGCCGGGTGATGCCCGGCGAAACGGCCTCCATGCGCTCACGCAGCGCCGGGTCGCGCGGGTGCAGCTTGGTGCCGCGGAACGTGTAGATCAGGTGCACCGAGCCAAGGAAAAGCATGACCGCCGCGCTGGCGAGCATCAGGGACGAGGCGATCAGGGGCATCGGGATTCCGGACGGGTCGATAGGCGCGATTATGCGCCGCCGGCTTGCCGGGTAAACGCCGCGTACACAACTTTTCACAGGGGCCTGGTTTACGCTCAGCCAGGTCTGGGGCCCGTGGCCGGGAGCGCACCATGGTGGACAGGCAGGGGATGATCGGCGGCATCGGCCGCATGTTCGGGAGGGTCGTGCTGGGGCTGGCGCTGCTGGCCGGCGCGACCTGGGTCGCCTTCCAGGTCAGTCCCTGGCCTTCGGTGCTGTTGATACGGCACGCCTTCGACCAGGGCGCCCAAGAGGCGTCCGCGGGGCTGCAGAAACATGTGCCGGCGGATCTTCGGGAGTGGCGCGACCTGCGCTACGACCCGGACGACCCCGATGCGCTGCTGGACCTGTACGCGCCGGCGGGCGCCAGCGGCCCCCTGACCACGGTGGTCTGGATCCACGGCGGGGGCTTCATCTCCGGCGACAAGCGGGACATCGCCAACTATGCGCGCATGCTCGCCGGCCAGGGCTTCGCGGTGGCCAGCGTGCAGTACACCATCGCGCCCGAAGCGCGCTATCCGATGCCCGTGCGCCAGGCGAACCGCGCCCTGGCCTGGCTGGCGGCGCAGGCGGGCCCGCTGCCGGTGGACCCCGGGCGGCTCGTGTTGGCCGGCGATTCCGCCGGTGCGCAGATCGCCGCCCAACTGACGACGGCCCTGAGTTCGCCCGGCTACGCCGCCGCCATCGGCATCGAGCCGGCGCTCCCGGTCGGCCAGCTCGCGGGCGCGGTGCTCTATTGCGGCCCCTTTGACGCGTCCCTGGTCAGCACCGAGGGCGCCTTCGGCGGTTTCCTGCGCACGGTGTTCTGGTCGTATTTCGGCGACAAGGATTTCGCCGGCAGTGCGGACGTCGCCCAGTTCTCCGTGGCGCGCCACGTCGTGGCCGGCATGCCGCCGGTGTTCGTTTCGGTGGGCAATGCCGATCCGCTCAAGGCGCATTCGATCGCCTTGGTGGAGGCCCTGCGCAGCGAGGGCGTGCCGGTGCAGACGCTGTTCTTCCCCGACGACCACCAGCCGCCGCTTGCCCACGAGTACCAGTTCAACCTCGATACCGAGGCGGGCCAGCAGGCGCTGGACGAGAGCGTGAGTTTCCTGCGCGGTCTGGGCCCCGGGCGGGCCGGAGCGATGACTGCCCCGATCGAGTGAAGTCCGCGCGGTGTCAGGCCATCGTCGATCCGAATGGGCCGGCGACATCGAAACGCTCGCTGGTGTCCATGCGGATGCTGCGCAGGCCGGCCGTCTTCAGGTGCGTGGCGTGCAGCGGCTCGGCGAAATAGCCGATCAGCAGGGAGCGGCGGCGCGCGCCAGTGGGGTTCAGGCTGCCGGCGTGGACCAGGTCGGCGTCGAAGACCAGGATGTCGCCGGCTGCGCCGGCGAGCTGCCGCGCGGCGGTTTCGTCCTCGACCTGCAGCGCCGGCGTATCGCGCGCGAGGCGGTGGCTGCCGGGCACCAGCCGGGTCGCGCCGTTGTGCGGGCCGTAGTCGTCCAGGAAGGCCAGGGCGTTGACGGTGTCGCCCGGCCGCTGTGCCGACAGGTCGCGGTGCAGCCCCTGGTAGCCACCGCCGCCCAGCGGTTCGCGGCCTTCGACCTGGGCGAGGAAAAATCGCTCGCCGATCAGCGAACCCGCCGCGGCCAGCAGCGCCGGCAGCCGGCACAGGGCCTGAACGGTCGGATCCAGGTCCAGCAGCGAATGGCGCCAGCCCGGTCCCCGCGGCACCGGCCACTGGTCTGATGGCTTCACGCCCTCGTCGAAGGTGGCGCGCAGCGCATCCAGCCATCCGGCGGGAATCGCGCCCCGAAGCAGGACATATCCGTCGCGGTGCAGCTGCTCGTGGTCGATCATGGCGGACTCAGGCTTCCCGTCTATCGCCGAGGATATCGTCCATCACCCGGTTGGTCTTGGCGGCCTCGCGGCCCGGCGACGGATGGGGCGGGCCGCCCAGCAGCTGGACGACCATGTTCTCGACGTGGTGGAGCTGGATGTTCGGAGGGTTCGGGATCACCAGCGACCGCTCGCCGCGGTTTGCCCGGAGCGTCAGCGGCACGTCGTCGAAGACGGAGAAGTCGATGTGTCCCTCCCTGCCCTCGATCCGGACCTGGTCGCCGCGGCGGTCGCTGACGAAGTCCCAATGGCCGTCGCCCCGGGCGCCGTTCGCGAAGGCCCAGGCGGCAGTCACGCTGTCCTCGGCGGCGTACAGCCCCCTGCGGTTCGTGGCCGTGCCCGAGGCCGCGGTGATGTCGCCGAGCAGGAACTGGAACAGGTCCAGGCCGTGGCTGGCGAGGTCGGAGAAATAACCGCCCGGCGCGGTGCGCGGGTCGGTCCGCCAGTTCGGCGCGCCGGAGAGGTCGCGCGGCGAGGGCGGCCGCGTGAGCCGCCAGCTCACCTGCCGCACGGGGCCGATCAGGCCCTGCGACAGCCAGCGCCTCACTTCGAGGAACCGCGGCAGCGAACGGCGGTAATAGGAAACGAACAGCGGCAGCCCGCGCGCCTCGAAGGCCGCCACCATCTCCAGGCACTGGCGGTGGTCCAGCGCCATCGGCTTTTCGACGCAGCAGGGTTTGCCGGCCATCGCCACCTTCAGCGCCAGGTCGCGGTGGCTGTCGGGTGGCGTCGCGACGTAGACGGCGTCGACGTCCGGCGCCGCGATCAGGTCGTCGACGCGCTCGTAAACCGAAGCAACCGCGTGACGCCTGGCGTAGTCCCGGGCGGACGAAACCGTGCGGGACGCGACCGCGACGAGCTCGGAGCCCTGCGCCTTGCGGAAGGCCGGCCCGCTCTTGACCTCGGTGACCGCGCCGCATCCGATCATGCCCCAGCGGACCGTCTTCATGTGCCTTGCGCGGTCCCGGGCAGGATCAGGCTTCGCATCGTCATGTGCCGGTGGGTCGCATGGGTCCAGGGCTCAGGCGTTCCGGGCCGATCTGGTCGCCCACCCGGCGAGCTTTCGCACGACCAGCAGGAGTGCGGCGGGGACCAGCAGCGAAAACGCCACGATCCAGAGGTAATTGAACACCAGGTTGGTCCCCAGGTTGCCGTCGTGGTGCATGGGATCGAACGCCCAGCTGGCGACGGCGAACAGGGGCGCCACCGCCACGGCAGCGGCCATCGCCCGCGCGGCGTTGGCGAAGGTGTCGCTCAGGAAGGCAACGGGCATCAGGCAGAGGAACGCCAGGTAGGCCCCGGTGTTCACCGGCGAGGGCAGGGCTTGGGCCCAGGCCGGAAGCATCATGACCTTGCCGAAGAGGAACAGGCCGGGCCAGGCCAGCATGACGGCCGCCAGGGCGGCAAGGCCCGATGCCAGGGCGAGCAGGTTCCGGGGTTTGGCCAAGTCCGTCTCCGTTGCGACGTCAGGAAACGGAAAGGCCGGCGTACGGCCGGCCCTTCCTGAGGCGTGGTGCGAGGAACAGGGCCTCAGTCGCGCGACTGCAGCTTCGCGAGCAGGCGCAGGATCTCCAGGTACAGCCACACCAGGGTGACCACCAGGCCGAAGGCGCCGTACCACTCCATGTACTTCGGGGCGCCGGCCTCGGCGCCGGACTCGATGAAGTCGAAATCCAGCACCAGGTTCAGCGCGGCGATGATCACCACGAACACGCTGAAGGCGATGCCCATGGCGCCGGATTCGTGGATGAAGCCGAACCCTTCGAAGCCGAACAGGCGCATGCCCATGTTCACCAGGTACAGCAGGAAGATGCCGCCGGTGGCGGCGACCACGCCCAGCTTGAAGTTCTCGGTGGCCTTGATCAGGCCGCTCTTGTAGGCCATCAGCAGGGCCGCCAGCACGCCCATGGTCAGCATCACCGCCTGCATCACGATGCCGGGGAACTTCGCCTCGAACATCGCCGACACGGCGCCGATGAACAGGCCCTCGAGCGCCGCATACAGCGGCGCGGTCACCGGCGCCCAGGTCTTCTTGAACACCGTCACCAAGGCGACGATGAAGCCGCCGATGCCGCCGACCAGCAGCCAGGGCATCACCGCGCCCGGGTTCTCGGGGCTGTACAGGCTCCAGGTGTAGGCGGCGGTGGCCACCAGCAGGAGCAGCATGAAGCCGGTCTTGTTGACCGTGCCGTTGATCGTCATCACCTCGCCCGGGGCGCGGGTGACCAGCTGGCCGCTGCCGATGTCCAGGAAGGTGTTGCTGTTGAGGGCCGGGTTGCCGCTGCGCATCGGGATGGCTCCGCGTGGTGGTTGGCGCCGATGCTAGCCCAGCCGGCCCAGGGGCCGCCAGTTCAGGCCGGGGGCGGTTCGACGTGCCTGCGCCAGAAGTGGTCCAGCACCGCCACCGCGCCCTTGCCGGGCCGGTAGGCGTGTTTCAGGGCGCC
>CAMLKR010000179.1 GCA_946480565.1 uncultured Arenimonas sp. | reverse complement strand
ACTACGGCTGGAGCCGGCAGCAGGCGATCGACTACATGCTGGCCAATTCCTCGATGGCCGAATCCGACGTGGTGGCCGAGGTCGAGCGTTACATCGTGATTCCCGGCCAGGCCCTGGCCTACAAGGTCGGCCAGCGCGTGATCCGCGAGCTGCGCGAGGAGGCCGAAGCCGAGCTGGGCGACAAGTTCGACGTCCGTGCCTTCCACCGCCAGGTGCTGGTCGACGGCGCGCTGCCGATGGGCGTGCTGCAGACCAAGATCCGCGAATGGATCGCCGCCGAGAAGGCCAAGGCGGCGCCGGGCGCATGAAGCCCGGCGCGTCCAGTCCGCGGGCCGGCGCCGTCCGCGGACGCGGCGCGCACGGCCGTCCGCCGGCGCGCTGAGCCATGGCCTTCGATGCGTTCGCGCTGATCCTGTCGATGCTGGCGCTGGGGCTGGCGTTCCAGCACCTGCGGCTGTTCCCCGACAACGCCGCCGAAGTGCTGAACAAGGTGGTGCTGTACGTGCTGCTGCCGGCCTCGGTGCTGATCTATGCGCCACGGCTGGAGATCGGCCCGCAGATCCTGGCCATCGCCGCGGTGCCCTGGCTGCTGCTGGGCGCAACGGTACTGCTGGTGACCGGCGCCACCCGGCTGCTGAAGCTGCGGCCCGACGAACATGCAGTGCTGTTGCTGTGCGTGGCCCTGGGCAACACCAGCTTCCTGGGCTACCCGCTGGTGCGCGCCCTGCTGGGCGAGGACGCCTTGCCCTACGCCGTCATCTACGACCAGTTCGGCGCCTTCCTGATCCTGTCCACCTTCGGCCTGTACGTGCTGGCGCGTTACGGCGGCGATGCGAAACCGACGCCGGCGCAGATCGCCCGCCGCGTGGTCACCTTCCCGCCCTTCATCGCCCTGGTGCTGGGCCTGACGGTGATGCCGGAAACCCCGCCGGCGTGGATCGCCAGCGGCCTGCAGCGCCTGGCCGACGCGCTGCTGCCCCTGGTGGTGCTGGCGATCGGCCTGAGCCTGAAGCTGGCGCTGCCGCGCGACGAACTGCGGCCGCTGGCGGCCGGGCTGACGCTGAAGCTGGCGGTGATGCCCCTGATCGCGCTCGCGATCGCGCCGATGCTCGGGCTGCAGGCCCAGCAGCATTCCACCGTGGTGCTGGAATCGGCGATGCCGCCGATGATCACCGCCGCCGCGCTCGCCATCTCGCACCGCCTCGCGCCCGGCCTGGCCGCGGCGATGGTGGGTTATGGCATCCTGCTGTCGCTGGCGACCCTGCCCGCCTGGACCTGGCTGCTGCAGCGACTGAGTTGAACTTCCGATGAGCGAATCCGCCACCCCCGGCGTCCGCTTCCCGCCGCCGCTGATCTTCCTGACCGGCCTGGGCATCGGGCTGGCGCTCGAGTACCTGCTGTTCCCCTGGGAGCTGGTCAGTCCCTCGCTGCTGCTGGTCCTGCGCGTGCTGGCGGGCGCTTTCGCGCTGGCCGCGGCGTGGCTGCTGCTGAGCGCGCTCGGCGGGTTCCGCCGCAAGGGCAACGACCCGCGGCCCTGGCGCGAGGACACCGCCTTCGTCGGCGACGGCATCTACCGCCACACCCGCAACCCGATGTACCTGGGCATGGCCCTGGCCTACGTCGCCATCACCCTGGCCTGCAACAGCCTGTGGCCGCTGCTGACGCTGGGCCCGGTGCTGTTCGTGATCCGCCACTACGTGATCGGCCGCGAAGAAGCCTACCTGGCCCAGCGTTTCGGCCAGACCTACACCGACTACTGCCGGCGCGTCGGCCGCTGGTTCTAGTCGGCGGGAACGGTGCGCGAACGCGCCCAGTCGCGCAGGGCGTTGACCTGTTCGGCCATCAGCACGCTCAGCGGGCGGGTGTTGCGCACTTCGGCGATCACGCGGGCCTCGTCCACCGGCACGCCTTCGGCGTGGGCCGCGTACAGCGAGCTGACCACGGCCTGTTCGATCTCGGCGCCGGAAAACCCTTCGGCGGCATCGGCCAGCGTGGACAGCGAGAAGCCTTCCCAGTCCACCTCGCGCCGCGACAGGTGGATGCGGAAGATCTCGGCGCGGGCCGCGTGGTCGGGCAGGTCGACGAAGAAGATCTCGTCGAAGCGGCCCTTGCGCAGCAGCTCCGGCGGCAGGTCGTGCACCGCGTTGGCGGTGGCGACCAGGAAGACCTTGGACTTGCGTTCGGCCATCCAGGTGAGGAAATAACCCAGCACGCGCCGCGACACGCCGCCGTCGTCGCTGCCGGTCGAGGACGCCAGGCCCTTCTCCAGTTCGTCGATCCACAGCACGCAGGGCGCGATCTGCTCGGCCGAGGCCAGGGCCTCGCGCAGGTTCTTCTCGGTTTCGCCGTGGTACTTGTTGTAGAGCGTGCCGAAGTCCAGGCGCACCAGCGGCACGCCAAACCCGCCGGCCACGGCCTTGGCCGCCAGCGACTTGCCGCAGCCCTGCACGCCCAGCAGCAGGATGCCCTTGGGCGGGTCCAGGCCCACCGGCAGGGTGTCGGCGGTGAAGGGACCGCGGCGCTGGTGCACCCAGGTCTTCAGGCGCTCCAGGCCGGCGACGTCGGCGAAGCGCGCGGTGTCGTATTCAAAATGCAGGTGGCCGGACTTGTTGAGCAGCTCGAACTTGAGCTTGGCCAGCTCGGGCAGGTCGCCGGCGCCGATGGCGCCGTCGCGGAAGATCAGGTGCCGGGCGAGGCGCCGCGCCTCGGTCAGCGACACGCCGCGCAGGTTGCGCACGATCGCCTTCAGCGCCTCCTGGTCCACCTCGACGCGCTTGCCGCCGTGTTCGCGCATGTAGATCGCGGCCTCGTCCTGCACCAGCTTCAGCAGCGCCTTTTCGTCCGGCAGGCGCAGCGAGAAGCGCACGGCCAGGTGCTCCAGGTCGGGCGGCAGTTCGATCCTGGCCCCGACCAGCACCAGGGTGTGTTCCTTGCAGCCGCGGCGGTCGATGGTTTCGCGCACCAGGCGCTGGGTGGTGGCGTAGCCGAGGTAGGGATGGAAATCGAGCAGCAGGTGGATGCCGCGCTGGTCCATCTCGCGGATGGTGCGCAGGGTGGCGGTGGCATCGGGCGGCGCCAGCGGCGCATCCTCGCCATCCAGGTCGACGCGGCGCAGGCCTTCGGTGATCGACCAGCGGAACAGCGGCCGCCAGACGTTCATCAGCAGGTGCCGGAACAGGTCCACCACGCGGCCCTCGTCGGGCGTCTCGATGACGATCAGCGCGGTGTTGGCGCGCACGAGGGAAGTGAGGTCCTGCAGTTCGCTCATCGTCGTTCCTTTCCGGGAACGCGGATGATACCGGACCTACAGAAGTTGGCGGGCGATGGCCAGGCCGGCTTCGCGGCCGTCGTGCACGGCGGTCACCACCAGGTCGGCGCCGCGCACGTTGTCGCCACCGGCGAATACCTTCGGGTGCGAGGTGGCGCCGCCGATGCCTGCGGTGGCCACGCGGCCGCCGTCGTCGAGCGCGATGCCGTGTCCGCCCCACCAGGGCGCCGGGCTGGCGCGGAAGCCGAAGGCCAGGATCACCACGTCGGCCGGCAGCACGGTTTCGCTGCCGGGCACCGCTTCGGCGGCCGTGCCGCGGCCGCCGGCCGCGCGGGTTTCGACCAGGCGCACGCCGCTGGCGCGCACCGCGCCCTCGATCGCCAGCGGCTGCCGGTTGAACAGGAAGCGCACGCCCTCCTCGCGCGCGTTCTTCACCTCGCGGCGCGATCCGGGCATGTCGGCTTCGCCGCGGCGGTAGGCGCAGCTCACCTCGGCCGCACCCAGGCGCAGCGCCGAACGCACGCAGTCCATCGCGGTGTCGCCGCCGCCCAGCACCAGCACGCGCTTGCCGGCCAGATCCACCGACGGATCGTCGCGATGCGGATGGCCCAGCTGCCGCCGCGCGTTGCCGACCAGGAAGGGCAGGGCCGCGACCACGCCCGACAGGTCCTGCCCGGGCAGCCGTCCGTCCACCGCGGTGTAGGCGCCGGTGCCCAGGAACAGCGCGTCGAAGTCGCGCAGCAGCTCGGCGCCCAGCGCGTCCCCCACTTCCGTGCGCAGGTGGAAGCGCACGCCCATCGCCTCCAGCACGTTACGTCGCGTGGCGATCACGCCCTTCTCCAGCTTGAAGGCCGGGATGCCGAAACTGAGCAGGCCGCCGATCTCCTCGTAGCGGTCGAACACGTGCGCCTCGATGCCCGCGCGCGCCAGCCGGTCGGCGCAGGCCAGGCCGGCGGGACCGGCGCCGATCACCGCAACCCGCCTCCCGGACGCACGCACCGCGGAAAGATCCGGCCGCCAGCCCTGGCGGAAGGCCTCGTCCACGATGTATTTCTCGACCGCGCCGATGGTCACCGCTTCGAAGCCGGTGTTGAGCGTGCAGTCGCCTTCGCACAGCCGGTCCTGCGGGCAGACGCGGCCGCAGATCTCGGGCAGCGGGTTGGTTTCGTGCGCCAGTTCCGCCGCCTCGAACAGGCGGCCTTCGCGCACCAGGGCCAGCCAGTCCGGGATGTAGTTGTGGACCGGGCACTTCCATTCGCAGTAGGGATTGCCGCAGTCCAGGCAGCGGCCGGCCTGGTCGGCGGCCTCGGGCGCCGAGAAGCCGCCGTAGATCTCCTGCCAGCCGAGCACGCGCAGCGTCGCCGGCAGTTCGCGCGGCAGCCGGCGCGGCAGGTCCAGGAACTGGAACGGCTTGCTCTTCATGCCGCCCGCCTCAGGTCTTCCGCCAGCTGCTCCAGCGAGGCCGCCTTGGGCTTGACCAGCCAGAAGCGGCCGGCGACGTCGCGGAACTCCTCCAGCAGCTGCGTGCCCCAGGCGCTGCCGGTGAACTCGACGTGCGCGCGCAGCAGGGCGCGCAGATGGTGGCGGTGGTGTTCCATGCCCTCGGGCGTGATGCGCAGCACGTCGATCAGCTCGTGGTTGTAGCGGTCGACGAAGTCGCGGTCCATGTCCAGCACATAGGCCAGCCCGCCGGTGAAGCCGGCGCCGAAGTTCAGGCCGGTGCGGCCGAGCACCGCCACCACGCCGCCGGTCATGTATTCGCAGCCGTGGTCGCCCACGCCCTC
>CAMLKR010000178.1 GCA_946480565.1 uncultured Arenimonas sp. | reverse complement strand
GGCCTCAAGGGCCCGCAGCTGCTGCACGTGATCACCACCAAGGGCAAGGGCTACGAGCTGGCCGAAGGCGACCAGATCGAATACCACGCGGTCGGCCCCTTCGACCCCACGGTCGGCATCGTCAAGAAGTCCGGCCCGGCCAAGCCCACGTACACGCAGGTCTTCGGCGACTGGCTCTGCGACATGGCCGCCGCCGACGACAAGCTGCTGGCGATCACCCCGGCGATGCGCGAAGGCTCGGGCCTGGTGCGCTACAGCAGGGAATACCCGGCGCGTTATTTCGACGTGGCCATCGCCGAGCAGCATGCGGTGACGCTGGCGGCCGGCATGGCGGTCGAGGGCGCCAAGCCCGTGGTCGCGATCTATTCGAGCTTCCTGCAGCGCGGCTACGACCAGTTGATCCACGACGTGGCGCTGCAGGACCTGGACGTGCTGTTCGCGGTCGACCGCGGCGGCGTGGTCGGTCCCGACGGCGCCACCCACGCCGGCAGCTTCGACCTGAGCTTCCTGCGCTGCGTGCCGAACATGGTGGTGATGGCGCCGGCCGACGAGAATGAATGCCGGCAGATGCTCAGCACCGGTTTCCGGCACCGCGGCCCGGCGGCGGTGCGCTATCCGCGCGGCACCGGCCCGGGGGTGGCGGTGCAGCCCGCACTCGACACGCTGCCGATCGGCAAGGCCGAGCTGCGCCAGCGCGGCGGTCGCGTCGCCCTGCTCGCCTTCGGCGCCCTGGTCCCGGCGGCGGAGAAGGTCGGCCGAGACCTGGGCCTGACCGTCGTCAACATGCGCTTCGTGAAGCCGCTCGACCGCGGCCTGCTGCTGGAGCTGGCCAGGACCCACGAGGCTTTCGTCACCCTCGAGGACAACGTGGTGATGGGGGGTGCCGGCAGCGGCGTCGCCGAACTGCTCTCGGCCGAGGGCATCACCCTGCCGGTGCAGCACCTGGGCCTGCCCGACGCCTACCAGGAGCACGCCAGCCGCGAGCAGCTGCTGGCCGAAGCGGGCCTGGACGCCGACGGCATCCGCGCCGCCCTGCTCAAGCGCTGGCCCGGCCTGGCCGGCGATCCGCCGCGCGCGATCACGGCCTGACACCGGCCGTGCGGGTGGCCGGATCGGCCGCCCGGGCGCGATAAGGCCCTTGCCCGCGTCCGCGCGCCGGTCCCGCCGGCGCTTGTTAGAGTGGACGCGCCCTCCGGACTGGAGCCCCCCCGATGCGCCGCACCCGCCTTGTCGCCGCCCTTGCCCTGTCCGTGCTGCTCGCCGCCTGTGGCGGCGAGCCTCCGGCGGCCCACTCCCCCGACGATGCCTCCGCCGCCGTCCCTGCGGATTCCGGCATCGATGCCACGGGCGCCGTGGCCGACACCGCCACGCCCGCGGCCGGCGCATCGTCCGAAGCACCGGCAGGCGACCTCGAGAACTTCGACGACGGCGCCGAAGCCATGGGCCTGAAGGAAGGTGGCACCGCCAGCCTGGACGACCTCGAGGACCTGCCCTTCGGCGCCGCACTGGCCGAAGCCGCACGCCGGGCCGAGGGCGAGACCTTCGACCCCTCCACCGCGGCGGCCGAAGGCCCGGTGCCCGGCGTCGACGGCAAACCCGCCGACGCCGTGGCCCAGATGGCCGACGCCACCGCGCGCCTGGAGCAGCAGAAGGCGCAGATGGCCGCCGTGATGGCCGCGATGCAGGAACTCGCCGCCGCCGGCAACGATCCGGAAAAACGCGCCGCCGCGATGGAAAAGGTGAAGGCCAGCCAGCGCGCCATGCGCGACCAGCAGCTGCAGGCCGAATCCAACCGCCGCGCCGCCGCCCTCGAGGGCCTGCCCGAGGAGTGGAAGCAGATCCGCCGCGTGCAGAAGGACGCGCCGGAAGCCGACCTGCTGGTGCAGCTGGGCGACATCGACAACATGGGCTTCGGCTGGCCCAACGGCTTCGATCCCTTCAGCGGCAAGTCCACGCCGGTGCATCGGTTCCCCTACCTGCCCGAATCCGACGATCCGGCCGGCACCGACCGCATCATGGTGGTCAGCGGCTTCACCGGCGGCGTACGTTCGGACGGCTACACACAGCAGACCTCGCGCCCCTCCAACCAGCCGCAGCCGCTGGTGCTGGAGTTCGACCTGCAGGGGGTGGAGGTGAAGACCGTGGCGCTGCAGCTGTTCGTCGACGATTTCCAGTCCAAGACCATGAAGAGCCGCTACCGCGCCTGGATCGACGGCCGCGAGCTCAGCGACGTGGCCGTGGTGTTGAACGCGCTCGACCAGACCGGCCCGATCGGCAAGCTGCTGACCCTGCAGCTGCTGCCTGAATACATCGACACGGTGCGCGACGGCCGCGTCGAGATCCGCATCGACGACCCCGACAACAACGCCGGCGACGGCTTCGCCTTCGACTTCGTCCGCCTGCTGGTCAATCCCAAGGGGTACGCCTACACCGGCACCGTGCGCGGCATCGCCGTGGACACCGCCGCCGGCCGGCCGCTTGCGGGCGTGCTCGTATCCGCCGGCAACGTGGTGCAGGCGCTGACCGACGACAAGGGCGGCTTCCTGCTGGAGAAGGTGCCGGCCGGCCTGGTGGTCACCACCGGCAGCAAGCCCGAATACGAACCCGACAGCGAGGCCGCCGACCTGGTCAGCGGCGAAACCGTGGACATCGTGCTCGAACTCACGCCGAGCAAGAAAGACAGCGAATCGCTGGCCCGGCAGCTCGAGCGCGAAGGCAAGGTGGACCTGTACGGCATCTATTTCGACACCGCCAAGGCCACGCTCAAGCCAGAGTCGGAAGCGACCCTGCAGCAGGTGCTGGGCGTGCTCACCGGCGACCCGGCGCTGAAGCTGGTGATCGCCGGCCACACCGACAGCGAGGGCGGCGACGCCTACAACCAGGGCCTGTCGGAACAGCGCGCCGCGTCCGTGCTCGCCTGGCTGACCGGCAAGGGCGTGGACGCCGCGCGGCTGAGCTCGGAAGGCCTGGGCGAATCGCGTCCCGTGGCCGACAACGGCAATGCCGCCGGCCGCGCGCTGAACCGGCGCGTCGAGGTCCGGGTCGCCGACTGAGGCGCCGGCCCGGCCTCAGCCGGGATGCCGGCCCAGCGTCACCCGCTCGCGGCCCTCGAGGTCGCGGGCGGTGCTGACGCGATGGAAACCCGCCGCCGTGAACAGGCCGCGCACCGCAGCGCCCTGGTCGTGGCCGTGTTCGACCAACAGCCAGCCGTCCGGCAGCAGGAAGGTCGGCGCGTCGGCGACGATGCGGCGGATCGCGTCCAGCCCGTCAGGGCCCGAGGCCAGCGCCGAGCGCGGTTCGAAACGCAGGTCGCCCTGCCCAAGATGCGGGTCGTTCTCGGCGATATAGGGTGGATTGCTGACCACCATGCGGAAGACTTCGCCGGCCACCGGCGCGAACCAGTCCCCGTGCAGCAGGCGCAGCGGCAGGCCGGTGTCGGCGGCGTTGGCGCGGGCGACGTCGAGCGCGGCCTGGCTCGCGTCCACCGCGGTCACGTCCACCAGCGGGCGCTCGCTGGCGATGGCCAGGGCGATGGCGCCGGTGCCCGTGCCCAGGTCGAGCACCTGGCCCATCTGCTCGGCGGGAAGGTGCTCCAGGGCCAGTTCGACCAGCAGTTCGGTCTCCGGCCGCGGGATCAGGGTGTCGGCCGTCACCGCCAGGTCCAGCGACCAGAAGCCGCGATGCCCGACGATCTGCGCCACCGGTTCGCCGTGGTCGCGCCGGCGCAGCAGGGCTTCGAAGGCGTTCGCGGCCTCGGGTTCGAGCACGTCTCCGGCGTGCGCGTAGAACCAGCTGCGCGGTCGCTGCAGCGCATGGGCCAGCAGCAGCTCGGCCTCCAGCCGCGCCTCGTCGCCCGGCAGGCGCGCGGCGGCGTCGCGGATGGCATGCGCCAGCGTCGTCACCTCAGCGCGCCAGCAGGGTGATCACCTGCACCACGCAGGCCAGGATGAACCCGGCCAGGAAAAAGATGTAGGACAGGCGAAGGTAGCGGTACTTGTGGTTGGCCAGGTACCAGCCCAGGGCATAGGTGTCGCGCGCCATGGTCTCGTAGACCGAACCGTCGGCCTTCAGCGCCGCGGCGATCTCGGCCAGGAAACGTTCGCGCGGCAGCTCGGCGAAGTGGCCGAAGAACAGCAGGTTGAACTGCGGCGGGATCTGGCCGTCCACCAGCTTCAGCGGCCGGTACTTGGGCAGCACCGCCAGCACCGCCAGCAGCAGGGCCAGCAGCGTGAATCCGGCCAGGGTGAGGGAGGCCGTGCGCAGGTCCGGGTCGTTGAGCCGCCCCAGCACCAGGGTCAGCACGATCGACGACATCGTGATGACGATGTTGGCCTTGGTGTCGGCCATCGCCGACAGCTGCACGTGGTGCATCTGCATCGTGCGCAGCAGGGTGTCGCCGGTGTTTCGCTCCGGCACCGCCGCGAACAGCTTCTCGAGCTCGGCGGCGGCGGGGGTGTCTGCGGGGGGCATGGGGCGGTCCTCGGGAGGCCGCGCCATGATAGCGCCGGCCGTGCGGGCCGGCGCGTGCCGCGCGGCGGTCAGGCCGCCGCGGCCAGGTCCCCGGCGCGCGCCGGCACCGGCGTGCGGATCAGGTGGTCGAAGGCGCTCAGGGCGGCGGTGGAGCCGGCGCCCATCGCGATCACGATCTGCTTGTAGGGCACGGTGGTGGCGTCGCCCGCCGCGAACACGCCCGGCACCGAAGTCTGGCCGCGGTCGTCGATGACGATCTCGCCGCGCGGGGACAAGGCCACGGTGTCCTTGAGCCACTCGGTGTTGGGCAGCAGGCCGATCTGCACGAAGATGCCCTCGAGCTCGATCGTGTGCGAGTTGCCGATCAGGCGGTCGGTGTAGACCAGGCCGGTCACCTTCTGGCCATCGCCCCGCACCTCGGTGCTCTGGGCGTTGGTCAGCACGGTGACGTTGTGCAGGCTGCGCAGCTTGCGCTGCAGCACCTCGTCGGCGCGCAGCTTGCCGTCGAACTCCAGCAGGGTGACGTGGCCGACGATGCCGGCGAGGTCGATGGCCGCCTCGACGCCGGAGTTGCCGCCGCCGATCACCGCCACGCGCT
>CAMLKR010000177.1 GCA_946480565.1 uncultured Arenimonas sp. | reverse complement strand
AGCAGGTCCGACAGCGAGCGGCTGACGCCGTCCTCGGCCAGGCCGCCGCGGCCGTAGACGATGTACAGGTCCGACAGCGGCGCCAGCTCGTAGCGGTAGCGGATCTGGAAGCCCAGGTTGCCGAGGCTGAAGTCGGTGACGTCGGCCGGCGTCGCCACCGGCACCGGCTGGCCGCCCGGACCCACCACCCAGGCCTGGCGCAGGCGGGCGTCGAGCGCGATGGTTTCCAGCTTCACGCGCAGCTCCTGGCGGCTGCCGATCTGCCACTGCAGGTGGGCGCCGACGCTGGCGATGTCGGCGCGGTAGCTGCCCAGGCGGTCGCCGCCGCGCCAGAGCAGCCAGTCCGGGTTGTGCTGCAGGCTGAAGCTGCCCTGCAGGGCCAGGCTGTCGCTCAGGTGCAGGGTCGGTTCGAAATCCAGGTCCAGGCCGGTGCCGCTGGCGCCCTCCAGGCCCTCGCCGGCGGCGCGCGCCGACACGTACCAGGACCAGCGTCCGCGCTGAGGCCGCGAGCGCTCCCAGAACAGGTAGAGCTTCTCCGGCACCCGCACGGCGCCGTTGCCGCGGGTGATCAGGTCGTCGTGGCCGTCGGTCCAGGTCGCGACCTCGAAGAACTCGCTGCCGCCGTCGCGACGCTCGCTGACCCGGTTCACCGCCGCCGCCTCGGCGATGCTCAGGCCGTGGTCGTTGCGGCGGGTGGACACGGCCCAGCGCCATTCGTGGAAGGAATAGGCCGAAGCCTCCGGCTGGTCCGGGAAACGCCGCGCCAGTTCGTAGCGCAGGTAGTTGAAGTTGTTGCGGTCCAGATAACCGATGTCGTTGAGCTGCAGCTGGTCGCCCAGGTGCAGCACGTACAGCTGCTGGCGCCAGCCTTCGCCCATCTCGTGGTCGGCGCGGACCTGCATGCCGCTGTCGCGGGTGGTGGCGCCGCCCTGGCGGACCTGCGAGGCCACGACCTGGGAGCGGATGCTCCAGGCACCGTTGGGCGTCCACAGGTGGTCGGCCGAATACACGCTGGCCTGGCGGTCGAGGAAGGGGCGGTCGACGTGCGTGACCATGCCGCCCAGGTCCTGCGCGCCGAAATCGCGGGTGGCGCGCAGGGCGAAGAAGTCGCGGCCGACCTCGTCGCCCTCGGTGGCGGCCAGCAGGCCGTAGCGAACCTGGCCCAGGCTGCCGTTGAGCTTCACTGCCGCGTGTACGTCGCCGGCGCCGCTGCCGTCGTCGGCCGAGCCGCCGATCCGGCGCGTGTAGAGCAGGCGGCTGTTGCCGGCGCCGAAGGGCACGTCGAACATGCCCTGGTTCTCGGTGAAGAAGGGCCGCTTGTCGCCGAAGAAGGTTTCCACGGCGCCGAAGTTCACCACCAGGTCGTCGCTTTCCACCTGGCCGAAGTCGGGATTGAGGGTCGCCGACAGCTGGAACTGGCCGTTGGGTTTCCAGAACAGGTCGGCACCGGCGTCGAAGTCGGTGTCGCCGCTGATGCGGTCGTGCACCGCCACCGCATACGGCGTCACCGCCAGCAGCGACTGCTCGTACAGCGGTACCTCGACCTTCGCGAACTCGGACAGGAAACGCGGCTTCTGGTAGCTGATGTTGGGCCAGCCGAAACGCTCGCCGCTGCTGCCGACCACGCGGTCCAGGTACAGGCCCAGGGTGCGCTTGCCGCCCTCGGGCTTGGCCATCGGCGCCACGTGCCAGGGGATCACCATCTCCACCGACCAGCTGTCGGCGTCCTGGGTGACGGCGCGGTGCCAGTGGCCGTCCCAGTCGGTGTTGAAGTTGCGCTCGCTGGTGATCACCTCGTCGCTGATGCCGTCGGCAATGGTGACCATGAAGTCGTAGCCGGTGCGGCCATCGCCGTCGAAATCCACCATCAGGTTGACGCGGTCGAGCTGGCCGCCTTCGTCGCGGCGGGTGCGCTGGGTGGTGCGCGGCACGTCGGCCGGCTGCTGGTTGCGGAAGGCCACGGCCAGGCCTTCGGGCGTGGCCAGCACCCAGGCTTCGGTGCGGTAGCGCGCCGGGTCGCCGCTGAGCGGCTGCACGGTCACGAAGTCGGTGATGTGGCGGGCGCCGGCCCACTCCTGCGGGTCGATGCGGCCGTCGACGTCGACGGCGGCGACGGGCGCGGCGGCCAGCGCGCACAGCGCGGGAAGGAGTCGGAAGGGAGTCATGCGCAGGCCAGGCTCGGGGACCCGCGCATCTTGGTGATCCCCCGGCGTGGCGCCGAGGGCCAAAGGTCATGTCAACCCTGCGGGCGCGTAATGCATCCGACGATGTCGCGCCGCGATTCAGCCCCTGGGCTTGCGCTTGGGCTGCAGCATGGTGCCGGTGCAGTTTTTCGCGCCGCAGCGGCAGGCCCAGAGCTTCTTCAGCCTGGCGGTGTGCGGCTCGGCCAGGGTGATACCGTAGTTGTAGGTCAGTTCTTCGCCGGGGGCGATGTCGCGCATGGCCTCGATGTAGATGCGGTCCTTGCGCTTCTTGCCGGTGTCCGACTCCAGGTGCGCGGCCTCGCAGTTGGGGTCGCAGCTGTGGTTGATCCAGCGCGCGTCGTTGCCGTCCACGTTGGCGTCAATCACGTACTTGTCGTTGAGGGTGAACAGGAAGGTGTGGCCGGTGTCGAGCTCGTCGGCGTAAACGCGGTCCACTTCCTCGTGCGTGCGCAGCAGGCCCTTGTAGCGGATGATCCGTTCGCCCTTGGGGATCGCCTCGGTGGCGAAGACACCGTTGCCGTGGATGGCGGAGCGGCGGGCTTCGATCTTCTTGGGCATCTGCAGCGGTCCGGGACAGCGAAAGGGGCGCCATTGTCCCGCATGCGGGCCTTCGGCGCAGCCCTGCCCCGCGCCGGCGTAAGCTGGCGCCGGCACACGGGAGTTCGGACATGGATCCTGGCAACAGCTGGCGCGAGGAAAAACAATCGGCCTGGCTCTACCGCGCCCTGGCCGCCGCGGAGCCCGACACCCGCATCGCGGCGCTGTTCCGCGCCCTCGCCGACGCGGCCGAATCGCAGGCGCAGACCTGGGCCGCGGCGGCCCAGGAGGCCGGCGAAATCCTGCCCGAGCCCTTCGTGCCCGAACGCCGGGCCCGACTGGTGGCGGGCCTCGCGCGCCGGCTCGGGCCGCGCCGGATGAAGCCGGCCTTGGCGGCACTGAAAGTTCGGGGCCTTTCCGCCTACACCGCCGCGCTCACCGGCCACCTGCTGCCCACCGACCTGGCCCAGGTCGGCGTGAGCCACCGTTCGGTCGGCGGCGGCAACCTGCGCGCCGCCATCTTCGGCGTCAACGACGGCCTGGTCTCGAACGCCAGCCTGATCCTGGGCGTGGTCGGCGCCAGCGCGTCCACCGGCACCGTGCTGGCTACCGGCATCGCCGGCCTGCTGGCGGGCGCGCTGTCGATGGCGGCCGGCGAATACGTGTCGGTGCGCTCGCAGCGCGAGCTGTTCGAGTACCAGATCGGACTGGAGTCGGACGAGCTGAAGAAATATCCCGAAGCGGAGGCCGAGGAGTTGGCCCTGATCTACATCGCCCGCGGCATGCCGGCGGAGCAGGCCCGCGGCTTCGCGGCGACCCTGGTGAAGGATCCCGCGCAGGCCTTGGACGTCCTGGCCCGCGAGGAGCTGGGCCTGAATCCGGACGACCTGGGCTCGCCCATCGGGGCCGCGGTGTTCTCGTTCAGCGCCTTCACCATCGGCGCCCTGATCCCGCTGGTGCCCTTCTTCGCCGGCAGCGCCCTGCCCCAAGCGGCGTTCTGGGGCACGGGGCTGGCGGCCGCGGGTCTGTTCGGCACCGGCGCCGCGATGAGCCTGTTCACCGGCCGCAATCCCTGGGCCGGCGGCGCGCGGATGCTGGGCATCGGCGCCCTGGCCGGGGCCACGGTGTTCGCCATCGGCCGCCTGATCGGCGTCGACGTGGCCTGAACGGGGGTCCGCGGCCCGATTGAGCGGGCCGGATTTAAAACGTACAATTTCGGTCCGAATTGACGGCCCCGGCCCGACCCCCATGCTCCGCGTCACCAAGCTGACTGATTACGCCACCGTCGTCCTGGCCACCCTGGCCTCGGCGCCCGACCGCGTGCATTCGGCCGCCGAGCTGGCCGAACGGGCCCGCCTGGAGCCGCCGACCGTGGCCAAGGTGCTCAAGCCGCTGGCGCATGCCGGCCTGGTGGAGGGCTTCCGCGGCGCCAGCGGCGGCTACCGGCTGGCGCGCCCGGCGGCCCAGATCCCGCTGATCGCGATCGTCGAGGCCATCGAAGGTCCGCTGGGCATGACCGAATGTTCGGGCGAACACTCCAGCTGCGAACTCGAGCCGCACTGCGGCGTGCAGTCGCACTGGCGCCGCATCAACGACGTCATCGCCGAGGCGCTCGGCGGCATCACCCTGGCCGACATGCTGCCGCCGCCGGCGGCACGCAAGGCCATCCCGCTGCAGCTGTCGCGGGCAGGAGCCTGACATGAGCACGCAGAACGCAGAAATCGTCGAACACCTGGCGCGCCGCTACGACGCCGGCTTCGTCACCGACATCGAGTCCGACACCCTGCCGCCCGGCCTGGACGAAGACGTGGTGCGATTCATCTCCGCCAAGAAGGGCGAGCCGGAATGGCTGACCGAGTGGCGCCTGAAAGCCTACCGGCACTGGCTGACGATGACGCCACCGGAGTGGGCCAAGCTGGAGATCGCGCCGATCGACTTCCAGGCCGTGAGCTACTACGCCGCGCCCAAGGGCCCGAAATACGCCTCGCTGGACGACGTGCCCAAGGAGCTGCTCGACACCTACGAAAAGCTCGGGGTGCCGCTGCACGAGCGCGCCAAGCTGGCCGGCGTGGCGGTGGACGCGGTGTTCGATTCGGTCTCGGTCGGCACCACCTTCCGCAAGGAGCTGGCCGAGAAGGGCGTGATCTTCTGCTCGATGTCCGAGGCGGTGAAGGAACACCCCGACCTGGTGCGCCGATACCTGGGCAGCGTGGTGCCGGCGGGCGACAACTATTTCGCGGCGCTGAACTCGGCCGTGTTCTCCGACGGCAGCTTCGTCTTCATCCCCAAGGGCGTGCGCTGCCCGATGGAGCTGAGCACCTACTTCCGCATCA
>CAMLKR010000176.1 GCA_946480565.1 uncultured Arenimonas sp. | reverse complement strand
TTCCTGATCATCGCCTTCGCCATCTTCGTCGCGGTGAAGGTGATCAACTCGCTCAAGCGCAAGCAGGAGGCGGCGCCCGCCGCGCCGGCCGAGCCCAGCGAGGAAGTGAAGCTGCTCACCGAGATCCGCGACGCGCTCAAGCGCTGAGTCGCGCCCGCCCACCGACGCCGGCCCGCGAGGCCGGCGTTTTTTTGCCGGAGTTCCGCATGCGCCTTGCCCCGTCCCTGCTCGCCCTTGCCCTGTTCGCCGCCCTGCCCCTGTCCGCGTCGGCATCGACCGGCCTGGACGCCGACGACCTCGCCACCGCCGCCAGCCTGCGCGACCAGGCCATGCGCGGCAGCGCCGCCTACGACGTGGTCGAATCGCTGACCACCGAAGTGGGACCGCGCTTGGCCGGCACCGAGGCCGACGCGCGCGCCGTGGCCTGGGCCAAGGCGAAGTTCGAGGCCATGGGCTTCGACAAGGTCTATCTGGAGCCGGTGAGCTTCCCGGTCTGGCGCCGCGGCCACGAGCGCGCCGAAGTGGTCGGCGCCTTCGCCCAGCCGCTGGCCATCACCACGCTCGGCGGCAGCATCGGCACCGGCGGCAAGCCGCTGCAGGCCGAGGTGGTCGCCTTCGCCGACCTGGCCGCGCTGAAGGCGGCGCCGGAAGGCAGCCTGGCCGGCAAGATCGCCTACGTGGGCTACCGCATCGAGCGCTTCCGCGACGGCCGCGGCTACAGCCCCGGTTCGGCGATCCGCGCGGGCGGCGCCAGCGAGGCCGCGCGCAAAGGCGCGATCGGCCTGCTGATCCGATCGGTCGGCACCGACAGCGACCGCCTGCCGCACACCGGCGTGATGCGCTACGCCCCGGACGTGACGCCGATCCCCGCCGCCGCCCTGTCCAACCCAGACGCCGACCAGGTCGAGCGCCTGCTGCGCCGCGGCCACCCGCTGACCGTGCGCCTGGACATCGACGCCGAGACGATGGGCCAGTACACCTCGCACAACGTCATCGGCGAGATCCGCGGCCGCGAGCGGCCGCAGGAAGTGGTGACCATCGGCGGCCACCTGGACTCCTGGGACCTGGGCACCGGCGCCATCGACGACGCCTCCGGCGTCGGCATCACCATGGCGGCCGGCGCGCTGATCGGCGAACTGAAGCAGGCGCCGCGCCGCACCGTGCGCGTCATCGCCTACGCCAACGAGGAGCAAGGCCTCTACGGCGGCAAGGCCTATGCCGCCGCCCGCCAGGCCGCCGGCGAAATCGATGGGCACCAGATCGGCGCCGAAAGCGATTTTGGTGCTGGCCGGGTCTATGCACTGCGCGCCGGCGTGGCGCCCACGGCCTGGCCGGTGATCGAAGCCATCGGCGAAGTGCTGGCGCCGCTGGGCATCGTGGTGGAACCCGGCCTGGGCAGCCCGGGCCCCGACGTCGGCCCCATCGTCGCGCTCGGCGCGCCCTGGGCGCAGCTGGCACAGGACGGCAGCGACTACTTCGATTACCACCACACCGCCAATGACACCCTGGACAAGGTCGACGCCAAGGCGCTCGACCAGCAGGTCGCCGCCTATGCGGTGCTGGCCTACCTGGCGGCCGAAACGGCGGTGGATTTCGGCCAGCTGCCGGTGAAGCCCGCCACGCCCTGACGGACCGCCCGCGACGCGGATCAGCGCGTCGCGACCAGGCTCCACAGCCCGAACAAACCCTCGCGCGGCGACCAGGTGCGCACCCAGGCCGCGCGGCGGAAGCCGGCCGCGCGGCAGGCGTCCAGCAGGTCCCAGCCGAAGTGGTGGAAACACAGCGCGCCGCCCGACACCGGGTCGCCGTGGATCTCCGGTTCGCACAGGTGTTCGATCGCGCCATCGGCGCCGATCCGCGCCCGCACCAGGGTGCGTTCGTGTTTCTCCCGGAACGGCAGGGTCAGCACCAGCCGCCCCGCCGGCCGCAGGCAGCGCGCGAACTCGCGCAGCGCCGCCGGATAGTCCGGCACGTGTTCGAGCACATCGAAGCTGCCGATGGCATCGAGCGAGGCGTCGGCGAAATCAAGCCGGGTGACGTCGCGGTCCACCACCAGGCCACGGCCGCCGCGCAGGCTGAAACGCGACTGCAGGCGCAGCCAGTTGCCGGCATCCAGGCCGAACTCGCTGCCCTGAACGTGGCCTCCGGCCGACTGCATCCAGACGAAGGCCGGGGTGACCTGCTCGGTCAGGTAAATGCGCGCTTCGGCCAGGCCCAGGTCCTGCACCAGCAGGGCCATCCCGGCGCGGCTGCGGGCGCGCATGCGGCAGCCGGGGCAGACCAGGGATTCGCGCAGCACACCGTCGACGTCGTCGGCTTGTTCCGGCGCCCGCAGCGGGAAGACCACGGGCCGTGCGCAGAGCCCGCACCAACCCGGCCAGCCCTCGCCCGCCGCGGCGGCCGGGACCTCGCACTGCAGCCGGTACTGCGCGTCGAGCCGGGCTTCGTTCGCCGCGCACCAGGCGCTCCAGGCCGCCCAGCTTTCATGTGCCAGCGAGGGCGGCGCCTGGTTCGAAGGCGCGCCCGCCAACCGGCGACGCAGGCGGTCGAACAGGCGCATCAGTCCAGCAGCGGCGTGTTCAGCACGGCCGACTCGGCGCCGGTGAGCTTGCGCACCTGCTCGCGCAGGTCCTCGCGCGAGACTTCCCGCAGCGGGATCAGCGCGCGCACCACGTCGTCCAGGCTGCGCCGACCCTTGCTGCGCTGGCGGATCTCGGCGTCGAGCGCGCGGAACAGCTGCACGGCGCGCGCGGTGCGCGGCCCGTGCGAACGGTCGCCCGACAGGGACTTGATGCCGCGGCCGTGCCGCGCCATCCATTCCTGGGCCTTGTCGGCGCGCGCGTCGCTCAGCAGGTCGGCGCGGCGCAGCAGCTCGATCGAATAGAACTCGGCCAGGCCCTCGGCGATCCAGTCGTCGCCGTCGGCGCCGCGGATGCGGGTGATCACGTGGGTGAGTTCGTGGGTGAGCGTGCTGGTGCCGTTCTCGCTGATCAGCGGCCGGTCGGCGTGCAGGAACAGCGAGCGCGGGCCGGACAGGCCGCCGCGCCACATCGGGTCGCCGGCGCTGACGATCAGCAGCTTGGGCGGCAGCTCGCCGAAGGCGCGCTTGAATTCGGGCACCAGGTTGTTGAAGAAGGCCAGCATGTCGTTGCGGCGGATCACGTCGCCCTTGGGGCCGGCGACGCTGATCTCGGTGTCGCCCAGGATCTCGCGCCGGGTGCCGACGGCGCCGGCGATGATCCAGCCCACCGGTCGGTCGAAGCTGCGGTCGGCATTCACCACGACGAAGGACTTGCCGTCGCGCGCGCGCAGGAAGGGCGTGTCCACGTTGGTCCAGCCCTTGGGCAGCACGAAGCGCAGGCGCACCCGGGAATCGGCGCCCTTGGTGGCGCGCACGCGGGCGCTGGGCACCAGGTCGTCGCCGCGCACGATCACCCAGTCGTCGGTGATTCGGGCGTCGTAGCCGCCGTCGCGGCGCTGGTGGTCGATGCGGTAGCGGTAGCGCAGCTTCGAAGGCTTGTCCCGATGCGGCGTCCAGGTGACGGTGGCGCCCTTGCGCACCACCTCGCCGTCGCCGCCAACCTGGGTATAGCGGTCTTCCGGCATCGCCAGCCGGAGCTCGCGGGCGCTGCCTTCGCCGGGCGTGATGGTCATGGTGACCTGCGCCTGGCCGGACTTGGGCAGGAACTGCACGGTGTAGTCGACGCCGTATTCGGTGCGGGCACCGGCGGCGGTGGCCACCAGCAGCAGGAAGGCGACCAGCACGGCCTGAAGGCGGGATCGGGAACGGGAAGGGATCGGATTCATGGCGCGATTATGCCGGTCCGGTCCTGAACTTCCGATCCGGGCGGGGCTCAGGCCCGGCGCTGGCGCCACCACTCGCCCAGGAACACGGCGGTGGCCGCGGCCACGTTGAGGCTTTCCACCGCGCCGCTGCCCGGGATGCCCAGGCGCAGGGCCGAGGCCTCGGCCAGCAGCGGGTCCACGCCGGTCTGCTCGGCGCCCATCATCAGCAGCAGGCGTTCCGGCAGCGCGGTGCCGTAGAGCGGCTGGCCGCCGCGCACCAGGGTCGCCGCGGGCACGAAACCGGCCGAACGCAGCTGGGCCAGGCTGTTGTCGGTGCGGCCCAGGCGGACCATCGGCACCCGCTCGGCTCCGCCTTCGGCGACCCGCGCCGCGGCGCCTGACAGCGCCAGCGGCGAGTCCTTGGGCAGCAGCAGGCCGGCGACGCCGAAATGCGCCGCCGAACGCAGGATCGCGCCCAGGTTGTGCGGGTTGCCGACGCCGTCCAGCCAGATCGCCAGCTGCGGACCCGCCGGCAGGGTGCGCAGCCATTCGGACAGATTGCCCTCGGCGTTCGGCACCACGCCGAACACGACGCCTTCGTGGTGCGCGCTGCCGGACAGTTTCTGCAGGTCCTCGTCGCCGACCACGGTGTAACCGATGCGGTGCTGCACGCAATGCGCCAGCACCGACTTCAGTTTCGGGATGCGCGATTCGAGCAGCCAGACCTTGCGCAGGTCCTGCGGCCGGTGCGCGAACATCGCCAGGCAGGCGTTGAGCCCGTGCAGGCGCAGTTCGCGCGGCGCCTTGGGCGCGGCGACCTCGCCCCGCAGCAGGGCCGCATCGGCCTCGTCGCGGGCGATGTCACGCGGATGCTCACGCCCCGGGCCGCGGCCCGGCGGTCGCCGCGAGTCTGCGGATGCAGGCGCCGGCCGCGCGTTCCGGTCCCGCTCCCGCTCCCGCTTGTCACGCGGCTTGCCCTGCGGCCCTCGATACGGCGAATCACTCATCACCACCCTCCAGATTCCCGCCAAGTCTACGCCCGCCAAGCTCCCCCAAGAAGGAGAGCCCCCTTGGTAAAGGGGGCGCGCCGAAGGCGCAGGGATCAGAAGTGATGAGTCGGGCCCCGCGATCCGCAGCGCGGATCGTGGGGATTTCAGTGCGAACGCACTGAAATCACGCGTGCCCGCCTACTGCTGGGGTGTCCCGTTCCAGCTGCTCCAGCTTGCGGGCGACCGCGTCGGGGGACCGGGTGTAGGGCGCCAGCAGCGCGTAGAACGAGGGCACCACGAACAGCGACAGCACGGTCGAGAAGGCCACGCCGGCGATGATGACGATGCCGATGGTGGCGCGGCT
>CAMLKR010000175.1 GCA_946480565.1 uncultured Arenimonas sp. | reverse complement strand
CTGGTCAACCACGCCGGCGTGTTCGACACCCGCATCATGGGCACGAACACCGAAGAGCTGTGGTTCAGCGAGTGGGAGAACGGCGGCACGCCGGTGCAGGTGCCGGAGAACTACGAGCGCTTCAATCCGGCCAACCACGTCGGCAAGTGGAAGGCGCCGATGCTGGTCATCCACGGCCAGCTCGACTACCGCGTGCTGGTGGAGCAGGGCCTGGCGTCGTTCTCGGCCGCGCAGCGCAACGGCGTCGAAAGCCAGTTGCTGTACTTCCCCGACGAGAACCACTGGATCCTGAAGCCGCACAACAGCGTGCAGTGGCACGACACCGTCAACACCTGGCTCAAGCGTTGGACCGCGGAGTGAGGGCATGAGCGCCGACGGCATCGACCTGGAGCGGCTGCGACGCAGCTGCGCGCAGTGTTCGCTGCACGTGCTGTGCCTGCCGGCCGGGATCGGC
This sequence comes from uncultured Arenimonas sp., assembly GCA_946480565.1. Next base: position 4,712 of record CAMLKR010000175.1, on the reverse strand, counting down.
GGCGACGACCTACACCAGCTCGACGACATCGTGCGCAACCGCCGGCCTCTGGAGCAGGGCGAGACCCTGTTCCGGGCCGGCCAGCCGCTGGCCTCGCTGTACGTGGCCCGCGAGGGCGCCTTCAAGACCGTCGCCACCAACCAGGACGGCGACGAGCAGGTGATCGGCTTCCACCTGCCGGGCGAGCTGATGGGCCTGGACGCGCTGGGCCGCGGCCAGCACGCCTGCGAGGCCGAAGCCCTGACCCGCGCCACGGTCTGCGAGATCCCGCTGGGCCAGCTCGAACACGTCTGCTCGCAGCTGCCGGGCCTGCAGCACCAGCTGCTGCGCATCATCGGCCAGGGCATCAACCGCGACCAGGGCCACATGGAGATGCTGGGCCGGCGCCACGCCAACGAGCGCATGGCGCTGTTCCTGCACGGCCTGTCGGAGCGCTACCGGCTGCTCGGCCGCCCCGCCGACATGTTCATGCTGCCGATGAGCCGCGAGGACATCGCCAGTTACCTGGGCATGGTGATCGAGACCGTCAGCCGCACCCTGACCAAGCTGCAGGACGACGGCATCATCGCCGTGCGCGGCCGCCAGCTGAAGATCCTGGATGCGGCGAAACTTGACGCGATCGTGCATCCGGTGGCGGGCAAGCTCTAGTCAGGCCAGCGAGCGGCATCCCAGCGCCTCGAGCACGGAATGCAGGGCCGGCTGCGTCGCCAGCCAAGGCCCCAGCATGGTCAATACGCCGGCCGTCGCGACCACCGCCGCCGCGGCGATGCGCCAGCCGCGTCTCGCCAGCAGCCCGCCAAGACGCGCGCCGCTCCAGGTGAGCGGAATCATCGTCGCCCACGTGCCGATGCCGAAGGCCAACATCAGCAAGGCGCCGTGCAGGGCGCTGGCCTCGAGCCAGGCGGCCGCGAGCACGGTGGTCGACAGGCCGCAGGGCAGCCAGCCCCAGAACAGGCCCTGCACCCACGGCCGCCACGGGCCGGCCTTGGGAAGCAGGCGCGCCTGCACCGGCTGCAGCCCGCGCCACAGCCAGGCGCCGGCCTTGCCCAGCGCACCCAGGCGCTGCGGCCACAGCAGGCGCAGCGCGACCAGCACCAGCACGGCGCCCATCGCCACGCGCAGCGTCGTGGCCAGTCCTTCCGAGCGCGCCAGGGCCAGCAGCCCGCCGCCGAATCCGCCCACGATCGCGCCGGCCAGCACATAACCCAGCACGCGCCCGCCGTTGAGCGCGAACGCGGTCGGCAGGCCGCCGCGCGGCGACTGCGCGGCCAGCCCGGTGGCGATGCCGCCGCACATCGCGGCGCAGTGCAGGCCGCCCATCAGCCCGGTCAGCAGCGCGGCCGTGAGGGTGAGCAGGTCGAACGGCATCAGGGTTTTTCTTCGGCGTCCGGTGCCGGGGCAGGGCGCTGGTCGTCGCCGAGCATGTCCAGCGCCGGCGTATCGAGGTCGTCGAACTGGCCGCGGCGCACCGCCCACAGGAAGGCCAGGATGGCCGCGAGCAGCAGCAGCAGCGAAATCGGCACCAGGGCGAGCAGGATGTTCATTCGTCGGTCTTGGGCTCCCGGCCCAGGCGCAGCGCATTGGCGGTGACCAGCAGCGACGAGGCCGCCATGCCCAGCGCGGCCAGGCCCGGCGTCACCCAGCCCATCGCCGCGAAGGGCAGGGCCAGCAGATTGTAGGCCAAGGCCCAGGCCAGGTTCTGGCGGATGACGGCGCGGGTGCGGCGCGCGAGCATGACGGCTTCCGGAATGCGCGCCAGCGAGGTGCCGGTCAGCACCAGGTCGGCGGCGCGATGGGCCAGCGGCGCGCCGGCCGCCATGGCCATCGAGACGTCGGCGCCGGCCAGCAGCGGACCGTCGTTGATGCCGTCGCCGACGGCCAGCACACGATGGCCGGCGGCCTGCAGCGCGCGCAGGGTCGCGAGTTTGTCTTCGGGCGACTGGCGTGCGCGCGCATCCTCAATGCCGAGGGTGGCCGCGATGTCCGCGACCGCCGACGCGCCGTCGCCGCTGGCGATGCGCGGCGTGATGCCCATCGCCCGGAGCGCCGCGGCGACGGCCGCCGCTTCCGGACGCAGGGGATCGGACAGCACGAAGCGTGCGGTCGCCTTCCGGCCGTCGCCCAGCCACAGCGCGCCATCGTCGTGGCCACCGCCGGCGAAACCGGCCTGGCCCAGGCGCCAGGCGGTTCCGGCCACGCGACCTTCGATGCCCTGGCCCGGCACGCTGCGCACCAGGGTCGCGGGGGCGATGCCATTCACGTCGAAGGCCGCTGCGAACGGATGCCGCGCCCCATGTTCGAGCGCGGCGGCAATGCGGCGCCAGGCTTCGGCGTCGCCGCCGTCCAGCGCCGTCGCGGCCAGCAGCTGCGGCTGGCCGGTGGTGAGGGTGCCGGTCTTGTCCAGCAGGGCGGTGTCGACTTCAGCCAGGCGGTCGAGCGCGTCGGCGCCCAGTACCAGCACGCCGCGCCGCGACAGCGCGCCGTTCGCGCTGGCCAGGGCCGCCGGCACCGCCAGCGCCAGGGCGCAGGGACAGCTGACGATCAGCACCGCCAATGCGATCTCGAAGGCGCGGTCCGGGTCCGCGCCGAACCAGTAGGCGAACACGCCGACCGCCACCACGAACAGCGCACCGACGAAGCGGGTCGCGACCGCATCGGCCAAGCGGGCGGCGCGCGGGCGCTGCGACTGCGCGCGTTCGACGGTGCGGGCCAGTTGGGAAAGCCGGGTGTCGCTGCCGGTGCGCTGCACCTGCAGCGTGGCCGACTGTTCGCGGCACAGGCTGCCGGCATAGAGCGTGTCGCCGGGCGATTTGCGCACCGGGGTGGACTCGCCGGTGAGCAGGGATTCGTCCAGGTCCGCCGCGGCCTCCAGCAGCTCGCCGTCGGCCGGCACCACCTCGCCCGCACCGACATGCACGCGGTCGCCGGGCGACAGCGCCGCCACCGGAACCTGTTCGCGTCCGGTCTCCGTGAGGCGCCACGCCAGGGCCGGCTGCGCGCGCGCCAGCGTGTCCAGGCGCGCGCTGGCCTGGCGCCGCGCCATCAGCTCGAGGAAACGTGCCGCGAGCAGGAACAGCACGAACATCACCGCCGCGTCGAACCACACCTGGGCGCCGCCGCGCAGCGTTTCCACCAGGCTGGCGAAGTAGGCCAGCAGCACCGAACTGCCGACCAGGGTGTCCATGCCCGGGCGCCGGTGCCTCAGCTCCACCGCCATGCCCGCCAGGAAGGGCCAGCCGGAATAGAACACCACCGGCGTGGCGACCAGGAAGGTGACCCAGCGGAAGAAGTCGCGCGTGGCCAGCGACATCTCGCCGGCGGTGTCGAGGTACAAGGCCTCGGCGAACATCATCGCCTGGGTGGCGCCCAGCGCCGCGACGCCCAGGCGTGCGATCAGCCGGTTGCGCTCGCGCCGGCGCTCGCGTTCGGCCGCCTCCCCTCGCGCCAGGTGCGGCCGGTAGCCCAGCGCGCCCAGCCGCGACAGCACCGACGACAGCCGGGTGCGTGCCGGATCCCAGGCGATGCGCACCCGGCCGGTGACCGCATTGGCGATCACCGCCGCCACGCCCGGTTCGCGGCTGAGCGCGCGATCCACCAGCCAGGCGCAGGCCGCGCAGCGCAGGCCTTCGACCACCACGGTGATCTCGCGTCCCGCGTCGGTGGCGATGGCATGCCCGGACTGCACGTCCTCGCGGTCCCAGGCGGCGAAATCGGCCGGGTCGGCGGCGACCCGTGGGCCCTCGGACTGGCGCAGCCGGTAGTAGTCGCCGAGCCCGGCGTCGCGGATCCAGTTCGCGGCCGCGGCGCAGCCCTCGCAGCACAGCGCCCGCGGCGCGCCCTCCAGCTCCACCCGCAGCGGCTGCGCCGGCAGGGGTTCGCCGCAGTGGAAGCAGGCGTTCTCCAGCGTGCCGGCGGCGTCCAACGCGCGGTTCATGGCGTGCCGAGCGCGGGCCGCAGCACCAGGTCGCTGTCGCCGGGCCGATAGCGGCCGACCAGGCGCCAGCGGCCGTCGGCGGCGACCAGCTGCAGCTGCCAGCCATGTGCCGCGGCCAGCGACTCCTGCGATCGCCAGCCGCCCGGATGGGGCGCTAGCGCCAGTGCCCGATCCAGTCCGGACTCGATCGGATGACGCAGCATCAGCACCGGTGCGCGAGTGCCGCCAGCGGGCGTCACGCTGACCAGCACGTGGTCCGGGGCGATGCGCACGCGCGCGGCCAGGCCTTCGCGCGCGGCGGTCTCGTCTGCATCCAGCGACGCTTCCTGCACCTGGGCCATGCGCCGCACCCGGTCCGGGTGGGCATCGGTGGCGCTGTCGCCGGCGGCCAGCATCAGGGTCCAGACGCCGGCGACCACGGTGGCCACCGGAATGAGCACCACCAGCCAGGCGACCAGGTTGAAGCGGCGGTCGTGCGGGGCGTCCGTCATCAGAACGGCCCGAAGAAGCGGGTTTCCTCGACCGCCTCGACGCCGGCGTCGGATTCGACCACCACGCGCAGGTCGATGCGGCCCTTGGCCACGCCGGCCGGCGCACGCAGCGTCACCGGCACCGTCAGCACTTCCTCGGCCGCCGCCGGGTGGGTGGCGTCGGCCTCGACCAGCACGATGCCCTCGGCGCCCTCGATCCGTACCGTGAACGTGCGGGGGACGACGTCCTTGTTGACGATGCGCAGCGTGTAGCCGTTCTCGATGCTGCCGTCGGCGGCGGTGCGGTA
>CAMLKR010000174.1 GCA_946480565.1 uncultured Arenimonas sp. | reverse complement strand
CCGCAACGACAAGCTCATCCTCGTCAAATAACCGGCTCTCTCCCCGGTCGCCCGCTCCGCCGGAACCTGTCCGGCCGCCAGCCCCGCCGGCTCTTCCAGGAATCGCCATGGCCCCGCTGCTGGCCGCGACACATTCCGTGGACGCCAAGGCTGTCGGCATCCACGCCTGCACGGTTGAAGCGCTCGGCGCGCTGGGCCCGTTGCTTTGCCTCCACGCCCCGGCCGATCCGCACCTGCTGACCGGATGGCGTCGCGCGCGCGCCCTGTGCGCGCATGTCCGCCTCGACAGCGATGGGCCGCACGAGGCGCTGCATTTCCTGGACGCGGCCGGCAGGGACTGCTGGCGCCTGTACCTGTTGCCCGACAGCGATTTCCACGCCTGGGAGCGCCTGCTCGCCACCGTCCCGGTGCAGGTGGACGCCAGCGGCACGCAGCGCTTCTGGCGCCCGAAACGTTCGCTGCTTCCCCACTGGCAGGCCTGCGCACTCCGGCTGCACGCCGTCTCCGACGCCGGCGGGGGCGTCGGCCTGGCCACGGCCGAAGCGGTGCTGTCGCCGCTGGGACGCGCCTGCGCCCAGCGCATCGCCGACGGCAACAGCCGCAGTGCGCCGGCGATGGACCCGGATTGGGCGATGCCCGGCTGGGCGCGATGAGTCCGGCGCGGCGGGCATAATGCAGGCCCGCCACGCCAACATCGCCCATGACCCTGCTCGAAACCGTCGAACATCAAACCGGCCCGTCCCCGCAGTGGTCGATCATCTGGCTGCATGGCCTGGGCGCCGACGGCCACGACTTCGCGCCGATCGTGCCCGAGCTGCTGCGCCCCGGCTGGCCCGCGCTGCGTTTCGTGTTCCCGCATGCGCCGGTCCGGCCGGTGACCATCAACAACGGCGTGCGCATGCGCGCCTGGTACGACATCCGGGACCTGTCGATCGAGCAGCGCGCCGACGAGCAGGGCGTGCGCGAATCCATCGCCCAGGTCGAGGCGCTGGTCGCCCGCGAGAACGAACGCGGCGTGCCGAACGAACGGATCCTGCTGGCCGGTTTCTCCCAGGGCGGCGCCATCGTGCTGGCGGCCGGGCTGCGCCGAGAGGCGGGCATCGGCGGCATCATCGCGCTTTCGACCTACCTGCCTATGGCCGACCTGACCGCAGCGGAAGCCACCCGCGCCGGCAAGGCGACGCCGGTCTTCATGGCGCACGGCGCCCATGACCCGGTGGTCCCGGAAGGCCTTGGCGCCCGCAGCCGCGACCTGATGCGCGGCCTGGGCGTGGCCGTGGACTGGCACAGCTACCCGATGCCGCACAGCGTCTGCGCCGACGAGGTCCGGGACCTGGGCGACTGGCTGCAGGCGCGGTTCCAGGCCGGCTGAACCCGGCGCGTCCTGGGGCATACTTCCGCCATGAAACTGCTCCTGGTCGACGACGAACCGCTGGCCCGCCAGCGCCTGGCCGCGCTGGTGCGCGAGCTCGGCGGCCACGAGATCGCGGGCGAGGCGGGCAATGGCCGCGAGGCGGTCGAGATGGCGGAAACGCTTGCAGTGGACGTGGTGCTGCTCGACGTCGCCATGCCGGTGATGGATGGCCTCGAGGCCGCCCAGCACCTTTCCGGCCTGGCCTCGCCGCCGGCCCTGGTGTTCTGCACCGCCTTCGACCAGCACGCGCTGGCGGCCTTCGAAGCCGCAGCCGTCGACTACCTGGTGAAACCGGTCCGGCCCGAACGCCTGGCGGAAGCGCTCGAGCGCGCCCGCCGCCAGCGCGCCGCCCAGCAGCTGCCCGCGATGCCGCCCGCCGGTCCGGAGCGCCGCCGCAGCCACCTCAGCGCGCGGCTTCGCGGCAGCCTGCGCCTGATCCCGGTGGACGACATCCATTACCTGCAGGCCGAAGAAAAATATGTCGTCGTGCACCACGCGCGCGGCGAGGACCTGATCGAAGAATCGCTGAAGTCGCTCGAGCTGGAATTCGGCGAGCGCTTCATCCGTATCCACCGCAACTGTCTGGTCGCCAGCGACGAGTTCGCCGAACTCCGGCGCGGCCCCGACGGCCAGGTGCACGCCGTGCTGCGCCACGGCGGCGGCCCGCTCGAGGTCAGCCGGCGCTGCCTGCCGGTGCTGCGCGAGCGCCTGAAACATCTCTGAGGGGGGAGAACACGATGCCGACCATCCGCCTGGCCACGCGCGAGAGCGCCCTTGCCCTCTGGCAGACCAACCACGTCGCCGCGAAGCTGCGCGAGGCGCATCCCGGGCTCGAGGTCGAGCTGGTGCCGATGACCACGCGCGGCGACCAGGCCATCGACCAGCCCCTGGTGGAGATCGGCGGCAAGGGCCTGTTCCTGAAGGAGCTCGAGGTGGCGATGCTGGAAGGCCGCGCCGACGCCGCCGTGCACTCGCTCAAGGACGTGCCGATGGAGCTCGACGGCCCGTTCGAACTGCCCGCCATCCTCGAGCGCGCCGATCCCTTCGACGCCTTCGTGTCGGTGAAGTACGAGGCGCTCGAAGAGCTTCCGTTCGGCGCGAAGGTCGGCACCTCGTCGCTGCGCCGGCAGGCGCTGCTGCGCGCGCACCGTCCTGACCTGGTGCTGGTGGACCTGCGCGGCAACGTCAATACGCGCCTCGCCAAGCTCGATGCGGGCGACTACGACGCCATCGTGCTCGCCTGCGCCGGCCTGCAGCGCCTGGGCCTGGGCGAGCGCATCCGCGAACGGCTGACGGCGCCCCGTTTCATCCCGGCCGCGGCCCAGGGCGCCGTGGTGGTCGAGTGCAAGCAGGGCGATGCCGCGGTGCACGCCCTGCTGGCCGTGCTCGACCACGCGCCGACCCGCGCATGCGTCAGCGCCGAGCGGGCGATGACCCGCACCCTGGGCGGCAGCTGCCACGTACCCATCGCTGCGTACGCGACCCTGAACAAGGAAAGGATCTCGCTGGAAGGCCTGGTCGGCGATGCGAAGACCGGGCAGACCGTGCGCGGCTACGCCAGCGGCCCGATGTCCGAACCCGAAAAGCTGGGCGAGCAGGTCGCCGACATGCTGGTCGCCCGCGGCGCCGACGCCCTGCTGCCCTGAGGGCAGGGTCGGATCGTCCGGCCCTGCACTAGTAGTAGAGAGTGACGAGGTGCTTGGCTTCGGCGAAGAACAGCCATCGCTCGACCAGCGCCCCCAGCCATCCGCACAGCGCAGCCACCGTCATTGCAGCCGTCGCGACGGCCGGGGTGGTCCACGCCAGCGCGCAGGCCAGCAGGGGCAGTCCCCCGAACAGCAGCAGCGAGATCGCCCGCAGCTTGCCCGCATGTTTCCGCGCCAGCACGAAACCCATTTCGCGGGTCAGGTAATTGGCTTCGGTATGCGGACGTTCGAATACCGTCGCCTGGCGCTCCGCCGGCAGGCCCAGCGCGCTGGCGCGCGAGGCCGGCAGCGGGCGTTGGTCGATCGCCCGCCAGTAGGCCAGCTTCACCCCGGCCGCGCCGATGGCCAACACGGCGATGATCGCCAGCATTTGCGGCGGCGCCGCGCCGCCCGCCAGCGGCAGCGTGGCCGCATGCAGCAGCAGGCCGGTCAGCAGCGCGAACGCGAGATAGCCGGGAACGACGAGCCAATGCCGCCAGGCCGGGATGGGCTTGAGCGAGGCGTAGATCATCGCGGTGCAGACCACCGTGAGAACCGCGCCCACGGCGGCGGCGACCAGGCTGTACGTGCCGAGTCCACCCAGCGCGGAGCCTCCCGCGGGGTCCCGCCAGGGCCGCGTCAGCGCCCAGGCCAGCAGGCCCATCGGCACGAAGGTCGCCACGGCCAGCACGCCCTCGCGCGAAAGCCAGGAGCTGCGCCACTGCGAGAACGCCCGCCAGGCCCGCTGCGGCTGGCCCAGGTGGCCGAGCGAACTGAGCAGGCCGGCCGATACCAGCAGCGCCGCCAGCGCCAGCTGCGCCAGCAGGAACACGGCGCCGTCGCCGTAGAGCGCATTGCCGCGCAGCGGCAGGGTGACCACGCACAGCCAGACCAGCAGCCCGTAGCCGGCGCCGGAAAGCGTGGTGAAGAGCAGGACGGAGAAGGCCGGATGCATCTCAGCGACTCAGGGCGCGGTCGAGCCAGCGCAGCAGCGGGTTGAGTTGGGCGGTGTCGAGCGTCTCGACGGACGCGGACGCCGTGCCGCCTTCGCCGGAGCCGGCGCGCCGCGGCCGCTGCGGCAGGTAGCGGTTCACCGGCGCATAGCCCAGCTCCGGCATCAGGGGGACGCCGCCGCGTTCAGCCACCAGCTGCGACACCCTCGACTCCGGATCGCCCAGGTCGCCGAAGTGGCGCGCTTTGGTGGGACAGGCCTGCACACAGGCAGGTTGGCGGGACTCTTCCGGGATCGTCTCGTTGTAGATCCGGTCCACGCACAGCGTGCACTTCTTCATCACGCCCTCGACCGCGCTGTATTCCCGCGCGCCGTAGGGGCAGGCCCAGCTGCAGAGCTTGCAGCCGATGCATTTGTCCTCGTCGACCAGCACGATGCCGTCCTCGGCGCGTTTGTAGCTGGCGCCGGTCGGGCAGACGGTGACGCAGGCCGGCGTGTCGCAATGCAGGCAGCTGCGCGGGAAGTGCAGGGTGGTGGCGGGCTGGGTCGGCGTCGCCGCCACTTCGTAGGAGTGCACGCGGTTGAACCACACGCCGAACGGACCCTTGCCGTAGGCGTTCTCGTCGGTCAGCGGGCCGGCGACGCCGCCCGCGTTCCATTCCTTGCAGGACACCGCGCAGGCATGGCATCCGACGCAGGTGTCGAGGTCGATCACCAGCCCGAGCTTCTTCCTGGACGGCGGCGGCAGCGTGGTCATGGTTTTCCTTTGCCGCCACCGGCGGTGCGGGCGCTGCGGAAGTCGGCGCCATAACGGAGCGGAGCGTCCGACACCGGCCCCGCCGCCAGCGGCGCGAACTGCGGCAGCGAGACCTCGGCGGTCTCGGCCCTGTGGATCGCCACGCGCAGGTCGAACCACGCCGCCTGCCCGGTCACCGGGTCGGCGTTGGCGTAATCCTTGTTCGGCAGCACGTCCGAGATCAGATGGTTGAGCAGGAAACCCTTGGCGCTTTCCGGCGCGTCGGCGGCCAGCTTCCAGGCACCCCGGCGTTTTCCGATCGCGTTCCAGGTCCACACGGTGTCGGGCTGCACGTTGCCGGCCAGCCGGCACTGCACGGTGATGCG
>CAMLKR010000173.1 GCA_946480565.1 uncultured Arenimonas sp. | reverse complement strand
GCTCGGTGCTGTTCTCCTCGCACAACACCGCCGACATCGAGCAGATCGCCGATACGATCACCTTCATCCATGGCGGCGGCATCGTTGCCTCGCGTGACAAGGAATCGTTCCTGGACAGTTGGCGCCGCGTGCTGTGTCAGGGCGAGTGGACCGACGGCATTCGGCAGTTGCCGAGCGTGGTCACGGCACGCAACAGCGCGCCTATGATCGAACTGAAAATCGGTGCCTTCGACGACGCGACGCTGCCGGCCTTGCAGGCGCGTGGGCTGACGGTGAAATCGGTCGAGCCGATGTCGCTGGAAGATATTTTCGTTACCACCGTTCGGGGGAGCAGCATTCCATGAGCTGGTTTGCATCCGATGCAGCAATGGTCTGGAAGCTGGTCGTCAAAGACTGGCAGGTGTATCAGAAACAATTGGCCGGTTTCGTCGCCGGCATGTTGCTCGCGCTCGGATTGGTCGGCATGGGGACGCCGCTGATGGCGTCGGCCGGCGCGCTGCTGTTGTTGGTGCAGCTGCTGGTCGTGGGGACGTACGCGATTCAGTCGTCGATCATGGCCGAGCGGAAGCTGCAGACCGTGCCGTTCATCATGAGCCTGCCGGTGACGCCGATGGACGTGTACTGGGGCAAGCTGCTCGCCAATCTGGTGATCTATCTGGTGCCGTTCCTGCTGGTCACCGGTGGCTTGCTGGCGCTGATCCTGAGCACGCCACGGCCTGACGGCGCCGTGCCGTGGCTGGCCGTGGTCGCGCTGTTCATGCTGACGATTTTCTGCGTGTCGCTGTGCGTGGCGATTGCGGTCGAATCGGAAGGCTGGAACATCTTCGCCATCCTCGCGCTGATGACGCTGATCGGCCCGTTCCTATACTGGGTGAGCCGCCTCGACGGCATCGTCCAGTATCTGAAAGCCGACGACATCGTCTGGAGCGCGCCCGTGCTGGGCGTGCTGGCGGCCGAAGTGGCGGTGATCGCCGTCGCGATCCTCGTCACCAGCTGGATCCACGCCCGCAAGGCCTCCTTCCTTTAGGGCATCGCCATGCAGGCCGAGGACCGCCTCCACTACATGGACCATCTGCGGGCGCTGGCCATGCTGGCCGGCGTCCTGTTCCATGCAGCGCTGGCCTACAGCCCCCTGATGCATCCGATCTGGCCAACGGCCGATACGGGGCGATCCATTGTCGTCGATGGCGCCGCCTGGTTCCTGCATCTGTTCCGCATGCCGCTGTTCTTTGTCGTCGCGGGCTTCTTCGCGGCCTTGCTGGTGGCGCGCCGCGGCCTGGGAGGCCTGTTCCGCAACCGGTGCGCGCGCGTGCTGCTGCCGCTGCTGCTGTTCCTGCCCCTGGTCACCGCCAGCATGTACGGGCTGACACAGCACGCTGCTGCCACGGTCCTGCATCCATCGCCGGTGCTGGCCTGGCTGCGTGCCTACATCGATCAGCACGACACGATGCCGTTCGTGCCCGGCTGGGCGCATCTGTGGTTCCTGTTCTACCTGATGCTGTTCACGGTGCTTGTCTGGGTTGCGTCCGCGCTGGAACTGCGGCGCATCGGCGACTCGCTCGCGTCGCTGCCGGCGGCCCTGATACCCGCCGTGCTGCCGGTGTGGCTGGCGCTGCCGTTGGTCTGGGCCGGTGTCCCCTGGCCTGCGCCCGACGCCCTGCTCCCGTCACTGTGGGCGCTGGTGTTCTTCGGGACGTACTTCGCGCTGGGCTACGGCATGTACACGCGCGCCGACCTGCTCGATCGCCTCCGTCCGCTGTCGTCATGGCTGCTGTACGGCGCGGTCGCGGCCTATGCGCTGCTGTTCTGGTCGAGCCGTGGCTTCACCGCGGCGGTCCGGCCCTCGTCCTGGGGACACGCCCTGCTTCAGGCGTATGCGGGGTGCTGGTTGACGCTGTGGTGCGTGCTCGTGGCGAGACGATGGCTGGACGTGAGGAACAGGACCCTGCGCTGGCTCGCCGACGCCTCGTACTGGGTGTACCTGGTGCACCTTCCGGTGCTGTTCGCGATCCAGTACGGGCTGCTGGACGTGCGACTGCACTGGAGTGTCAAGTTAGCACTCGCCACCGTGTGCACGCTGGCGGTTTCGTTTGCCAGCTATCAGGCGTTGGTGCGGCATACGGTGATCGGCAGGCTGCTCGACGGGAAACTCACGGTCACGGCGCGCCGTCCTGCGGCGGCGGGTTCCGTCTGATGCGATCTTTCCAGTGCCGGACGCAGGTGGACATGAAGGAGCGTGATGCATGAAAAGTTGGCTGCGATGGCTGTTCCGTGCGGCCGGCGCGTGCCTGGCGCTATTGGTGCTGGCCGTGTCGGCGGTGTACCTGGTGCCGGTGCAACCGACCGTGCCCGCGCTGCAACCGCGTGCGGACACGCAGTACTGGCGCATGCGGGGCGGCTACCGCATCGCGTACACGAGACTGGCGCCGCCGGCCGACGTTCCCCGCGCCATGCCGGTCGTGTTCCTGCACGGCGGACCGGGTGGCTACGTGCACTCGTCGGTGATCAAGGCACTGCGGCCGCTGGCCGACGCCGGACATGAGGTCTACCTCTACGACCAGCACGGCTCCGGTCTTTCGGACCGCCTCCTCCACCCCAAGGACAGCGGATTCAACGATCAGATCGACGATCTCCGGGAGATCATCGTCCGGCATCTCGGCGCCCGGCGCGTGGCGTTGATCGGGCATTCGCACGGCGCCCGCGTCGCGGCGTACTACGCAGCCCGGTACCCGGGCACGGTCACGCACCTGGTGTTGAGCGCACCCGGGAACCTGGAGCCTGCGCAGTACGATGATCAGGGACGCGCCGTGGTGGAGTCGAGGTTTCCCGTTCCTGAGGCGCTGGATTTCCGTCCGCCGGATGCGGAGCAGTACCGCCGCGACACGGCATTGTCGGCGATGCCGCCCAAGGTGATCCTGGCGCAGGCGATCGCCATGGCCTTCAACGTGAAGACCGTATCGGACACGGAAGCGGATGCCGCATTGAATACGCTGGCCGCGCGCTTCACCCGCAACATGGTCTGCGATCCGCGCAACGTGCAGCCCGAAGAAGGAGGCGCGGGACTGTATGTACGCACCGGTGCGAACTGGTTCGGCGATGTCGCCGATCCCCGCCCGCAGATGCGCCGCTTTCCGGGAAACGTGCTGGTACTGCAGGGACAGTGCGACTTCATGCCCTACGCCGAAGCGTACGAGTACGTGGACCTGTTCCCCAACGCGCGTTACCGGTTCGTCGCCGGTGCCGGGCACATCCTGTGGTGGGAACAGCCTGAAGCGTATGCGCAGGCGATCAAGGCCTTCCTCGCGGAAGAAGCCCGTGCGCCTTAGCGCGGAAGCGTGTGGCGCCGCCGGAGTTTCCCGGGCAGCGCATGAATGCCGCCGCCTCAGCGGAACTCGAACAGTTCGTGCTGCAACCGGTCTTCCGCCACGCCGGTTTCGCGCATCAGCTGGCGCACCTGGTCCAGCAGGCCCTGCGGACCGCAGAAGCTGATCTGCACGCCGGATGCGCCCGCGCGCTCGACCCGTTGCGCGAACTGCTGGCGGAACCCCGCCGAAGACGGCCCCGTCGCGATGTCGACCAGTTCCACGCCCCGCGCACGCGCCATGCCCGGCAGATCCACGGCCTCGGGAAGCTGGCGGCCCGGGGTGAAGAAATGGAAGAACGTCACGCCGTCCAGCCCGGTCGCATCAGCATCGTGAAGCCACGCGATGAACGGCGTCACGCCCACGCCGCCGGCGATCCAGATCTCCTTCCGCCCTGCAGGCACACGCTTGAACCGGCCGAACGGTGCGTAGACCTGCGCCACCATTCCCGGCCGGGCCTCCTTCACCAGCCGTTCCGTGTAATCGCCCAACGAACGCACCGTGAAGGCGATCCCGCCATCGGCGTCCCCCGCGCTGGCGATGGTGAACGGATGCGGCTCACGCAGGCCGTCGTGCTCGAAGGACACGAACGCGAACTGCCCCGCAAGGAAGGGAATGCGCCGGCCTTCCGGCACCAGCTGCAGATGGACGGCACTGCCGTTGGCCGACACCGCGCGCAGGCGGTACCGCGCATGCCGCGAGAACAGGGGATACAGCACCAGCTTGTAGGCCGCCCCCATCACGCCCAGCAACGACAGCACGGCCAGCCATGCGCCCGCCGGGCTGGCCAGCACGATGGGCGACTTGAAACTGGCCCAATGCGCGATGACGATCAGGAACAGCGGACCGGACAGCTTGTGCCACCACCGCCAGGTCCGGTACGGGATCTTGCGGTTCAGTGCCAGCAACACGATCAGCATCAGCGACACGAAGCTGAGTTGCCGGACGAGCCGCGTCGCCGCTCCGGGAAGCGGCAGGATGGCGGCCGTCTGCCATTCCGGCGTGCCCGCCTTGAAGACCAGATGGACAGACGCGAACACCAGCGCCCACACCCCGAGCCACTTGTGCGTCTCGTAGACGCGGTCCAGACCGCCGAACAGCGATTCGACCGCCTTCCAGCGTGCTCCCAGGACGGCCGCAAGCGCCATCAGCGACACGGCCGCGACACCCGAACCCAGGCTGAGCATCGCCGTGGTCGGCCAGGTGCTGCCGGGAACCGCCGATGCCGTCAGGCCGAAACTGGCCAGTACCACGGGAATGATCAGGGAACGCGAACCGAGCCGCATGTCAGGTCCGTCCAATCAAAGGGCCAGACCGATTATGGTGGCCCGTGCAGCCGGCGCGCGTTGATCCGGATCAACCCCGTGAACCGCGATCAGGCCTTCCGGTTCTGCCGATACCAGGCCACGGCCCCCAGCAGCCCCAGTTGCCCATGCTCCACCCGCCACACCGGCACCCGTTCCAACTGCTCGGTCATCACGCCCTTGTTGAGGTAGCGCTGCAGGAAACGGCCGTCGTGCAGGAACTGCGGGATATGCGCTGTCACGCCGCCGGCCAGGTAGACCACGCGCGCGCCGAAGATGATCGCCAGGTCGCCGACCACGCTGCCCAGCCAGCCGCAGAACGTTTCCAGCGTTTCCCGCGCAAGCGCGTCCGACGCCGCCGCGGCCACCAGCGCACCGGCATCCGCATGCACGGGCGAGGCCCCGCGCAGTTCGCACAGGCAGCGGTACAGGTTCATCAGGCCAGGGCCGGACAGCACATGCTCGTTGTGCAGGTAGGGGCGGTCCCGCAACAGCAGGCGCACGATATCCAGTTCCAGCGCATTGCCGGCGGCCAGCGACGCCTGCCCGACTTCCGTCGGCA
>CAMLKR010000172.1 GCA_946480565.1 uncultured Arenimonas sp. | reverse complement strand
CCTAACGCCTAGTAGGCCTCAAAAGTGAGGCGTAGGGCCGTATGGTTCTCCCGGTTCGGCGGGGTCGTCAAGCGAAATCCTACGGCGCGGCAACGGCTTGTCTGATGTTGGGCTTATCGTGTAATCCGGATGATCCGGCGTTATGGAGCGCAGGCGACGGATATCTGGTTATTGGAGCGCGGACGCGGAGATATCCGGCGGCGGCGGTGCTGGTGGCGGTGGGCGGGCGCCACGCTTGTTGGACGAAGTTCGGCGCTGTTTGCGGGTGCGTCACTACAGCATCCGCACCGAGGCCGCCTACCTGGGCTGGATCAGGCGGTTCATCCTGGCCAACCAGCGACGGCATCCGCGCGAGCTGGGCGGCCGCGAGGTGGAAGCCTTCCTGTCGCTGCTGGCGGTGCGCGGCCATGTGGCCGCCAGCACCCAGAACCAGGCGCTGTCGGCGCTGCTCTTCCTCTACCGCGAGGTTCTGAAGCAGGACTTGCCCTGGATGGAGCAGGTGGTGCGGGCCAAGCGGCCGCTGAAGGTTCCGACCGTGCTTTCGGTGTCTGAGGTGCGTGCGCTGCTCGCGGCCATGGAGGGCCGCGCCTGGCTGATGGCCAGCCTGATCTACGGGTCCGGCATGCGCCTGATGGAGTGCCTGCGGTTGCGGGTGAAGGACGTCGACTTCGCCCGCGCCGAAATCACGGTGCGCGAAGGCAAGGGCGCGCGCGATCGCCGCACCGTCCTGCCGGCCGCGCTGGTCCCCCCGCTGCAACGCGAGATCGAGCGGGTGCGTGCGCTGCACGCTGCCGACCTGCGCGAAGGTTTCGGTCGCGTGTGGTTGCCTTTCGCCCTGGAGCGCAAGTATCCGAACGCCGCCACCGAGCCGGGCTGGCAATACCTGTTTCCCTCTGACCAGCGATCACTGGACCCGCGCAGCGGGGTGGAGCGCCGGCACCACCTGGACGATCAGGTGCTTTCGCGCGGCATGAAGCAGGCGGCGCGCCGCATCGGCCTGGCCAAGCCGGTCAGCGCACATACTTTGCGCCACAGTTTCGCCACCCACCTGCTCGAGGCCGGTTACGACATCCGCACCATCCAGGAGCTGCTGGGCCACAAGGACGTGGCCACCACCCAGGTCTATACGCATGTGTTGAATCGAGGCGGCAGCGGGGTGCTCAGTCCGCTCGACCGTCAGTCATGAACCGCCTCCGCTGTTCGCACCGGCGTGCGGACGGAGAGCTGTCAGGCGGCGGAAGCCGCCGCCACGACAGTCTCGCGCTTCAGCCGCCGGTCCAGCAGCACGAACCCGAATGGCACCACCGAACTCACCAGCGCCAGCAGCCAGGCCAGCACCGACCAGCGCAGCAGGTGGCTGACCAGCATAGAAGCCACCACATAGGCCATCCACAGCACGCCGTGCGTCATCCCCACCGGCCAGACGAAGTCGACCCCGAACCGGTACTTGGCCGGCATCGCGATGAACAGCAGCCCGATCAGGGAAAGGCCCTCGACCACGCTCAGCAGGCGGAAGAACTTCAGCATGCTCAACCGCCCGGGGCGGCCGCGGGGCCGACGCTGACCAGCTTGATGGTGAAGACGATCGCCTGGCCGGCCATCTCGCCCGCGGTTTCCACCGACTCGCCGTGGGCGGCGCTGGCCGGCATCGCGACTTCCCAGCGGGCGCCGGCCGGCATCAGCTGCAGGGCTTCGCGCAGGCCTGCCAGCGGGATCTCGCTAAGCCGCACGGTCACCGGACCGGCCGGCTGCCCTTCGCTGGCCATGTTGGTGTCGGCGACCACCGAGCCGTCGCTCAGGGTGCTGCGGAACTCGACGGTGACCTGGCTCGCCGGTGTCGGCTTGGCGCCGTTGCCCGCTTCGAGCACCTGGTACTGAACGCCGCTGGGCAGCACGGTCACGCCGGGCTTGCCGCGGTTCTGGGCCAGGAAGGCCTCGCTGCGGGCCTTGTTGCCGGCGGCCCGCTGTTCCAGGTCGGCCTTGGCCTTGGCCGCCATGCGGCCCTGCAGCGCCTGCATGGCCGCGCCCAGCTGCTGCGGGTCCACCGCCGGATCCTTGCGCGCGATGGCGTCCTGGAAGGCCTTCATCACCGTTTCCATGTCCAGCGCTTCGCCGGTGCCGGTGACCTGCGCGATATCCATGCCGGCGCGGTAGCCCAGCGCATAGCTGATCTTGCCCTTCTCGCTGGTGGTGTCCTGGGCCTGGGCCGGGCCCGGTCCGACCAGCAGCGCCGCGAGCGTGGCCGCGGCAAGCAGGTGCATCTTCATTCATTCTCTCCTTGGGAAGCGGGGCCTAGCGCGGCTTGGCCGGCATCGGGAACGGGGTGACGACCTTCTCGCCGGTGCCGGCGTCGCGGATGCTCAGCTGGCCCTTGCGGTCCACTTCCTCCACCCGCACCACGCTCTGCATCGGCAGGTGCAGCACGCGGGTGTGGGCGAATTCGTCGCGCAGGCGCTCTTCGGTCGGGTCCACCACCAGGCCGTCGTTGACGTCGAACACCAGGTCGGCCACTTCGGTGAAGCCCCACAGCGAGCTCGCGCTCACGCGCCGGGCATACAGCTCGTAGATCTTGCCGGCGTTGAAGAAGGTGATCTTGTAGAGGATGCGGGTGTTCATGGCCGCGCAGTATAGGCCGGCCTCAGCCGCCCCGCAGCCGCCGCGCCAGCATCGGCTTGAGCACCAGCGCATAGGCGAAGCCGACCACGAAGCCGGCCAGGTGCGCCCACCACGCCACCGCGCCGAAACTGGGACCGACGAAGGTGAAGGCCAGCTGCAGCACCGCCCACAGCCCGATCAGCAGGGCTGCCGGCACCTTGATGAATTCCAGCCACAGGCCCAGCGGCACCACCACGCCCAGGCGCGCGCGCGGGAACAGCGCCAGGTAGGCGCCGATGACCGCGGAAACGCCGCCGCTGGCGCCGATGATCGCCCGTGCCGGCGTGCCCATCAGCAGGGCCGCGGCCAGGTTGGCCAGGGCGCCGCCGGCCAGGAACAGCAGCAGGAAGCGCCAGGGCCCCAGGCTGCGTTCCGCCGGCAGGCCGAAGATGAAAAGGAAGAGCAGGTTGCCGATCAGGTGGATGGGCCCGAGATGGATGAACAGCGCGCTGACCAGGGTCAGCAGGCGTTCGTCGCGCAGGGCCGCGCGCCATTCGGTGACGCTGCCGCTCAGCGTGCCCCAGCGCAGCAGCGTCGCGCGCCAGGCGGCGTCGTCCGGCAGCAGCGCGATCCAGATCAGGGCCGCCACCATCAGCGCCGCCAGCAGCGGCGTGGCCCAGCGCCAGTGGCTTTTTCGTCGGCGGGGGAGATCGACGAACACGCGGGATTTCCTAGGGTCTTGCCAGCAGCACGCGCCGGCCGTTCACCGAGAGTACCAGCCCGTCGCGGCGGATCGCCTCGACGCCGATGCCGGACGCAAGGGACTCGCCCTCGCGCAGGCGGCGGCCGTCGAGGATGACAAAACGCTGCGCCGGCTCGTCGGCGTAGACGTGCATCGTCAGCTTCAGGGGCGGAAGGTTGCTGCGCTCGTCGCCGGTGAGCTCGGACAGGCGCGGCAGGCGTTCGTCCTCCGGCGCGGCCGCCGTCACGGGCGACGGTGCAGGGGCCGGCGCTGCGGCGGGTTCGGATGCGCTCGGCATCGGAAGATCGGTCGCCGCGATGGCATCGCCGCTTGCCGGGCCCGCGGAGTCGGCCTGCATGCTCGCGGCTTCGGTGGTCTCCGGTGCCCTCGGCGGCGCGTCCGTGAGCGGCATGGACGCGGGCGGTGCCGGCGGAGCGTAGGCGACCGGAGCGGGTGGCGAGGGCATCGACGGCGCGAGGGTCTCGCCCGGAGTTCCAGCGCTTGGAACGGAAGACAGGGCGGTCGAACCGGCCGGACGTGTGGTCTCCGTGGCCGCGGCCGGCCGCGCATCGGTTGCGGCATCAACGGTGGCCGTGGCCTCCGCCCGGTCCGCGCCGAACTCGCGCCAGCCCCAGGCCGCGAGCGCCAGCGCCAGCAGGCCGATCAGAGCCCAGGCCCAGCCCGGCGTATTCGCCCGTCGTCGTGTCGCCACCGGCAGCTGTTCGACGAACAGCCCCGGCGCCTGGCCGCGGCGGCGTTCGGCCTCGGACTTGCGCAGCGCTTCCAGGATCAGCGACATCAGTCCAGCCCCCGGCGCAGCTGCGGGCCTTCGCTGTCGCGGGCAGCGAGGGCGAGCAGGGTTTCGGGGCCGACCACGCCGTCGGCGACCAGGCCGTGCGCGGTCTGCAGGCGGCGCACGGCGGCCTGGCTGCTGGCGTCCAGCACCGCGGGCCCGGCCTCGGGGGTGTCGAGGCCGGCGCGGTCGCGCAGGCGGTCGTGGATCCAGTCGACGGCCGGGCCGCTGTCGCCGGCCGCGGGCGGCGGCAGCAGGAAGGCCGGGCCGCGCCAGATCGCCGCGTAGTCGCCGCGCCAGTAGCGCTCCAGCGCCAGGCGGTCGGTGTCGAAGCGGCCGCCCCCCAGCCACAGCCGCACGCGCAGCGCGTCGGCGCCCAGCAGCACGGCCCAGGCCTCGCCTTCGGCGGTCTGCAGGCGCAGCAGGGCCGGGCGGCCCAGCGCGGAAAGTTTGTCCAGGCTCGCGCGGCCACGCAGGCAGTAGAGCCCGGGCGCCAGCGCCGGCGGGCAGGCGGCGGCAGCGCTCGGCGTGGTTTCCTGCGCACGCACGGCCCACAGGCCCAGCAGCTGGTTCCAGGCCGGCAGTGGCGAGGCGCCGGCCAGGCGCGCGCGCTGGTCCAGGGCGTCGCCGGGCAGGTAGGGCACCGGAACCACCATCGGCGCCGTCGTCGTCTGCGGTGCGGTGGCCGGTGGCGCGGCGTCCGGCGCCGGCGGGCGCGGCCAGAACAGGAAGGCCGCCAGGCCCAGCGCCAGCACGACGCCGGTCATCCTTGCCAGCGTCGGCTTCGGCAGGCGCGACAACCGCGGCGCCAGCGCCTCGCGCGCCGCGCGGTCGACCCAGCGTTCGCCGATCTGCGCCTCGTCGTGCGCGTAACCGGCCAGCAGCGAGCGCTCGGCGATGATGTTCACCAGCCGCGGCACGCCGCCCGAATGCGCGTGGATGCGTTTCACCGCCAGCTTGGTGAACGGGAAGCGCTGGCCGCCCGCCACCGCGAACCGATGGCGCAGGTAGGCCTCAGTTTCGTCGGCGTCCAGCGGCGTCAGGTGGAAACGCGCGGTGATGCGCTGGGCCAGCTGGCGCAGGTCTTCGCGCGCCAGCATGTCGCG
>CAMLKR010000171.1 GCA_946480565.1 uncultured Arenimonas sp. | reverse complement strand
GGCGGGAGATCAGCGTCTCCTTCTCGGTCTGGCGGCCTTCGCGCTTGAAGAAGCCACCCGGGATGCGGCCGCCGGCGTAGAACTTCTCGATGTAGTCGACCGTGAGCGGGAAGAAATCCTGGCCTTCCTTCGCCGTGCGGTTGCCAACGGCCGTGACGAGCACGACGGTGTCGTCCATCTTGACGATGACGGAGCTGGCCTGGCGCGCGATCTCGCCGGTCTCCAGGGTCACCTGGTGCTGGCCGTACTGGAAGGTCTTGGTTACTTTCGCCACGTTGTGTGTCCTTGAGTCTTCTGATTCATGACCCGGCGGGCACCCTGCCCGACGGCTGTGCACCTGGGTGGTCGCCCAAATGCGACGCGGCGCCATCGGCGCCGCGTCTTTGTTGCCTGCCTTAGCGGCGCAGACCCAAGCGCTCGATCAGCGTCTGGTAGCGCGCGGCGTCCTTTTTCTTGAGGTAGCCCAGCAGCGAACGGCGCTGGTTGACCATCTTGAGCAGGCCGCGGCGGGAGTGGTGGTCCTGCTTGTGCGCCTTGAAGTGGTCGGTCAGCTGGTCGATGCGGGCCGAGAGCAGCGCCACCTGGACTTCCGGCGAACCGGTGTCGTTGGGGACGCGCTTGAATTCTTCGATGATCTTCGCGGAATCGATGGACATTGTTTGTTTTTCCTTGTGATGCGCAGCCTGCAGGAACGGAGCCGAGATTGGCGCCGCACCGCGTGGCCCGCCGGTTGGGAGGTGCTTGTGAAAGCCGCGAAAGTGTAGCCGAGCCGGCCTTTCCGGACAAGGCGGACGCGCCGGTTATTGCGCAGATGCCCAGCGGAACAGGCGCTTGGGCCGCAGCGATCCGTCTTCACGCAGCTCGCCCAGGCCCAGGGAACGGCCGTTCAGGTCGGTGATGTTCACGGTCGCGGCGGGGGCATTTCCGGGGAAAGGCAGCACCTGCCCCTGCCCCAGGCGGCGGGCCTGGTCGGGATCCAGGGCCAGGGCCGGGAAGTGCGCCAGGCCGGCCTCGACCGGCAGCAGGCGGGCCAGCAGGGCATCGTCGCCGCCGGCCGCGGCCAGGGCCTGGAGCTGGTCCAGGGTCGCCATGTCGGGGGCCAGGAAGGGTTCGACCCAGGTCCGGCTCAGCGACGTGATGTGGCCGCCGCAGCCCAGGGCTTCGCCCAGGTCGCGGGCCAGGCTGCGGATGTAGGTGCCCGAGCCGCAGTCCACCGACAGCCGCAGCATCGGACCGTCCAGGGACAGCAGGGTGATGGACTGGATCTCGACCTCGCGTTCGGGCACCTCGATGGCTTCGCCGCGGCGGGCCTTGGCGTACAGCGGCTCGCCGCCCTGCTTGAGCGCCGAATAGATCGGCGGGCGCTGGCGGATGCGTCCCAGGAAGGGCCGCAGCGCGGCTTCGACCGTGGCCTGGTCCAGGGCCGGCACCGGCCGTTCGCGCAGCACCAGGCCGTCGGCGTCGTCGGTGTCGGTGCAGGCGCCGAGGCGGATCCTGGCTTCGTAGGCCTTGCGGCCGCCCAGCAGCAGGCCGGCGATCTTGGTCGCCTCGCCGAAACACAGCGGCAGCAGGCCGGTGGCCAGCGGATCGAGGGCGCCGGTATGGCCGCCCTTCTCGGCGCGGTAGAGCTGGCGGGCCTGCTGCAGGGCCTGGTTCGAACTCAGGCCGGCGGGCTTGTCGAGCAGCAGGATGCCGTCGAGCGGGCGGAAGGAGATGCGGCCCACGCGCGGGGCTCAGTCTTCGGCGGGACCGGAGGGGTTTTCGCGCAGCAGCTTCTCGATGCGCTCGCCCTTGTCGACCGAATCGTCGTAGAAGAAGTGGATCTCGGGCACGTGGCGCATGCGCACCGCCTGGCCGAGCTGGTAGCGCAGCTCCGGCGACAGCTCCTTGAGCGCCTTCACCGCCGCCGGGCCCTGTTCGGCCAGCAGCGCGGTGACGAAGACCTTGGCGTGGGCCAGGTCGCGCGTCACCTCGACGTCGGAGACGCTGACCGACGGCAGGCCATGGTCGCGCACCGCCTGGTGCACGATCTGGCCGATGTCGCGCCGCAGCTGGGCCGCGACGCGGTCGGTGCGATGGAAGCTCTTGGTGGCCATGGCTTCGCGCGCGCCTTACAGCGTGCGCTGGACCTCGATGCGCTCGAAGCACTCGATCTGGTCGCCCGGCTGCACGTCGTTGTAGGCCTTCACCGCGATGCCGCACTCGGTGCCCGAGCGGACTTCCTCGACGTTGTCCTTGAAACGGCGCAGCGACTCCAGTTCACCCTCGAACACCACGACCGAGTTGCGCAGCACGCGGATCGGCTTGGACTTCCTGACCGTGCCCTCGATGACCAGCGAACCGGCGACGGCGCCGAACTTCGAGCTGCGGAACACGTCGCGGACCTCGGCGATGCCCAGGATCTCCTCGCGGATCTCGACGCCCAGCAGGCCGGACGCCACCTGCTTCACCTGGTCGATCACGTCGTAGATGATCGAGAAGTAGCGCAGGTCGAGGCCGTTGGACTCGATGATCTTGCGGGCGCTGGCGTCGGCGCGGACGTTGAAGCCGATGATGACGGCCTTCGAGGTCGCCGCCAGGGTGGCGTCGGACTCGGTGATGCCGCCCACGCCGGACGAGATGACGTTGATCTTGATCAGGTCGTTCGACAGCGCGACCAGCGACTGGCGCAGCGCCTCGACCGAGCCCTGCACGTCGGCCTTGACCAGCAGGTTCAGGGTGGCCTGGCCGGCGTTCTGGCCCATCTGCGCCATGATGTCTTCCATGCGCGAACCGGCGGTGGCGACCAGGCGCGACTCGCGGCGCTTGGCGTCACGCTGCTGGGCCACGTCCTTGGCCAGGCGCTCGTCGGCCACGACCACGAAGTCGTCGCCGGCATCGGGCACGCCCGACAGGCCGAGCACCTGCACCGGGATCGACGGCTCGGCCGAATCGATCTGCTTGCCGTTTTCGTCGAACAGGGCGCGGACGCGGCCGTAGTGCACGCCGCAGACCAGGTAGTCGCCCTTCTTCAGGGTGCCCTGCTGCACCAGCACCGTGGCGACCGGGCCGCGGCCCTTGTCGAGCGCGGACTCGATCACGGTGCCGGTGGCGCGGGCGTCGTAGACGGCCGTCAGCTCCATCACCTCGGCCTGCACCGAGATGGCGTCCAGCAGCGCGTCAACGCCCATGCCGGTCTTGGCAGAGACGGGCACGAACTGCACGTCGCCGCCCCACTCTTCCGGCACCACTTCGAGCTTGACCAGGCCCTGCTTGACGTTGTCCGGGTTGGCTTCCGGCTTGTCCATCTTGTTGACGGCGACCAGCAGCGGCACCTTGGCGGCGCGCGCGTGGTTCACCGCCTCGACCGTCTGCGGCATCACGCCGTCGTCGGCCGCGACCACCAGCACGACGATGTCGGTGAGCTTGGCGCCGCGGGCGCGCATGGCGGTGAACGCCGAGTGGCCCGGGGTGTCGAGGAAGCTGATGACGCCCTTGTCGGTTTCGACATGGTAGGCGCCGATGTGCTGGGTGATGCCGCCGGCCTCGCCCGAGGCGACCTTGGTGCGGCGGATGTAGTCCAGCAGCGAGGTCTTGCCGTGGTCGACGTGGCCCATGATGGTGACCACCGGCGGGCGCACCTTGCGCTCGCCCTGGATCTCGTCCTGATGCGCGACCAGCGCGACCTCGGCGTCGTCCTCGGCGGTCTTGTTGGCGCGATGGCCCAGTTCCTCGACCACCAGCACCGCGGTGTCGTGGTCGATGACCTGGTTGATGGTCGCCATGACGCCCATCTTGAACAGCGCGCGCACCACTTCGCCGCCCTTCATGGCCAGCTTCTGGGCCAGGTCGGCGACGGTGATGGATTCACCGATGAAGACGTCGCGCACGATCGGCGCGGTCGGGCGCGAGAAACCGTGCTGGCCGCTGGCCGTGCGGGACGGCTCCGGGGCGCGCAGCTTGGGCTTCTTGCGGTTGCCGGCGGCGCCGCGGCGGGCGCGCTCGGAATCGGTCAGGTGCAGCTGGCCGGCGACGAACCGGTTCGCCTGGCCCTCGTCGCCCTCGTTGTCGACCATGGCGTGCGAGCCGCGCACGGCCTTGTTCTTGGGCGGCGTCTGCTGCTTGTTGGCGCCGCCCGCGGGCGGGCGGTTCGGGCCGCCGGGGGCCGGACGCGCCGGCGGACCGGCTTTGCGCTCGGGCGCCTTGGGCTCGGTGCGGGCCTTGCGCGGTTCGTGGATGACGATGGCGCCGGGCGCGATGGGCGCGGCTTCCGGCACCCGCGCCACGGGCTCATCTTCCGGCTCCTCTTCGGCCTTGGCGGCCTGCTCGGCGGCGGCCGCGGCGGCGGCGCGCGCCGCTTCCTCGGCGTCGCGCTCGAGCTTGCGCTTGCGGTCGCTTTCGCTCAGCGCGGCCAGCTCGGCCTCGTTGCGGGCCTTGGACTCCTCGAGCTTGCGCAGGGCGTCCTGGCGCTCGTCGGTCACCGGCGCGTCGACGTCGTCGCGCTTGACGTAGGTGCGCTTCTGGCGGACCTCGACAGTGACCGTCGACTTGGTCTTGCCGGCGCTGACCGTCAGCTCTTCCTGCTTGCGGCGCTGCAGGGTGATCTTCTTGGGGACCGAGACTTCCGCCGGCTTCTCTTCCTTGCCGTGGGTACGGCGCAGGAAGCCGAGCAGCTTCATCTTCTCGGTGCTGCTGACCACCTGATCCGGCCCGCTGAAGGTCATGCCTGCGCCGGCCAGCTGCTCGAGCAGCTTCTCGACGGGCATTCCCAGCACTTTGGCCAGCGAACCTACGGTGACTTCAGACATGTGTTGGTGATTCCTTGGGGCTGCGCGCCGGAGCGCGCGATGGTGATTCAGGGACTGCCTTGCCGCACGGCCGCGAAGCCGCCCGGCCTTATTCGAACCAGTGCGCGCGGGCCGCCATGATCAGCTTGGCGGCACGCTCGTCGTCCATGTCGTCGAGGTCGGTCAGCTCGTCGGTGGCCAGTTCGGCCAGGTCGTCGCGCGTGACCACGCCGCGGGCGGCCAGCGCATAGGCCAGGGACTCGTCCATGCCCTCGAGCGAAAGCAGGTCCTCGGACGGCTTGTGCTCCTCGATCTCCTCCTCGACCGCCAGGGCCTCGGTGAGCAGGGCGTCGCGGGCGCGGGCGCGGAGTTCCTCGACGATGTCGTCGTCGAAACCTTCCACCGCCAGCAGCTCGGCGGCCGGCACGTAGGCGATCTCCTCGACCGTGCTGAAGCCCTCGGCGACCAGGATGCCGGCGATTTCCTCGTCGAC
>CAMLKR010000170.1 GCA_946480565.1 uncultured Arenimonas sp. | reverse complement strand
TGCTGGGCGTGCGCCGCAGCGCCGTCACCATCGCCGCCGGCGGCCTGCAGGACCGGGGCCTGATCCACTACCGCCGCGGCGAGATCCGCGTGCTCGACCGACCGGGCCTGGAGGCCGCCAGCTGCGCCTGCTATGCCGAAGTCGAACGGGAATACGCCGAACAATTCCCCTGATCCAGCCGAGTCGCCGGCTGTGTGCGATGGCGAACAGACCGGCGCCCCGCCCGGGCGCATCCTGCCCTGGCCCGAAAGCCCCGGGTCCGCGAGTCTCTCTCTCCCCCGCGCGGGTCTGTACCGGTGGTGCCGCTTCGGCGGGGCCGCCCGCCGGGCGCGAAGCCGGGGCCGGGCCAAACCCGCGATTGCGAGACCCGCAACCGCGGGTTTTTTTTCTTCAGAAACCCGCCGGCAGCAGCGGCCCGTCCAGCCACAGCCAGCGCGCCATCCAGGCGCAGACGGCGCTGATCAGCACGGTCAGCGGCACGCCGATGCGCAGGAAGTCGCCGAAGGTGTACTGGCCCGGGTTGAGGATCAGCAGGTTGCCGTGGTGGCCGATCGGCGTCAGGAAGGACGCCACCGCGCCCAGGGCCGTGCATACCACGAAGGGCTCCGGCGGCAGGCCCAGGGCCGTGGCCACCGAAAACGCGACCGGCGCCAGCAGTACGGTGGTCGCGGCGTCGGACAGTATCTGGGTCAGTAGTGCCGCGGCCCAGAACATCACCAGCAGTACCGTCAGCGGCGGCCAGTCGGCGGCGAAACGCAGCAGCTGGTCGGCGAACAGTTCCGCCGTGCCGGTCTTCTGCATCGCCACGCCCAGCGGTATGACGCCGGCGATCATCACGAAGATGCGCACCTCGACGTTGCGGTAGGCGTCCTCGATGTCCACGCAGCGGGTCAGCACCATCGCCACCGCGCCGGCCAGGAAGGCGATCTGGGCCGGCAGCACCTCGGTCGCCGCGGCGATGATCGACGCGGACATGATGCCCAGCGCCAGCGGCGCCCGCGAGCGCTGGCGGCCGGCGGCGGTGAAGGGCATCAGCATCAGGAAGCCGCGGTGCGCGGCCAGCTCGGAAAGGGTCTGCTGGCGGCCCCAGAGCACCAGCAGGTCGCCCTCGCGCAGCACCACCTGCGACACCTCGTCGCGCAGCCAGCCGTCGCGCCGCCACAGACCGACCACGACCACGCCCAGCGTGCGCGCGAAGTCGATCTCGCCGACGGTGCGGCCCAGGAACTCGGAGTCGGGCGCGACCACCGCCTGCACGATCTGTTCTTCGCCCAGCAGCTCCGACTTGCCGTCCTCGCTGCGCGACTCGCCGTACTTGGCCACCGAGTGCAGGGCCACGCCGGGCTCGTTCTTGATCGAAGCGATCTCGTCCGGCGAGGTGCGCACCAGCAGCACGTCGCCGGCCAGCAGCGCCTCGTCGCCGCCGCGGCGCCGGCGGCGCATGCCCTGGCGCAGCCAGTCCACCACCACCAGCCGCTCGGCGAAGCCCTTCTGGAACTCGGCATAGGGCTTGCCGACCCAAGGCGAGTCCTCCTCGATCAGCAGCTCGGTGTAGTAGTGGTCCAGGCGCAGGTAGTCGGTTTCGCTGCCGGCGCCGGTACGGCGCGGCAGCACCCAGCGGCCCAGCAGCATGTAGACCAGGCCCAGCAGCACCAGGGCCGCGCCGATCGGCGTGATCGAGAACACGTGCAGGCCTTCGCCGCCGTTGCGTTCGAGCAGGTCGGCGGCCAGCAGGAAGGCGGGCGCGCTGAACAGCGTCAGCGTGGTGCCCAGCGAGGCCGCCAGCGACATCGGCATCAGCAGGCGCGAGGCCGGGATGGACTTGTCGCGCGCCAGCCGCAGCATGATCGGCAGCATCATCGCCGTCACCATCAGGTGGTGCGAGAACGCCGCCAGCGTGGCGACGGCGGGAATGGTGATGGCGATCGCACGCCACTCGCTGCCGCCCGCCGCCTTGCCGATCAGCGCGCCGATGCGGTCGGTCACGCCGGTGGCGGCCAGGCCGGCCGACAGCACGAACACCGCCGCGACGATGATCGCCGGCTCGCTGCTGAAGCCCGACAGCGCCTCCTTGCCGTCGAGCACGCCGGTGAGCGTGAGCGCCATCAGGGTCAGCATCGCCGTCACGTCCACGCGCAGCTTGCCGCTGATGAAGAGCACCAGGGCGCCGGTGAGGATGATCAGGAACAGGATCTGCTGCGGGTCCATGGGGGTCCTTCGGGGCGGCCGTCGCCAGAGTGCCGGGCGCGCGAGGCGCCGCGCAAGCGGTCGGTCAGGCCGCGGGCGGGGCGGTGGATTCGCGCACCACCAGGTCCAGGAACACGTCCTGCCGGGGTGCCGGCGCGTCGGCGTCGCGCAGCAGGCGTTCCGCGGCCTGGCGGCCGACTTCGCGCACCGGCAGGCGCAGGGTGGTCAGGGCCGGCCATAGCTGGCAGGCGAGGTCGCTGTCGTCGTAACCGACCACCGACAGGTCTTCGGGGATGCGCAGGCCTCGCCGGTGCGCGACCGAATACACGCCTGCCGCCATCTCGTCGTTGCTGGCGAACACCGCGGTGGGCCGCTCGGCCGCCGCCAGCAGGACTTCCGCCGCCGCGACGCCGGAGGCGAAGGTGTAGCCGCCCTCGACCACCCGCGCGGGCGGCAGCGCGACGCCCGCCGCGGCCAACGCCGCCTGGAAACCTTCGCTGCGTTCGATCGCCGACTGGTAGCGCTTGGGTCCGGTGACCAGGCCCAGGCGCCGGTGCCCCAGCGCCAGCAGGTGTTCGGCGGCGCGCACGCCGGCCTCGCGGTCGTGGGTGCGCACCTGGCGTTCGGGCGTGTCGAGCGGCACCGAAGCGATGCGCACGTAGCGGCAGTCGAGCGCCGCCAGGGAATCGGCCAGCGCCTGGTCCTCCGACACCCGCGGCACCAGGATGACGCCGTGCAGCTTGTGCCGCTGGGCGAAGCGCCGGATGCCGGCCACGTAGTCGGGCTGGCGGCTGTCGCAGGGATGCACCAGCAGTTCGTAAGGCGTGTCGCGCAGCGCGTCGAGCACGCCGTACTGCAGGTTGACGATGTACTGCGCGCTCGGGCTGTCGAACACCAGGCCGATCAGGAAGGAACGACGGAAGGCCAGGCCGCGCGCCTGCGGATCGGGCACGTAGCCCAGCGACTCGATCACGGCCAGCACGCGGGCGCGGGTTTCCCCGTGCACCAGCGGCGAATCGTTGAGCACGCGCGACACCGTCTTCTTCGAGACGCCCGCCAGGCGTGCGACGTCGGTGATGGTGCTGCGCCCGCTGGGGGGAAAACGCTGTCCGCTCATGGCCCGAGTCTAGCGCCAATCGCCTGGAGCGACGGCTCAGGAACGGGGCTGGCCGAAGATCTGCTCGGCGCGCTGGAACAGGATCCAGCTGGTGGCGATGTACTTGTCGCCGCCTTCGGGACGGTTGCCGCGGTGAGTATGGGTGAACGCGGCAGGAGCAATGAGCAGGCTGCCGGCGCGGGGCGCGATCTTGCGGCCCTGGTACAGGAACTCGGTTTCACCCGCCGCGAAGCCGTCGTTCAGGTAGAGCGTCCACAGCACGTGCCGGTGCAGGGTCTCGCAGCCCGGGTCGCGCGGGTAAAGCTCGCAGTGCCAGTAGGGATAGCCGCCCTGGCCGGCGGTGTAGCGCTGCAGGTTGATCGCGCCCGGGCGCATCACCGCGCGCACCAGGTTGGCCAGCGCGTCGTCGTCCATCGTGTCGAAGTCTTCGGCGGCGATGCGGCGGAGTTTTCCGTCCACTCCCGGCACCTGCAGCATCAGCGGCGCGATCAGTGCGTAGCGGTAGGTGCGCAGGTAGGCCAGCAGGCCGGTGAACACGGCGCGGTTGAGTGCGTTCTCGGCCTCGCGCCAGGCCTCGTTGCCGGTGATCTGGATGTCGCGGCTGTCCTTGAGCTCGGGCAGCACGCCACCGCCGACCCGCCCCGGCACCGCCGCGCCGCTGGCCTCGAAGGCCGCGACGATCTGCGCGCAGGTGTCGCGCGGCAGCGCGTTGTCGTAGACCTCGATGAAGTCGAGGTCAGCCATTCGCATCGGATTCGGCGTGGTAACGCACCGCTTCGGCGACCTCGTTGCGCGAGCCCAGCATCACCGGCACGCGCTGGTGCAGGCCGGTGGGCTGCACGTCCAGCATGCGCTGGCGACCGGTGCTGGCGGCACCGCCGGCCTGCTCGACGATGAAGCTCATCGGGTTGGCCTCGTACATCAGGCGCAGCTTGCCGCCCTTGTCGCGGCACTTGGCGTCGAGCGGGTAGAAGAACACGCCGCCGCGGGTCAGGATGCGGTGCACGTCGGCGACCATGCTGGCGACCCAGCGCATGTTGAAGTCCTTGCCGCGCGGGCCCTCCTTGCCGGCCAGCAGGTCGGCGACGTAGCGCTGCATCGGCGGCTCCCAGTGGCGCTGGTTCGACATGTTGATCGCGAACTCCTTCGTGTCCGCGGGGATCTGGATGTCGCGCGCGGTCATGATGAAGCTGCCGACCTCGCGGTCGAGCGTGAAGGCATGGGTGCCGTGGCCGACGGTCAGCACCAGCATGGTGCTGGGTCCGTAGGTCGTGTAGCCGGCGGCGACCTGGGCGGTGCCCGGCTGCAGGAAGTGCTCGTCGCCGGGCGCGGTGACGCCGTCCGGGCAGCGCAGCACCGAGAAGATGGTGCCGACCGAGATGTTCACGTCGATGTTGCTGCTGCCGTCCAGCGGATCGAACAGCAGCAGGTAGTTGCCGCGCTGGAAGGCGTCGGGGATCGGCTGGCTGTGGTCCATCTCCTCCGAGGCCAGGCCGGCGAGGTGGCCGCCCCAGGCGTTGGCTTCCAGCAGCACGTCGTTGGCGATGACGTCGAGCTTCTTCTGCGCCTCGCCCTGGATGTTGCCGGTGCCCGCATCGCCCAGCACCCCGCCCAGCGCGCCCTTGCCCACCGACATCGAGATGGTCTTGCAGGCGCGGGCCACCACTTCGATCAGCAGGCGCAGGTCGGCGTTGATGCGGCCGGCGTGCTGTTCCTCGATCAGGTAGCGCGTGAGCGAAATGGGCTTGGCGGGTTTCATGGCGATCCGGGCGGCAAGGGGACCCGGGCATTGTCCGGGCCCACGCCGCCCGTGCAAGCGGGGGTGGAGGTAATCTGGGGTGGCCCGAACCTGCTGGTGCCGCCCGCATGACCCTGCCTGGCCTCGACACCGACCTGCTGCTGCCGCTGGGCACCGCCCTGGGCCTGGGCCTGCTGGTGGGTGCGGTACGGGAGCGGCGCA
>CAMLKR010000169.1 GCA_946480565.1 uncultured Arenimonas sp. | reverse complement strand
TCGCTGCTGCTGGGCGTGCTGATCGCGCTGGCCTTCATCTCGGAATGGGACACGGTGCGGCAGTTCGCGCCGGTGGTCGGCCTGGCCTGCATCAGCTTCAACGTGATCAGCCTGATGGCGGGCTATTTCGTGCCGCGGGCGCTGGAGCTGGCGGAGCCGCAGGCGATCGCCATCGGCTTCGAGATCGGCATCCACAACGGCACGCTGGCCATCTTCATCGCCCTGGAGGTGCTGGGGCGCACCCAGGCCACCATCGCGCCGGCGATCTACTCGCTCAGCATGTACCTCACCGCCGCGCTGTTTGCGGCCTGGCTGCTGCACCGGCGGCCGCGCCGCGCATGAGCAAGACCTACGACCGCCGCTACTTCGACACCTGGTACCGGCAGCGCGACCTCGGCGGCAAGGCGGCGCTGGCGCGCAAGGTGGCGCTGGCGGTGGCGATGGCCGAATACCACCTGGGCCGTCCGCTGCGCTCGGTGCTGGACGTCGGCTGCGGCGAAGGCGCCTGGCGCGCGCCGCTGCTGGCGCTGCGGCCGAAGCTACGCTACATGGGCGTGGATTCCAGCGACTACGCCATCGCCCGCCACGGCGTGCGGCGCAACCTGCACTGGCTGCCCTTCGGCGACCTGGCGGCGCTGCCGCCGATGCCGCCCGTCGACCTGCTGGTGTGTTCGGACGTCATGCATTACCTGCCCGACGACGAGCTCAAGCGCGGCCTGAAGGAATTCGCGCGCCTGTGCGACGGCGTCGCTTACCTGGAGGTCTTCGCCGAGGGCGACGCCATCATCGGCGACCTGGTGGAGATGCGGCGCCGGCCCGCCGCCTGGTACCGCCGCGCGTTCGCCCGGGCCGGCTTCATCGCCGCCGGCTCGCACCTGTACCTGAGCGAAAACGTCGCCGCTGCCGCCACCGCGCTCGAACTGCCGTAGCGCGTCCGCGCGCTGGCCCGGACGCCGCATGTCAGACACGCCCTACGCCGACCTCGATCCCGACCGCATCCTGCACGCGGTCGAATCGCTCGGCCTGCGCGCCGACGGCCGCGTGCTCGCGCTCAACAGCTACGAGAACCGCGTCTACCGGATCGGCATCGAGGACGACCTGCCGCTGGTGGCGAAGTTCTACCGTCCCGGTCGCTGGACCGACGCCGCGATCGCCGAAGAACACGCCTTCGCGCGGGAGCTGCAGGCGGCCGACCTGCCGGTGGTGGCGCCGCTGGCCCACCGCGGCGCCAGCCTGCACGCCTTCGAGGGCCACCGGTTCGCGCTGTTCCCGATGCGCGGCGGCCACGCCCCCGAACTGGGCGAGCGCGAGGTCCTGACCCACCTGGGCCGCACCCTGGGGCGGATGCATACGATCGGCGACGGCGCACGGTTCGCGCACCGCGGCGTGATCGGCATCGAAAGCCATGGCGAGGAGCCGGTGCATTTCCTGCTGGAGCAAGGCTGGCTGCCGCCCTCGCTGGAGTCAAACTTCGAGCGACTGGCCGAAGCCCTGCTCGACGCGATGGACGCCGCCGAAGCGCGCGCCGGCGACGTGCACACCCTGCGCATCCACGGCGACTGCCATCCGGGAAACATCCTGTGGCGCGAAGGCCAGGGCCTGTTCGTCGACTTCGACGACACCCTCACCGGCCCGGCCGTGCAGGACTTGTGGATGCTGGCCGGCCGCCGCGAGGACATGGCGCGGCCGCTGCGCTGGCTGCTGGAGGGCTACGAACAGTTCCGCCGCTTCGACCGCCGCGAACTGCACCTGGTCGAAGTGCAGCGCACCCTGCGCCTGCTGCACTACAACGCCTGGATCGCCCGGCGCTGGCACGACCCGGCCTTCCCCGCCGCCTTTCCCTGGTTCCAGGAGCCCCGGCACTGGGAAACCGTGATCACCCAGATGCAGGAACAGCTGGCCGCGCTGCAGGAAACGCCGCCGGATCCGGACTGAGCGCCGCGGCTCGGTTAGGCTAGCCCGGACCCACCCGAAGGATGCCGCCATGACCCTGCTCCGCCCCGCCCTCCTGGTGCTCGCGCTCGGCGCCTGCCAGCACGCGCCGCACGCCGTTGCCGACCAGCCGCTGAAGGCGCAGACGATGCAGGACGTGCTGGACGCCTCGACCCCGGCCGACTGGCGCCGGCCCGATCCGGAGAACACGCTCTACCTGGACCTGGACAGCGGCCGCGTGGTGATCGAACTGGCGCCCGACTTCGCGCCGGCGCACGTCGCCAACATCCGCGCCCTCGCCCGCGGCGGCTATTGGGACGGCCTGAGCATCAACCGGTCGCACGACAACTTCGTCGTGCAGTGGGGCGACGCCGAGGGCGAAGACCCGGCCAAGGCCCGGCCACTGGGCGAGGCCAAGGCCAGGCTGCCCGCCGAGTTCACCCGCCGCGCCGAAGGCCTGGCCTTCACCCGGCTTCCGGACGTGGACGGCTGGGCGCCGGAAGTGGGCTTTTCGCAGGGGTTCCCGGCGGCGCGCGACCCGAAGGCAAACCTGGCCTGGCCCGCGCACTGCTATGCCACCGTCGGCGCCGGCCGCGGCATGGCCGCCGACAGCAGCAACGGCAGCGAGCTGTACGTGGTGATCGGCCAGTCGCCGCGCCAGCTGGACCGCAACATCACCACCGTCGGCCGCGTTCTGCTGGGCATGGAACGGCTGAGCGCGCTGCCGCGCGGCACCGGACCGCTGGGGTTTTACGAGAAACCCGAACAGCGCACGCCGATCCGCGCGATCCGCCTGGCGGCGACCGTGCCGGAAGCGGAGCGCGAGCAGATCGAGGTCTTCCGCACCGACACGCCTGCCTGGGAGGCCCTGGTCGAATCGCGCCGCAACCGCCGCGATGACTGGTACCGCCACCCGGCCGGCCACATCGACCTGTGCAACGTGCCGGTGCCGGTCCGCCCCGTGCCCGCGCCGGCCAAGAAGGCCTGAGCCCTAGGGCACCACGCGCAGCGCGGCGACCACCGCAGGCACCCGCGCCTTCATCGCCTCGTCGCCGCTCTCGGCCAGGCCGACGTACAGCGCCAGCAGGAAAGCGCGGGTGTTGTGGCGCTTGGCCAGCCCCTGCTGCGAGGAGAATGCCGCCGACCATTCCGGCAGCGGCGCCGGCGCGACCACACCCTGCAGCCAGGCCGACCACGCCGCCTCGTCGTGCAGGCCGCGCTGGAGGGCGAACAGCACCGGCCGCGCCAGCCGCTCGGGTTCGCCGTAGGTGTAGAAGTGTTCGCCGGCCGGCGCCACCTGGGTGGCCACCGCGGCCAGGATGTGGTCGAGCTGTTCGCGGTCCAGCGCCGGGTTCAGGGCCAGCTGCATCAACAGGTCGGCGCCGTGGGCGACGCCGTGGCGCCAGCCCTGGCTCTCATCGAAGCCGCGGTAGTCGCGGACCGAGGCAAGATGGGCGGATCCGATCTGCACCAGGTCCTCGCGCTGCATCGGCGTCATCCAGGCCAGGATGCGATCGGTGCGCGCCACCTCCGACAGCACCAGCGCGGCGAAGGGCGGGCCGTAACCCTCGGCATCGGGCGTCAGCCGGACCAGCAGCTGGCTCATCAGCAGGCGGCGAGTCTCGTGGTTCAAGGCATCGCCGCGCAGCCAGGTGGCGAGCGCCTCGTAGGCGATGCCGTCGCGCAGCCCGGGATCCGGGTCGGCCAGGCAATCGAGCAGGCCCCGCGCCAATGCCTGGCGCCGGGCGCTGTCCTCCAGCTTGAAGCCAGCCGATTTCAGCGCTTCCAGCGCGTCCCGCGACCAGCCGACCGGAGGACAGGCCGCCTGCAGCCCCGGCGCGAAGACGGACAGGAGCAGAAGGCAGGACAGGCGCAGTGCGGTGGTCATCGATCGGGCTCGGCGGGGCGGATACCGGATGTTACGACGCCGCCGGGACGGAGCCTCGCCCGGATCTGGCGGTTCGTCGCCCGGCCGGCGGGCCGGCCGTGGGAGAATGCCGCGGTGGACACCGACCGCGACCCGACCATCGCCTGCAGCGACTGCCAGGCCTGCTGCTGCCAGCTGCCCGTCCGGGTGCTGCCGGGCGACGCGCCGCCCGAGCACATGCTGGACGAGGACGCCGAGGGCTACCTGATCATGGCCAAGGCCGACGACGGCTGGTGCGTCGCACTGGACCGCGAGCAGATGGGCTGCGGCATCTACGAACAGCGCCCCTTCGTCTGCCGCGAGTTCGCCATGGGCGGCGGCGACTGCGCCGAGGTGCGCGAGGACTGGCGCCGGATCGCGCTGAGCCTGCAGTGAAACCTTGGTACGTGTACCTGATCGAGTGCGAGGACGGCAGCCTCTACACCGGCATCGCGGTGGACGTGGACAAACGTTTCGCCCAGCACGCCGCCGGCAAGGGCGCTCGCTACACCCGCTCGCATCCGCCGCGGCGACTGCTGGCGTGTTTTGCACATCCCGACCGCTCCAGCGCGCTCAAGGCCGAATACGCCATCAAGAAACTGACGGCAGCGGAAAAACGCGCACTCATCCCCACCGGAACCGACATCCGATGACCCCGACCGCCAAGGCCCACTGGCAGATGCACCTGTGCGTGCTGCTGTGGGGATTCACCGCGATCCTGGGCAAGGCGATCACGCTGCCGGCGATGGCCCTGGTGGTGTGGCGCATGGCCCTGGTGACCGCGGCGCTGCTGCTGGTGCCGCGGGTCTGGCGCGGGCTGCGGGCGCTGCCGCTGCGGCTGGTCGGCATCTATGCCGGCATCGGCGCGCTGGTGGCGCTGCACTGGCTGACCTTCTACGGCGCGATCAAGCTGGCCAACGCATCGGTGGCGGTCACCTGCATCGCGCTGGCGACGGTCTTCGTGCCGCTGGTCGAGCCCTGGGTGACCGGCAAGAGATTCCAGTCCCGCGAGCTGCTGCTGGGCGTGGCGGCGGTGCCGGGCGTGGCCCTGGTGGTTGGGGGCGTACCCAGCGGCATGCGCGCCGGCATCGTGGTCGGCACGATCTCGGCGGTGCTGGTGGCGCTGTTCGGGGCGCTGCAGAAGCGTTACGTCGAGCGCGCCGATCCGCTGACGGTGACCTGCCTGGAGTTGGGGGCCGGCGGCCTGTTCCTGGCGCTCTGCACGCCGCTGCTGCCCTGGTTCGGTTCGCCGCTGGTGCTGCCGGGTCTGCGCGACGGGGCGCTGCTGCTGGTGTTGGCGCTGGCCTGCACGCTGCTGCCGTTCGCGCTGTCGCTGGTGGCGCTGCGGCACATGAGTGCGTTCTCGGCGCAGTTGGCGGTGAACCTGGAGCCGATCTACGCGATCGTGCTGGCGGTGCTGCTGTTGGGCGAGCAGCGGGAGCTGGGCGGGATGTTCTACGC
>CAMLKR010000168.1 GCA_946480565.1 uncultured Arenimonas sp. | reverse complement strand
CTGGCGCGCGACGCCGGCCTGGGCTGGATCGGCAAACACAGCTGCCTGATCAACAAGGACGCCGGCAGCTGGTTCTTCCTGGGCGAGATCTACACCGACCTGCCGCTGCCGGTGTCGGTCCCGGCCAGCGCGCACTGCGGCACCTGCACGCGCTGCATCACGGTCTGCCCCACCGGCGCCATCGTCGCGCCCTACCGCGTGGATGCGCGCCGCTGCATCAGCTACCTGACCATCGAACTGAAGGACGCCATACCGGAAGACCTGCGCCCGCTGGTCGGCAACCGCGTCTTCGGCTGCGACGACTGCCAGCTGGCATGCCCCTGGAACAAGTTCGCGGTGCGCAGCGCGGAGCCCGACTTCCGGGTGCGCCACGGCCTTGACCAGGCCAGCCTGGTGGAGCTGTTTGCCTGGGACGAGCAGACCTTCCTGCGCAACACCGAAGGCTCGGCGATCCGTCGCGCCGGTTACGAGGGCTGGCTGCGCAACCTCGCCGTTGCGTTGGGCAATGCCCGGACATCGCCCGAGGTGCTGGCCGCGCTGGCGTCCCGCCGCGACCACCCGAGTGCCCTGGTGCGTGAGCACGTGGCCTGGGCGCTGGCACGGCACCCGGGCTGAGGCGCGGCGCTAGCGGCGGGCCCGGATCTCCTCCACCAGGGTCCGGGTCACCGCATCCTCCGGCTCGTGGTCTCCGGAAACGGCCGGCAGCAGTTCGCCGGCGATGCGTTTGCCCAGCTCCACGCCCCACTGGTCGAAGGCATTGATGCCCCACAGCACCGACTGCACGTAGACGCTGTGCTCGTACAGCGCCAGCAGGGCGCCCAGGGAGTGTGGGGTCAGCTCGTCGAGCAGGATCATCGTCGATGGGCGGCCGCCGGGGTAGTTCCGGTGCGGGTCGGCCGAGGGCGCGCCATTGGCCAGCGCCTCGGCCTGCGCCAGCAGGTTCGAAAGCAGGGCCTGGTGGTTGGCGGCGTGCGGGTGCGCCGGGCGCACCACGCCGATGAAATCCGCCGGCACCGTGTCCGTGCCCTGGTGCAGGGATTGGAAGAAGCTGTGCTGGGCATTGGTGCCCGCCCCGCCCCACAGCACCGGCACCGTCGCGCACGGCACCGCGGAGCCGTCGCCGCGGACCCGTTTGCCCAGGCTTTCCATCACCAGCTGCTGCAGGTACGACGGCAGCAGCGCCAGGCGTTCGTCGTAGGGCAACACCGCCTGGCTGGCGTGGCCGAGGCCGTTGCGGTTCCACACCGCGGCCAGGGCGTGCAGGACCGCGAGGTTGCACTCGGGCGGCGCCTGCAGCACGTGCGCATCCATCTCGGCGGCGCCGGCCAGCAGGCCGGAGTAGCCATCGCGCCCGATCGCCAGCTGCAGCGAGAAGCCCACCGCCGACCAGAGGGAATAGCGGCCGCCGACCCAGTCCCACATCGGCAGCACCCGCTCAGGCGCCACGCCGAAGGCTTCGGCGCGCGCGCCGTTGGCGCTGACGGCGAACAGCCTTTCGTCGCCGTGCATCCAGTCGCGCAGCAGCTGGCCGTTGAGCAGAGTTTCCTGGGTGCCGA
Source organism: uncultured Arenimonas sp. (assembly GCA_946480565.1). Next base: position 3,760 of record CAMLKR010000168.1, on the reverse strand, counting down.
AGGTCTTGGAGACCAGGACCGCGGCGGTGCGGGTCGGGTCCAGCGCGCGGAGCATGTGCTGGGCCGCGCTGCCGTCGACGTTGGTCAGGAAATGCAGCCGGAACCGGCCGTCGTGGAAATCCTTCAGCGCGTCCACCGCCAGCCGCGGCCCGAGGTCGGAACCGCCGATGCCGACGTTGACGACGTCGGTGACGCCGCTGGCGGCCAGCCCGGCGTGCAGGCGGTCCATGGCGGACCGCGCGGCCAGGGCCTGGCGGTGCGCGGCCCGGGAAGCTTCGCTGGTGCCCAGGTCGCTGCGCAGCGCGGTGTGCAGCGCCGCGCGGGCCTCGGTCGGGTTCACCAGGGCGCCGTCGAACAGGGCGCGGATCGCCGGCACCACGCCGGCGTCGGCGGCCATGGCCTGAAGCAGCGCCAGCGCCTCGTCGTCGAAACGCTGGCGCGCGAAGTTCGCGTACAGCGGCCCCACCCGGAAGGAATACGCGCGGCTCCTGGCCGCCAGGTCCGCCGCCAGCCCGCCGATCGGGCGCGCGGCGCAGCGCTGCGCCTGTCGGGTCAACTGCTGCCAGTGGGTCTGCGTAAGCATGGACGTCCTGTTCGGGCGGCGTCGTGCGGCGCTCAGCCGCCGTCGAATTCCAGATTGTCGATCAGCCGGGTGCGGCCGAGGCGGGCCGCGATCAGGGCCAGCAGCCCCGGCTCGTCCGGGGCCTTGGGCCGCGACAGGTCGCTGCGGCGCACCTCGGTGTAGTCGACGCTGAAGCCGGCAGCCTCCAGCCGCGCGGTCGCCTCGTCCTCGATGCCGGCGATCGGCAGCCCCTGGCGGGCGGCGTCGCGCATGAACAGCAGGGTCTGGTGGATGCGCGTCGCGGTCTGGCGCTCCTCGCCCTGCAGGTACTGGTTGCGCGAGCTCATCGCCAGGCCGTCGGCCTCGCGCAGGGTCGGGGCCGGGATGATCTCGACCGGGAAGCTCATCTCCTTGGTCATGTAGCGGATCACCTGCAGTTGCTGGTAGTCCTTGCGCCCGAACACGGCCAGGTCCGGCTGCACCATGTTGAACAGGCGCGCGACCACCTGCGCCACGCCGTTGAAATGGCCTGGCCGGTGCAGGCCGTCAAGGATGTCGGTGATGCCGGGCACGTGCATCTGCACGCAGGCCATGGTGCCGAAGGGATACATCTGCTCCACCGGCGGCAGGAACAGCGCGTCGCAGCCGCGCTCGGCCAGGCCGTTGATGTCGCTCTCGGGCGTGCGCGGGTATCGCGCGTAATCCTCGTTCGGGCCGAACTGGGTGGGGTTGACGAAGATGCTGGCGACCACGCGGTCGGCGTGGCGGCGCGCGAGGTCGACCAGGGCGTGGTGGCCGGCGTGCAGGTTGCCCATGGTGGGCACGAAGCCGACGCTGGCGCCTTCGCGCCGCCATTGCCTGACCTGGGCGCGCAGCGCGGCCAGCGTGGTGTGGGTCTGCATGGGGAATCAGTATCCGTGTTCGGGGGCGGGGAATTCACCGCTGCGCACGGCGGCGGCGTAGGCCTGGAAGGCGCCGAGGATCGAGCCGCCCTCGGCCAGGAAATCCTTGACGAAACGCGGCCGGCGGTGGCCGCTGTTCAAACCCAGCATGTCGTGCAGCACCAGGATCTGGCCGTCGCAGGACGGACCGGCGCCGATGCCGATGGTGGGAATGGCTACCGCGGCCGTGATCTCGGCGGCCAGTGTCGAGGGCACACATTCGAGCACCAGCAGATCGGCGCCGGCGTCGGCCACCGCCCGGGCGTCGGCGAGCAGCTTCTTCGCCGCCGCGTCCTCCCGGCCCTGCACCTTGTAGCCGCCCAGGCGCAGCACCGACTGGGGAGTCAGGCCCAGGTGGGCGCAGACCGGGATCTCGCGCTCGGCGAGGAAACGGATGACTTCGAGCTTGTGGCCCGCACCCTCGAGCTTGACCATCGCCGCACCGGCCTGCAGGCAGCGGGTGGAGGCCTCGAGCGCGCGCTCCGGCGTGGCGTCGGCCTGGAACGGCAGGTCCGACACCAGGAAGGCGGTGGACAGGCCGGCGGCGACGCAGCGCGTGTGATAGACGATGTCGTCGACGGTGACCGGCAGCGTGCTGTCGCGACCCTGGCAGACCATGCCCAGCGAATCGCCGACCAGCACCAGGTCGATGCCGGCCTCGTCGACGCTGCGGGCGAAGCCGGCGTCGTAGGCGGTGATCGAGACGATGCGCCGGCCCTCGGCCTTCATCCGGCGCAGGTCGGGCACCGTCAGGCGCTTGCGCGCGGCGGGCTTGGGGTCGTTCGCGTACATGGCGGTGGCCCGGGGGTGGGGAGGCCTAAGGTATCGCTTCGATGCCGCCGGTATCCACCGCCGCGAGCAGGTCTCGGACCATGCCGCGCCCCGGAACCACCAGGTCCGGGGCGATTTCCGCCAGCGGCACCAGCACGAAGGCGCGTTCGTGCAGGCGCGGATGCGGCAGGCTCAGCCCAGGTTCGTCCAGCACGTCCTCGCCGTAGAGCAGCAGGTCCAGGTCCAGCACCCGCGGGCCCCAGCGGTCTTCGGAGCGGCGCACCCGGCCGAAACGCTGTTCGATCTCCAGCAGCGAATTGAGCAGGACGCGGGGCACGATGCGGGTCTGCAGCTCGACCACCGCATTGAGGAAGTCCGGCTGGTCGGTGCGGCCCCAGGCCGGCGTGCGGTAGACCGCCGACTGGCGTCGGATGCTGGTCTGGGGCAGCGCGTCCAGGGCCCACAGCGCCTCGGTGAGCGTCGTCTCGATGTCGCCCTCGTTGCCGCCGAGGCCGACATAGGCGCGCACCGGCGCGTCGGGTCTCATTCCGAGGCGCCCTCGCCTCCGCCGGGCCGGCGACGGCGGCGGCGGCGCTTGCGGGGCGCGCCGGTCGGCGCATCGTCGGCGCCGGCCTCGCCTTCCCCCTCGGCATGCACGCGGCGCGGCGCCTTCGACTCCAGCCGCTCGGACAGCTGCTCGGGCGCTTGGGCCTGGGCTTCGCGCCAGAACGCCAGGTCGTCGGCCACGTCGGGCGCCGCGCTGGCGCGCAGTTCCAGGAAGTCGTAGGCGGCACGGAATCGCGGATGCGACAGCAGCCGGAACACGCGCTTGCGCACGCGCTGGCTGAAGCGCGGCTGCAGCAGCCAGATCTCCTGCATCGGCAGCGAGAACCGGCGCGGCAGCGCGATGCGCTGCGCCTGGTGCAGGGTGACGCGGTCGGCGGCGCGCTGCTGCGCCACCAGCGGATCGGTGCCGCCCTTCTGCAGCACCGCCAGCTCGCGGCAATAGGCCGGCCACAGCAGCGCGGCGAACAGGAAGGCGGGCGTCACCGGCTTGTCCTGCGCCACGCGCTGGTCGGTGTTGCGCAGTGCCTGCAGCAGCATGGCGCGCAGCGCGCCGCTGCGGTTGGTGGCCAGGGCGGTCGCGGTTTCCGGGAACAGGGCCGGCAGCAGGCCGTGTTGTTCCAGCAGCAGGAAACTCTGCTCGGCGTGCCCGGCCAGGAACATCTTCAGGCATTCGTCGAACAGCCGCGCCGGCGGCGCCGCCGACAGCAGGTGGGCCAGTTCCGGGATCGGCGCGGCGGCGTCGGGCGCGATGCTGAAGCCCAGCTTGGCCGCCAGCCTTGCCGCGCGCAGCATGCGCACCGGGTCTTCCCGGTAGCGTTCGACCGGATCGCCGATCAGGCGCAGCACGCGGTCCTGGCAGTCCTGGTAGCCGCCGACGTAGTCGCGCACCGAGAAGTCCTCGATGGCGTAGTACAGGGCG
>CAMLKR010000167.1 GCA_946480565.1 uncultured Arenimonas sp. | reverse complement strand
TTCGTGCACAAGCACGAGGGCTGCATCATCACCCAGCGCGAAGTCGGCATCGACACCGACAGCTGGGAAGCGGCGCTGAAGAACACCCTGCGCCAGGCGCCCGACGTGATCATGATCGGCGAGGTGCGCACCCGCGAGGGCATGGACCACGCCATCGCCTTCGCCGAAACCGGCCACCTGGTGCTGTGCACGCTGCACGCCAACAACGCCAACCAGGCGATGGACCGCATCATCAACTTCTTCCCGGAAGACCGCCGCAGCCAGCTGCTGATGGACCTTTCGATGAACCTCAAGGGCGTGGTGGCCCAGCAGCTGATCCCCACGCCCGACGGCAAGTCGCGCCGCGTCGCGATGGAGATCATGCTGGGCACGCCGCTGGTGCAGGACTACATCCGCGACGGCGAGATCCACAAGCTCAAGGACGTGATGAAGGAATCGACGAACCTGGGCATGAAGACCTTCGACCAGGCCCTGTTCGAGCTCTACCAGGCCGGCGAGATCAGCTACGAGGACGCCCTGCGTTTCGCCGACTCGGCCAACGAGGTGCGCCTGAAGATCAAGCTGGCCCAGGGTGGCGATGCCCGCACCCTGTCCCAGGGGCTGGACGGCGTGGAGCTGTCCGAGGTCAAGTAGGCGCCCGCCAGGGGGCCGCCGGGAAACGCCGGGTCCGCCCGGCGTTTTCTTTTTCCGGCGCCGGCACGCGGTGGCGCCGCGCTAGAATGCCGCCATGCCGCACGCCCCGACCCCGCCCGGACAGTTCCTGGCCGATCACTTCCTGATCGCGATGCCGGCGCTGGAGGATCCGAACTTCCAGCGCTCGGTGACCCTGATCTGCCAGCACGACGCCAACGGCGCGATGGGCATCGTCATCAACCGCGCGGCCGACTACACGCTGGCCGAGCTGCTGGCGCAGATGGAGCTGGCGACCGACACCGTGGCCGGCGCCGGCCAGCCCCTGGTCGCCGGCGGACCGGTGCAGCCGGACCGCGGCTTCGTGCTGCACGACGACCCGCGCGAATGGAATTCCACCCTGCGCTTCGGGCGCGGCCTGGCCGTGACCACGTCGCGCGACATCCTGGTGGCGATGGCCGGCGGCGAGGGCCCGGAGAACGTGCTGGTGGCCCTGGGCTACGCCGGCTGGACCGCCGGCCAGCTCGAGGCCGAGCTCGCCGAGAACAGCTGGCTGACCGTCCCGGCCGACCGCGACATCCTGTTCCACCGGCCCCTGGACCAGCGCTGGCAGGCCGCCGCCTTCAGCGCCGGCGTCGACCTGGCGCGGCTGACCGGCTACGCGGGACACGCGTGAGCGCGCTGACCACCCTGCTGGGTTTCGACGTCGGCGCGCGCCGCATCGGCGTGGCGGTCGGCAACACCGTGTCCTCCAGCGCGCGCGAAGTGGGCGTGCTGGACGTGTTCGACAGCGGCCCGGACTGGGCGCGCCTGGACCGCTGGGTGCAGGAGTGGCGGCCCGACGGCCTGGTGGTCGGTGATCCGGCCACGCTCGACGGCGGCGACCAGCCGATCCGCCAGCGCGCCCGCGGCTTCGCCCGTGACCTCGCCAAACGTTACGCGCTGCCGGTGCAGCAGGTGGACGAGCGCCGCAGTTCGATCGAGGCCGCGCAGCGTTTCGCCGCCGCCCGCGCCGCCGGTGCCCGCAAGCGGCACCAGGCCGCCCAGCTCGATGCGCTGGCCGCCGTGGTCATCCTCGAGCGCTGGCTGTCCGAACCCCATTCCCGCCTCCCCCTGGACCCCGCCACCCCATGAGCCACGACCTGCAGCTGCATCCGGACGGCCGCCTGCGCCACCTGCTGACCCTGGAAGGCCTGCCGGCCGCGACGCTGCGCGCCCTGCTCGACGACGCCGAGGCGCTGCGCCCCCAGGCCCACCGCGGCACCGCCCTGCGCGACCGGCTCGCCGGCCGCAGCCTGTGCACCCTGTTCTTCGAAACCTCGACCCGCACCCGCAGCAGCTTCCAGTTGGCTGCGACCCGTCTGGGCATGGACGTGCTGAACTTCGACCTGGCCACTTCGTCCACGAAGAAGGGCGAAAGCGCGCTCGACACGCTGCGCACGCTCGAGGCCATGGGCGTGGACCTGTTCGTGGTGCGCCATGCCGACAACGGCGCGGTGGCGGCCCTGGCCGCCGGCGCGGCGCCGGGCACGCGCATCATCAATGCCGGCGACGGCCGCGCGGCGCATCCGACCCAGGGCCTGCTCGACATGCTGACCCTGCGCCAGCACAAGGGCGCCGACTTCTCGCGCCTGACCGTGCTGATCGCCGGCGACCTGAAGCACTCGCGCGTCGCGCGCTCCGACCTGCATGCGCTGCGCGCCCTGGGCTGCGGCGAGATCCGCGTCTGCGGCCCGGCCAACCTGCTGCCCGGCGATGACGTGCTGCACGGCTGCCGGGTTTTCCACGACTTCGACCAGGCGGTGGCCGGCGTGGATGCGGCGATCATGCTGCGCCTGCAGCGCGAGCGAATGGACGAGGGGTTGGTGCCTTCGCTGGAGGGTTATTACCGGGAATTCGGCCTGAGCCCGGCGCGGCTGGCCCTGGCCAAGCCCGACGCCATCGTGATGCACCCGGGGCCGATGAACCGCGGCGTCGAGATCGACGGCGGCGTGGCCGACGGCCCGCAGTCGGTGATCCTGCGGCAGGTCGCCAACGGCCTGCCGGTGCGCATGGCGGTGATCGCCGCGCTGATGGGCTGAGGCCCTATTCGGTGGCGACGGTGCCGTTGAGGTAGTCGAAGGTGCGGGTGATGTGCAGCACGTCGACGTTCTCCTTCGTCACCGGCAGCGGCGGGAAGGGTTCGGCCAGGCGCACGCTGCGCATCGCGGCCTGGTCCAGCACGCCCAGCCCGCTGCTGCGGTTGAGCACGATCTCCTCGATGCTGCCGTCGCGCCGCACGGCCACGGTCAGCACCAGCCGGCCGCCCAGGCCGCGGCGGCGCGCCTCGTCCGGGTAGTTGAGGTTGCCGACCCGCTCCACCTTGGCCACCCAGGCCCGCAGGTAGGTGGCGTATTCGTACTCGCGCGTGCTGGCGGTGACGAACTTGCGCTTGGGGCGTTTGGCCAGCAGCTCCTGCCGGCGCTCGATCTCGGCCGCCAGGCGCGCCATCTCCAGGTTCTGCTCGATCAGCTCGCGGCCCTGGGGCAGGGCGCTGGGGCGGGTGTCGCGCTGGTCCTTGGGCAGGGGCAGGGCGCGGTCGCTGGCGCCGGTGGTGGTCAGCAGGCGTGGGGTGGGCTCGGGTTCGGGCGGCGGGGCCTGGGCGACCAGGGTCTCCGGGGCCAGGCCGGGTTCGGGCTTGGGGACCGGCGCCAGCTGCTCCTCGCGCGGCCGTTCGGCCCGCTCCTGATCGCCGCCGCCCTGGTTGTCGGCCTGGGCGATGAAGTCGGCGTCCTTCGGGGGCTCGTCGCTGCGGGTCTCGGTCAGGATCACGTCCAGGGTCGGGGTGACCGGGGCCGCCGCGTCGCGGGCGAAGCCCACGCCCAGGATCAGCACCCCGAAGGCGACCAGGGACAGCGCCAGGGTGGCGCTGAGCCGCTCCGCGGGGCCGATCTGGACTGCCGGTGCCGCCATCCGCTCAGGCCCGGGCGGCCCGGCGGGCCTCGATGGCGTCGAACAGCTGGCCGGCGATGTTCAGGCCGAACTGGGCATCGAGCTCGCGCACGCAGGTGGGGCTGGTGACGTTGACCTCGGTCAGCCAGTCGCCGATCACGTCCAGGCCGACGAACAGCATGCCCCGGCGCCTGAGCTCGGGGCCGACCTGGGCCGCGATCCAGCGGTCGCGGTCCGACAGCGGGCGGCCCTCGCCGCGGCCGCCGGCGGCGAGGTTGCCGCGGAACTCGTCGCCCTGCGGGATCCGGGCCAGGCAGTAGGGCACCGGCTCGCCGTCCACCAGAAGAATGCGCTTGTCGCCGTCGGCGATCTCCGGCAGGTAGCGCTGGGCCAGGGCCAGGTGCCGGCCGCCCTCGGTCAGGGTCTCCAGGATCACGTTCAGGTTCGGGTCGCCGGCCCGCACCCGGAAGATGGAGCGGCCGCCCATGCCGTCCAGCGGCTTGAGCACGGCGTCGCCGTGTTCGGCCACGAAGGCCTTGAGTTCGGCCGCATGGCGCGACACCCGGGTCGGCGGGCAGCACTGGGGGAAGAGCAGGGCGGCCAGCTTCTCGTTCAAGTCGCGCAGGCCGCGCGGGTCGTTGACCACCAGCACGCCCTCGGCCTGGGCCAGGCTGAGGATGTGGGTGTCGTGCAGGTAGTCGGCGTCCACCGGCGGGTCGGTGCGCATCAGCACCACGTCCATGCTGGCCAGGGGCCGGGTGTCGGCAGGGCCCAGGGTGTGCCAGTCGGCCGGGTCGTCCCGGACCTGGACCGGGGCCAGGCGGGCCATCGGCCGCGCGCCATCCAGCGACAGGCCGCCGGGAACCACGTAGTGCAGCCGGTGCCCGCGACGCTGGGCCTCAAGCATCATCGCGAAGCTTGTATCCTTGCCGATCTTGATCTTGCCGATCGGGTCCATCACCACGGCCACGTCCAGTGCCATCGGCGCCTGCATCTCCGTCATCCCGGGCGCCTAGCCTAGCAGGGCCTCCGGCGGACCGTGCAGGCGATCACGCCGGAACCGCCAAGTGCTTGACACATTTGGGCGCGGCTGGGATATAAGCTAGGAATCTGCGGGCCGCCGGACGGTGCCCGCACCGCCAGGGACTGCAATGTTATGGGGAGTGAGATGGACGAAAACCACCTGGCCGGCTTGCGGGTCATGGTCATTGACGACTCGAAGACGATCCGCCGGACCGCCGAGACCCTGCTCAAGAAAGAGGGGTGCGACGTGGTGACCGCGACCGACGGTTTCGAGGCGCTCGCCAAGATCGCCGACCACCAGCCGCAGATCGTCTTCGTCGACATCATGATGCCGCGCCTGGATGGCTACCAGACCTGCGCGCTGATCAAGAACAACCAGATGTTCAAGTCCACGCCCGTGATCATGCTGTCCTCCAAGGACGGCCTGTTCGACAAGGCGCGTGGCCGCATCGTCGGCTCGGAGCAGTACCTGACCAAGCCCTTCACCCGCGATGAGCTGCTGTCGGCCATCCGCAAGTACGTCCCGGCCGGCTGATCCGCCATGGCCAAGAACTCGCCCTCGCAGAACAAGCGCCCCGGCCCCTTCGAGACCCTGCTCGACTACGAGGAGCGCTCGCTCGCCCACGTGGCCGGCCGTCCGGAGATGGTCGAGGCGCCTGGCCACTGGCGCGGCGTCGGCTTCCGGCTGGGACAGCGCCGCCTGGTCTCGTCCTTCGACGAGGTGGTGGAGATCCTGCCGCTGCCGCCGGTCACCGCCGTGCCGGGCGCGCACCCCTGGATGCTGGGCGTGGCCAACGTGCGCGGCAGCCTGCTGCCGGTGGTCGACCTCA
>CAMLKR010000166.1 GCA_946480565.1 uncultured Arenimonas sp. | reverse complement strand
TCGGCGAGGTGAAGTGGGCGTAGGCCTCCAGCGCCAGGCCGAAGTGGCCCAGGTTCTCGGTCTGGTAGACGGCCAGGCTCTGCGAGCGCAGCAGCACGGTTTCCAGCAGCGGCGCGTCCGGGCGTACCCGGATCTTGCGCAGCAGGTTGGTGAAGTCCTTGGGCTGCACCTTCGCCCAGGGCGGCAGGCTGAGCCCGAACTCGGACAGGTATTCCAGCAGGTCGGCGAACTTGGCCTCGGGCGGCCGCGGATGCACGCGGAACGGCGCCGGGATCTGCTTCGACGTGATGTACTTCGCGGCCTCGACGTTCGCCGCGATCATGCATTCCTCGATCAGCTTGTGGGCGTCGTTGCGCTCGAGCATGCCGGCCTGCACCACCTCGCCCTTGTTGTCCAGCACGAAGCGCACCTCGCCCGACTCGAACTCGATGGCACCGCGGCGGTTGCGGGCCTTGGCCAGCACCTTGTACAGCTGGTGCAGGCGCTGCACCTGCGGCATCAGCGAGCCGATCTGGGCCACGGCTTCGGCGCCGGCCTCGGTATCGGCCTCGCCCACGGCCTTCCAGACCTGGGTGTAGGTGAGGCGCGCGTGCGAGCGCATCACCGCTTCGTAGAATCTCGAGCGGGTGACATTGCCCTCGAAGTCCACCTGCATGTCGCAGGCGAAGCACATCCGTTCGACCTTCGGCATCAGCGAGCAGATGCCGTTGGACAGGGTCTCGGGCAGCATCGGCACCACGAAGCCCGGGAAATACACCGACGTCGCGCGCTTGATCGCCTCGTCGTCCAGCGCCGTGCCCGGCCGCACGTAGTGCGAGACGTCGGCGATGGCGACGATCAGGCGGAAACCTTCGGAGTTCGGTTCGCACCACACCGCGTCGTCGAAGTCCTTGGCGTCTTCGCCGTCGATGGTGACCAGGGGCACCTTGCGCAGGTCGACGCGGTCGCGGGTCTCGGCCTCGGGCACGTCCACCGGCACCAGGGCGGCTTCGGCCAGGGCCTCGCGCGGGAACTCGTGCGGCAGGTCGTGGCCATGGATGGCGGCCTGCACCACCAGCGAAGGCGTCAGCTTGTCGCCCAGCACCAGCAGGATGCGGCCGATCGGCGGCCTGCCCTTCTCCGGCGGCGCGGTGACTTCCACCACCACGAGCTGGCCCTCGCGGGCCTCGTTGCGGTCTTCCGGCGGAATCAGCACTTCGGTGAGCACGCGGCGGTCGTCGGGCACGACCATGCCGATGCGCGAACGTTCGCTGTAGCGGCCGGTCAGGCGGGTGAGCCGGTGCTCGAGCACCTCGACGATGGCGCCTTCCCGGCGGCCGCGGCGGTCGACGCCGGTGACGCTGGCGAGCACGCGGTCGCCGTGCAGGGCCTTGCGCAGTTCGCCGGGCGGCAGGAACAGGTCGTCGCCGCCGTCCTCGCACTTGAGGAAGCCGAAGCCGTCGGGATTGGCGATGACGGTGCCGGCGATCAGGTCGAGCTGGCGGGCGGCGGCGTAACCGCCCCGCCGGTTCATCAGCAGCTGGCCGTCGCGCAGCATCGCGGCCAGCCGGCGCGACAGGGCGTCGAAGCGGTCGGGCGCGGTCAGGCCCAGCGCGCGCGCGATCTCCTCCGCGGTCAGCGGGCCGTCGCTTTCCGCCAGGAACTCGGCGATCGCCTCGCGGCTGGTGATGGGCTGTTCGTATTTCTGCGCTTCGCGCGACGCGTGCGGGTCGGGCCGGCCGCCGAACGTGGTGCGCGGGTCTTTGCGGGCGCGGGCCGGCGAACCGCCCTTCGGCGGCCGGGCCGGGGACCCGCCTGGCTTCCCGCCCTTGGCGGCGGCCTTGCCCGCCTTGGGCTTGCCGCTGGCACCGCCCCGGGGTTTTCCGGGCGCATCCCCTCGGGAGGGTTTGGCGGGGGCCGCGGAACGCGCGCTTTCAGGCATCCAGGGCGGCAGTTTGCCGCCGGTACCGCTCTTCTTCGGGGGCTTGTTCATGCCGGCATGGTACACCCCGGGGCAAGCCAGTCCGGCGAATCTGCGGCTGAACCGATGCAGGCAATTGACAAGACCGGGACAGGTCATTAACTTATGCGGCTCCGTTGCGCATGCGCTCGGACTTGCCCAGGTGGCGGAATTGGTAGACGCACTAGTTTCAGGTACTAGCGGGTAAAACCGTGGAGGTTCGAGTCCTCTCCTGGGCACCATCTTCAAGTAAAGGCCCGCTTCGGCGGGCCTTTTTCTTTGCGCCGGCCCGCAGGCCTACAATCCGGGCCGCAGGACCGACGGAAACCGCAGGATGCCCACCGACCCCCAACGCATCGACCACGCCCTGGCCCTGGCCGCCGACGGCCGCACGGACGAGGCCGACGCCCTGCTCGCCTCGCTGGCCACCCAGGACCGCGATCCGATGGCCGGCTGGCACCTGGCGTGGCTTCGCCTGCGCACCGGCGATGCCGAGGGCGCGCTGGCCGTGCTCGGCGCTTTCGCCGCGGACCCGTTGTGCAACGAGCGCCTGCGCGAGCAACTGCTGGGCGAACGCCGCAACGCCGAGGCCGCGGCCGCGCTGAAACAGCTGCCGCGGTCGCCAGGCGATCCGCGCAGCCTGGTGGCCGGCGCCATCGAACGGCACCTGGCCGGCGACTTCGCCGGTGCCGTGGACCTGTGCCGGCAGGCGATCGCCCTGGCGCCGGCCCTGGCGCCGGCCCACAACCACCTGGGCCGCGCCCTGCACAACCTGGGCCAGACCCCCGCCGCGCTTTCGGCCTTCGAGCGCGCCGTGCACGCCGACCCGCGTTATCCCGAGGCCTGGCACAACCTGGGCCACGCGCTGCGCGCCCGTGGCCAGCTCGAGCGGGCCTGCGAGGCCTTCGAGCAGGCGCTGTCGATCTCGCCCGGCTACCGCTCCGCCCGCCTGAACCTGGGCATCACCCGCTTCGCGCTGGAGCAGCCCGATCCCGCGCTGGCCTGCTTCGAGGCCCTGCTCGAGCGCAACCGCGACGACGTCGAGGCCATGGTCAACGCCGGCCTGTGCATGCAGCTGGCCGGCGACCTGGGCAAGGCGCGCCAGCGCTATGAACGCGCGCTGCAGCTGGCGCCCGACAACCAGTCGGCCTGGTACTACCTGGGCGTGCTGCTGAACGAACTGTCCGAACCGGCGGCGGCGCTGCAGGCCCTGCAGAAGGCCCTGGCGCTGCAGCCGGAGGACGCCGACGCCTGGGCCGAACTGGCCGGCGTGCACGAGATGTCCAGCCAGCTGGAGCAGGCCCGTGATGCCGTCACCTCCGGCCTGAGCCGCGCGCCCGGCCATCCGCTGCTCAACATCGAGGCCGCCAAGCTCGAGCGCCGCCAGGGCGACCTGCTCGGCGCCGAGACCCGGCTGCGCCGGCTGGACCCCGCCCGCCTGCCCCAGCGCGTGCGCCAGCAGTACTTCTATGAACTGGGCACGGTGCTCGACCGCAACAACCAGAACGAGGCCGCCTTCCGCGCCTTCGAACAGGGCAATCTGCTGGCCTCGCAGAGCGTGCGCCGGCGCGGCGTCGACGGCGACGCCTTCTTCCGCGGCGTCGCGCAGATCTCGGCCTGGCTGGACCAGGGTGCGCCGGGCATCGACGCCGGCCTGGACGACGGCGACCTGGGCGCCGACCTGTGTTTCCTGGTCGGGTTCCCGCGTTCGGGCACCACCCTGCTCGACACCATCCTCGACAGCCACCCCGGCGTGCACTCGATCGAGGAGAAGCCGACGCTGGAGCCGCTGATCCACACCATCGAGGGCCTGCCGGGCGGCTACCCGCCGGCCATCGCCGGCATGGACGCCGGCGACCGCCAGGCGCTGCGCCGCATGTACCGCATGGCCATCGCCCGCCACGGTGCCGGCGGCAGCCACGTGGTGCTGGACAAGCTGCCGCTGCGCAGCATCCACGCGGGCCTGATCCAGGCGCTGTTCCCGAAGGCGCGCCTGCTGTTCGCGTTGCGCCATCCCGGCGACGTGGTGATGAGCAACTTCATGCAGCAGTACGCGGTGAACGACGCCTTCGTGAACTTCTACACGCTGGCCGACACCGTGCGCATGTACGACGCGGTGTTCGGGCTGTGGCGCAAGCTCGAGGCCCGCCTGTCGCTGCCGATCCACTACGTGCGCTACGAAAACCTGGTGGATTCGCCGGAGCAGGAGGCCGCCGAGGCCTGCCGCTTCCTGGGCGTCGCCTGGGACCCGTCGATGCTGGACCCGGAGCAGCGCAACCGCGACCGCGGCCGCATCCGCACCAACAGCTACCAGCAGGTGGCCGAACCCATCTACCGGCGCGCCCTGGGGCGTTGGGCCCGCTACCGCGACCAGCTGCAGCCGCACCTGGCCACGCTGGCGCCGCACGCGGCGCGTTGGGGTTATCCGCTGGACTGAGGGACTTGCAGGCCGGCGGTGCGTGGGGGACATTCGACCAAGGTCGGACGGCCCCGGCCCCGCCCAGTCCCTAGACTGGACGGCGATCCTCACCCCGGGAACCGTCCGCATGAACAAGCTCACCCGTCACGCCGCCTGGGGCCTGCTGGCCGTGCTGGGCGCCTTCGCGCTGGGCACGGTGGCGCTGCGCCGCGGCGAGAGCATCAGCGCGCTCTGGATCGTGTTCGCGGCGGTGTCGATCTACCTGGTGGCCTATCGCTACTACGGCCTGTTCATCGCCGACCGGGTGCTGGGCATCGACCGCACCCGGGCCACGCCGGCCGTGCTGCGCAACGACGGCCTGGACTTCGTGCCGACCCACAAGCACGTGCTGTTCGGCCACCACTTCGCGGCGATCGCCGGCGCCGGCCCGCTGGTCGGCCCGGTGCTGGCGGCGCAGATGGGCTACCTGCCCGGCACCCTGTGGCTGATCGCCGGCGTGGTGCTGGCCGGCGCGGTGCAGGACTTCATGGTGCTGGTGATCTCCAGCCGCCGCGACGCCCGCTCGCTCGGCGACCTGGTGCGCGAGGAGATGGGCCGCGTACCCGGCACCATCGCCCTGTTCGGGGCCTTCCTGATCATGATCATCATCCTGGCGGTGCTGGCGATGATCGTGGTGAAGGCGCTGGCCGAAAGCCCCTGGGGCATGTTCACGGTGATCGCGACCATTCCGATCGCGGTGTTCATGGGCCTGTACATGCGCTACATCCGCCCCGGCCGGATCGGCGAGATCTCGGTGGTGGGCATCGCGCTGCTGGTGGCCGCGATCTGGTTCGGCGGCGACGTGGCCGCGCACCCGACCTGGGGCCCGGCCTTCACCTTCACCGGCACCCAGATCACCTGGATGCTGATCGGCTACGGCTTCGTGGCCGCGGTGCTGCCGGTATGGCTGCTGCTGGCGCCGCGCGACTACCTGTCCACCTTCCTGAAGATCGGCACCATCATCGGCCTGGCCATCGGCATCCTGATCGTGATGCCCGACCTGAAGATGCCGGCCCTGACCCAGT
>CAMLKR010000165.1 GCA_946480565.1 uncultured Arenimonas sp. | reverse complement strand
GCCCAGCAGGCCCAGGCCGACCACCAGCATGCCGGTGATGGCGCCGCCCTTGAAGCTGACGTTGAGCGCGGTGTTGAGGCTCACCGTGGCCGCCTGCGCCGTGCGCACGTTGGCGCGGACCGAGACGAACATGCCGATGAAGCCGGCGGCGCCGGACAGGATGGCGCCCAGCGCGAAGCCGATCGCCGTGGGCCAGCTGCCCAGTGCGAAGCCGATCACCAGGAACAGAACCACGCCGACGATGGCGATGGTCATGTACTGCCGCCGCAGGTAGGCGCCCGCGCCTTCCTGGATGGCCGCGGCGATCTTCTGCATTTTTTCGTTGCCGGCGGGCTGGGCGACGATCCAGCGCGCGACGATGATTCCGTAAAGGATGGCGACCGCCGCACAGGCGATCGCAAGATGCAAACCGTATTGCTCGAACATGCAAACCCTCCCCAGAGTTCAACAGGATGAACAAACATAAGCGGCCAAAGGGCCGCCTGGCCCGAGTATGGCAAAGGGGGGAGGGGGGCGCCACCGGCGCTCACCGGGGCAGCGGGAGCGCCTTCAGGGCGGGCCGGGCCGGCGTGGGCAGCCGCTGTCGGGGCGGCCCGACGCGGCGGACGGCGCAAGCAGGGACAGATTGATCGCCGCCTGTTCATGGTCCGGCTGCAGCCGCAGCGCACATTCGTAGGCGGCCCGCGCGCCCTCGATGTCGCCTTCGGCCTGCCGGGCCCAGCCCAGGTTCACCCAGGGCCGCGCCTTGCCCGGCGATCCGGCGACCGTGGCCTGCCAGAGCAGGCGCTCGCTGCGGTAGTCCTGGTTGCGCGTCCAGGTCGCCTGCGCGCAGAGCAGGGCGACCAGCGCCAGCGCCGCCGGGCCCAGCCGCGGCAGCCGGATCGCGGCCAGCGCGACGACCACGGCCAAGGCAGCGCCGGGCAGCACCAGGTACAGGTGCCGGTCGTTGGCCAGGTCGAAGCGCGGCATCAGCGAATTGCCCGGCGCCAGCTGCAGCCAGTACCAGCCGATCGCGAAGCCGAGCCAGGGCCAGCGTCGCCGCGATCGGATCGCAACGATGATCGATGCCAGCGCAGCAAGCACGACCGCGATCTGCACCGCGCCCCAGCCTGCCGGAATGTCCAGCGCCGGGTCCAGGTTCGTCCGCAGGCCGAACAGGCTGTGCAGCACCAGGTGTGCATGCGCCGTCGTCTGCCCGAGCAGCTGCGCCTCCAGGCCGCGCGTGCCGAGGCTGTAGTGGAAGAAGCGGTCGTAACCGGGCGCCAGCGCCGCGGCGGCCACCGCGATCGCCAGCATCACGCCGTGCCAGCGCAGGCTGGAAAGCGCGTGGCGCAGCGGCGTGCCGGCGAACCAGGCCAGCATCAGCACGGCCAGCGGCAGCGTCATGGCCGTTTCGCGCACCGCCAGCGCCGCGCCGAACAGCAGGGCCGAGGCAAACCGCCATCGTTCCGGTTGCCTGCGGGCGTCCGCGGCCGCCTGCATCCACAGCGCCGCCAGGTAGAACGTGGCCATCAGCGACATCGAGCGGCCGCTGACATAGCTCACCGATTCGGTGGCGGCCGGATGCAGGGCGAACAGCAGCGCCACCGCCGCGCTGGCCCATGGCCCTGGCGCATCCGGCGCCAGCCTGCGCAGCCACTGCCCCGCTACGGCCCACACCAGCAGGGTATTGGCCAGGTGCAGGCCGAGGTTCGCGGCATGGAAACCGAACGGGCCCGGGGACAGGGCCCAGTTCAATGCGTAGGCGAGCTTGAGCAGCGGCCGGATGCCGGGCATCGACGCCCACCACGCCGCGAGGGCATGCACCGCCGGGTTGTCGACCACCACCGCGTAGTCGTCGAAATGGAAGGGCGCTGCCAGCGTTGCCCAGTAGACGGCGACCACCAGTCCGCACAGGCCGGCGGCCAGGCCCGCGCGCAGGAGGCGCGCGTCGTTCATTGCGGACGCGGCGTGCGCTGCGCCTGGTCGAAGGCCAGTTCGAGCAGCGCGACGCTGTCCCACCAGCGGTCGGGCGCCTTCAGCAGCACCACCAGCACCTCGTGGCCGTCGCGCTGCGCCAGCGCGATCAGGCAGCGGCCGGCGCCCGGCGTGTAGCCGGTCTTCAGGCCGATCGCGCCGGGCACCTGCTCCAGCAGCGCGTTGGTGGTGTTCATCGGGATCTCGCGCCCCGCCTGGCTGCGCAGCGTGTAGCGCAGGCGGCGGACGTCCAGGGCGATGCGCGGCTGCGCGATGGCGGCGCGCGCCAGCCGCGCCAGGTCGCGCACGCTGCTGGCCTGGCCCGGGGCATCGTGGCCACAGGCGTTGGCGAACCGGGTCCGGGTCATGCCCAGTTCGGCGGCGCGGGCGTTCATCAGCGCGACGAAGCCGGCGAGATCTCCGCCTTTCCAGTCGGCCAGGGCGCGGCAGGCGTCGTTGGCCGAACGCACCAGCATGGCGGTGAACAGGTCAGCCGCGACGTAACGTTCGCCGGGTCGCAGGCCGATGCGGGTGCCGGTGGCCTGGGCGGTGCCGGCGCCGACGGTGACCACCTGGTCGAGACCGCCGCCCTCGGCCAGTACCAGGGCGGTCATCAGCTTGGCCAGGCTGGCCATCGGCAGCGCCCGGTCGGGCTGGCCGGCCCAAACGGGCTCACCGTCGATTTCAACCCAGTAGGCCGCCGCGACGTCCGGATAGGCATCCACCGGCGCCGCCGCGAGGGACGGCGCCGCGAAGCACAGGCACAGCGCCAGCCAGAACCGCATGGATCAATCGCCGGTCAGCTTGTCCTTGGCGGCCTTCAGGCGGTCGCGCCAGGACGGCTTGGCCGCTTCCTCTTCTTCCGGCTTCGGCTGCGGCTGCGCGGTCGGGCGCGCGGCGGCGCCGGTCGCGCCGGCGTTGCGCTGCTGCAGGCTGCCGGCGGCGTACTGGCTGCAGAAGTTGGCGTAGGGCGACATGCGCATCGCGGTGAAGTCGCGGCCGGCGCAGTGCTGGGCCGCGGCCGCCTTGGCCTGGACCGGGCAGCTCTGGATCACGAACTCATGGTCCTTCGCCGGATCGGCCGAAGCGCAGACCTCGGCCACCAGGGTCGGGCAGTAGCCGGTGATGAAGGCATAGTCGCGGCTCTTCTCGGCCATCGGGCAGGCCTTGGCGAGCGCGGCCTGGCGCGTGGTGCCGCAGGCCTGGAAAGCGGTCCAGAGCGTCGGGCCCTGGACGCCGGCCTTGCTCATCTCCTGCGCCGCGTGGTCCGCGTTGCGGATGACGTCGGGTTTGATCGAGGCGGCCTGCATCGCGCTGCAGTAGCGCGGCTTGTAGGTCGGGCAGACGGCGTTCGGACCGGTGAAGGATTCGTAGGCCTGCCAGGCCGGCTGGCGCAGCTGCTCTTCGCAGGTCTTGGCCAGCATGGCGCGGCCCTGGGCTTCCGGCGACTCGGTGGCGTAGTCGCAGTCGCGGATCTTCTTGCCCTCGAACGTCATGGTCATGTCCATGGGTTCGCCTTCCATCTCGCCCTTCATCTGCATGCGGCCGCGATAGGCGTCGGCGCTGAGGCGCTCGAACTCGCCGGTGGCGGTCATCGGGTTCTCGCCGCGGCAGGTCATGGTGAAGCTGGACTTGTTGCCGGACTGGCGGAAATTGCTGACCGTGCAGTTCTCGTCGTGCGGCACCATCTTGTCGCTGGCCTGGTCCTTGGGGCCGCAGACCTGCACCGTGTTCGCCGGCATGGCGAAGGGCATGCCCTGCATTTCCATCTTGGTGGTGACGCTGTAGAGGTTGCCGGAGCCGGCCTGGGCCAGCACGGCGCCAGTGGAACAGAGGCCCAGGACCAGGGCGAGGAAGGACAGCGGGCGGATCGGTTTCACGAGGTTCTCCGGGAACGCGGATGACGGCGGACGACAAAGGGTGCGAATGCTCCCAGCCGTGGCGTGCGCCCGGATGTGCCGGTGGTCACCGTGCCATCCGGCCGGATGGCACGGCCTGGGGATCAGCCGAAGGGAGGCAGTTTCCTCGCCACGGCGGTCAGCTTGAGTCGAACGTAATTGGGCAGGCCATCCGGACGATAGGGTGGCGGCGCCTCGCCCCGGACCAGGGGTTCCAGGTAGGTGCGGCAGGCGGCGGTGATGCCGTAGCCGGACCTGTCGATGAAGCCCTTGGGCATGGTCTTCTCGGCGTTGGCGATGCGGTCCAGAGCCGCCGGTTCCACCTTCCAGCGATAGGGTTTTTCGCTGGTCCGGACGATGACCGGCATGACGCCGTTGAGGCCCTTGAGCGCGTACTCGACGGCGGCCTTGCCGACGGCCTGGGCGTGCGCCAGATCGGTCTTCGAGGCCAGGTGGCGGGCCGAACGCTGCAGGTAGTCGGGCACGGTCCAGTGCACCTTCAGGCCCAGCTTGTCCTTCACCGTCGCGGCCAGCAGCGGCCCGACGCCGCCGAGCTGGCTGTGGCCGAAGGCGTCCTTGCCGGCGCCGGCGTCGGCGACGAAGCTTCCGTCCGGATGGCGGATGCCTTCCGAGACCACCACCACGCACCAGCCGACGCGTTTCACCGTTTCCTGCACGCGGGCGAGGAACTTCGCCTCGTCGTAGGCGATCTCGGGGAACAGGATGACCTGCGGCGCATCGTCCTTGTCCTTGCCGGCCAGGCCGCCGGCCGCGGCCAGCCAGCCGGCGTGGCGGCCCATCACCTCGTAGACGAAGACCTTGGTCGAGGTGTCGGCCATCGCGGCGACGTCGAGCGCGGCCTCGGCGACCGACACCGCGGTGTACTTCGCCGCCGAGCCGAAACCCGGACAGCAGTCGGTGACGACGAGATCGTTGTCCACCGTCTTGGGCACGCCGATGCAGGTGAGCGGATAACCCGACGCCGCCGCCATCTTCGACAGCTTCAGTGCGGTGTCGGCGGAATCGTTGCCGCCGTTGTAAAGGAACCAGCGCACGTCGTGCGCCTTCAGCACCTCGAGCAGGCGCTGGTATTTCGCCGCGTCCTGTTCGATCGACTTGAGCTTGTAGCGGCAGGACCCGAAGGCTCCGCCGGGGGTATGGGCCAGCGCGAGGATCGCGGCGGCCGATTCCTTCGAGGTGTCCACCAGGTCCTCGCGCAGGGCGCCGAGGATGCCGTTGCGGGCGGCCAGCACCTTGACCTTGCGGGCCCGGGCGGCCTGGATCACCGCGCTGGCGGTGGCGTTGATGACGGCGGTGACCCCGCCGGACTGCGCGTAGAGGAGCGTTCCTTTGCCCATTTTTTCCTGCCTTTCATTGACTTGGACCGGTCCGGCCAGTAGCGTTTCCATGTCCGCACGGCCAGTCGGCGGCCCCACTATAGCCAAACGGGGTGAAGACGGTGCCGTGCGTCCTTGTTTATAGGGGTTTTGAAGCAATGCGACTGGTACTTCTCGGCGCGCCCGGTTCGGGCAAGGGCACCCAGGCTTCCCGCCTGCGCGAGCACCTGCAGGTTCCGCACAT
>CAMLKR010000164.1 GCA_946480565.1 uncultured Arenimonas sp. | reverse complement strand
GCGCCTTGGGGGCCGTGGTGTAGTGGCCGTGGCAGTCGATGATGAGGCTCATGTGAGGGCTCCTTGGATGGAATGCGGAATCAGGCAGGGTCCATGCCCTGGCGCTCTTTCGCTTCTGCGGCCGCAGGCGATGCGAAGAAATCGAGCAGCGCCTTGGCAGACTCGGGCTGCTGGCTGGTGGCACTGACACCCGATGAAAAAATGGTCGTGATCTGGATCGCCGGCGGCAGCGGGCCCACGATGGCGATGCCTTCCACATGCAGCAGCTCGCTCAGTTGCTGGAAGCCCAGTTCCACGTCGCCGCGCGCCACCAGCGAGCCCACAGGCACGCCGGGCGGGGCCTGCACCATGCGGCCGGCCACTTCGTCGGCAATGCCCCAGCGCTCGAACAGTTTCGCCAGTGCAACGCCGCTCGGGCCGGTGGAATAGCTGATGCTGCGCGCGGCCAGCACGGCGCTGCGCACCGCGTCTTCCGAGCCGATGTCGGGCAGCGGCGCGCCCGCGCGCACGGCCACGGCCACCCCGGAGCGCACCCAGTCGGTCCTGCTGCCGGCCACGACGGCGCCGGCCGCGATCAGCTTGTCGATGGCGTCGGAGGCCAGCACCACCACGTCGAAGGCCTCGCCGGCCTGCACCCGCTTGGCCGCGTCCACGCCACCCACGGCTTCGATGGCGGCACGCTGGCCGGTCTGCGCTTCATAGGCGGCCAGCAGCTCGGCCAACACCTGGCGGGTGGCCATGGAGGAGATTCCACGAAGCGGAGCACTCATATGATTGTTTGGTGGCTAAGTATGTTGGGGTATTCTGCTGCAATTCCAGCTATACAAGAAGTGGCGGATTGGTCTACCAGATATCTCATTTGTCGATGGATCTGAAGCAGCTCGAGTACTTTGTGCGGGTCGCCGAAATGGGCAGCTTCACCCATGCCGCGGCGGCCCTCGGCATGGCCCAGTCGGCCCTGAGCCGGCAGGTGCGCCTGCTGGAGGTGGAGCTGCGCCAGAACCTGCTGGTGCGCAATGGCCGCGGCGTCACGCCCACGGAGGCGGGCCGGTTGCTGGTCGACCATGGGCGGGGCATCCTGCACCAGATGGCCCGGGCGCGGGAGGACATGGAGCGCCTGCGCGGCGGCGTCTCGGGCGCCGTCGCCATCGGGCTGCCCAGCAGCGTGGCGCGCGCGATGGCGGTGCCGCTCATGCGCGCCTTCCGCAAGGAATTGCCGGAGGCTCGGCTCTCGATCAGCGAAGGGCTTTCGAGCGAACTCCTGAGAGGACTGGTCAGCGGTCGCCTGGACATCGTCGTGCTCTACAACGGCCAGCCGGTGCGCGATGTGGATGTGTCGCACCTCATGGACGAGGATCTGCTGCTCGTGCGCGCCCGCCCGCGCGGGCTGGCCGAGGACCCGCCGCCCGGCCCCATCGCGCTCGCCGAGCTCGCCCGGCTGCCGCTGGTCATTCCCTCGCGCCCCAACGCGATCCGCATGCACGTGGAAGCCGAGATGGCGCTCATCGGCTGCCGGCCCGAGATCGCGCTGGAGATCGACGGGGTCGCCGCCATCCTGGACATGGTGGCCGACGGGGCCGGTTACGCGGTGCTGCCCCGCAACGCGCTGCTCAATTCGCCTGTTCCTTCTGCCTACAGCGCCCAGGTCATCGGTGCGCCGCCGCTGCGCATAGCGCTGTCCCTAGCGACCAGCCTGCAACGCCCCGCCACGCAGGCCCAGAAGACCACGCTGGACCTGGTGCGGCTGACGGTCTCCGAAGTCCTCCGGCCGGCGTGAAGGCCCGGTCGGCCCGGCTCGGCGTGTCCGATGCCCGCCGGGCCGTCCGTGGTGACAGCCTTGCAGGCCACGGCCTTTCGGCGCATATGGCCCGGTGCGGCGCAGCCGCCATCGGCGAGATGCAGGACGCATGCGGGCAGTACCCCGCCCGGCGATGCAGGCCTCTGTCCGTGCGGAAGTCGCACCCGCGCGGCGGACTCACATTGACTGAGACTCACTCTATCAAGCGCGCGACAAAGTGTTTAGAGTCGCCTCGCATAAAGTCAGCGCGACCGGCCGGCGTGGGGCTGCGGCACCGATCGCGCGCACCAATGATGGAGAGAGGCAGACAATGAACACTGAACCTACGGGTACCGACCGAGCGCGGCGCCGCACCTTTTCGTGCATTGGAGGGGTGCTCGCAGCGGCGGCCGTCGGATTGCCGTTCCGAGCGCGGGCGGCGGCGCGCGAGATCCAGATCGTGATGCTGCTTCCTTTGCAGGGAGGACAGGCGCGCCAGGCCGAGATGATCAGGCAGGGCGTGGACGGAGCGCTCGAACAGGCGAACCGCGCTGGAGGGATCCGGGGGTAGCCCGTCAAGCTCCTGGCCATCGACAACGGGTACCAGGCCGAGAAGACCGTCGAGGCCATCGGGTCGCTGGCGGCAAGGGAATCCGTCGTCGCGGTGACCTCTTTGTTCGGCGGCCCGATCATCGGCGCCGCCATTCCGGCGGCGACCCGCGCGGGCGTGCCGATCGTCGGCGTGCTGCACGGAAACGATGCATTCCGCCGCCCAGGGACCGAGATCGTCACCCATGTGCGAGCGACGTTCGACGCGGAGATCCGCGCGATCGCCGCGTTGTTTCCCACCATTGGCCGGAGCCGCTTCGCCGTGCTGCACGCGACCGACAACTCGGGAACGGCGTTCCGCGCGCATTTCGAGTCGGTGCTGAAGGCGCAGGGACTGCCGCTTGTCGCCGCCGTGCCCTATGCGCGGGACGCCACCGACTACACCGAGCAGGCGCGGAGCATCGAGCGCAGCGGCGCCGACGTAGTAGTGGTCGGTGGCGTGACCGCGACCGGGATCGCCGCCATCCGCGCCAAGGTGGCGACGAAACTGTGGGCGCAGATGGTCTGCCTTTCCACGGTCGATGAGCGCTCGGTGTGGGAGCAAGTGGGCGCCGATGCGGTTGGCACGGCCTTCTCCAGCGTCGTGCCGAACCCCTATGCGACGCTGCTTCCCCTGGCGCGCGAATACCAGGCAGCGATGAAGGCCCGGAACTACGACCGGCTGTCCCTCAGTTCGTTCGAAGGCTACATCAACGCGCAGGTGCTGCTGGAAGGCCTGCGGCGCGCACCCGGGCTGACGCGCCCCGCGCTTCAGGCCAACCTGAGCGCGATGCAGGGGGTGTCCCTAGGCGGCGTCTCCTTCTCCGCGCCGACCGAGGGAAAGATCGCCAGCGGCATCGACTTGGCCGACATCCTGGTGATGACGCACAACGGACGCATGCTGCGCTGAGTACGCGGCCGGGACGGCTCGGATCCCAGCGCCGCCGCGCGTGGAGCGACCGGCCATGTGCCCCGGCCGTACCTGCATGTGCCTCGGGGCGCGGATGGGTCTGCGGCGCACGACATCCGCCGGCGGGAGAGGAGGGCCGCAGCGGTGGATCGCTTCCGGCCGTACCCGCGGATCCCCCGCGTCGGAGGGCGCCGCGGGTGCGTCCGGGTTTGCGCGAGATCAACATTCGTCCAGGACGCCGCCCGCGGCGGTTGACGGCCGGCCGCGGCAGGCCTAGATTAATAGTTAGGCGACTAACAAAAAATCGCCTGCGCCTGCGGAGACGGCAGAATCTGCAGGGCCGCCCAGCCTGCATCCGCCGACGATGGCAGAAAGGAAAGATCATGGACAAGCTTCTGGGGATTCTCGTGATTTTGACGCTTCTTGGCGGTGCGGCCACGCTGCTGTGGCTGAACCTGCAACCCGAGTGGTGGAGGCTCCGGCATCCCGGCGCGCTGGAACTGCGGAAGTTCACCGCCCGGCGTCAGGTGCAGGCGGCAAGGACCCAGGACGACCTGCCGGCGACCCGGGCTGCGGAAGTCCGGTGCACGTTCTGCGACCACGCGCCGGCATGCGCCCAGCGCCTGGCGGCCGGGCACACGACGCCGGTCAGCGAGTGTCCCAACCTGCCTCGCCGCTGAGAGGCCAGGGCGTGTGCCTGGAAACGGGGATGGTGGCGGCGCATGCGCCGAAGCCGGCGGGTCGCGCCCCGCGGCGCTCGCAACAGGCGCGCCGGCCGCAGGCCCGACCGGGCCTCGGCGAACCCGGCGGGCACGGGCAGCGAGTGCGGGTGGCGCTCCTGCGCCGCGCTGGCGCCTGAGCGCACGGCCCGGTTGCCGGCCGCCCCCCGTTCAGAACGCGTGGCGCATGCCCAGCGTGAGCGTGGTGGAACGGTGGTCGCCCGCTCCCCCGAGCCCTGCGGGCTGCTGGGCCGATCCGGAACCCAGCGCGTAGCGCGAGCCGTTCCGGTTGCCGACCGCGCCCAGCGAGGCATAGGCCATCGTGCGCCTGGAGAGCGTGTATTCGCCGCCGATGGCCAGCCATATCGCGTCCCGCTGGCCGGTGGCGTCCGCATAGGCCGAGCGGTCGGAGATCCGCACGGCCTGCACGATGGCCGTGAAGGCGCCGAAGGGCACGCGGGCGCCGAGGTTGATCAGGCGGAACTCGCTGTCCGCGGAGCCCGTCACGCCCTGGACGCGGGCGAGCGCGCCGGTGCAGGTGCTGCAGCTGTTCTTCTCCGCGGTGTAGCCCGCGAAGATTCTGGCGGCGCCGAAGTCGTAGCTGCCCCCGGCGACGACGGCGTCGATGCGGCCGTTCGCGTTGTCCGCGCCCTCCTGCCGCGCCCAGGCCAGTACCGCGTCGAGCGCGCCGTCGCTGTAGGCGGCCGACGCGCTGTAGGCGCGCCCGATGGTGGGCTGCTGCTCCCCGGCCGCAGCCATCGCGCGCAATGTCAGCGGGCCCAGCCGCGGCGTCACGTAGCCCAGCGCGTTGTCGAAGCGGGCGCTGACGGCCTGGGGCAGCAGCTGGCGGGTCGCGTCGGCGCTGCGCGTGATGGCCAGGTGCCCGCCGCTGCCCATCCACGAGAAGGCGTCGACGCCGGACTGCGCCACGTAGTAGGGCGTCGGCAGGCGCCCGGCCGCCACGGTGCCCCAGGTGGTGCTGGCCAGGCCGACCGAAGCCTCCCGGCCGAACGCGCGGCCGCCCTGGCCCAGGGTGCCATCGTCGAGGTTGATGCCTTGCTCCAGGCGAAAGACCGCGGACAGGCCGCCGCCGAGGTCCTCGACGCCGCGGAAGCCGAGCCGGCTGCCCAGCGCGCCGCCCGACACCAGCCGGCGGGACGAGCCGGCGCCGTTGCTGGACCATTCGATCCCGGCGTCGGCCACGCCGTAGATCGTGACGCCGGATGCCGGCGCGCCGCCACCTTGCGCATGCGCGGGTGCGAGCCCGAGTGCGAGCAGGCCTGCGGCCGCCGCGGAAAGGGAATGTTTCATGGTTGTCTCCTCGTTGTGTTGGGATCGGGCCGCGCGGGGCCTGGCGGCAGGCGAAGCGCCGCCTGCCGCCCCGCCGCGCCTCAGTCGGCGCGTGCGCCGGTGTCCTTGATGACCTTGGACCAGCGCGCCATGTCTTCCT
>CAMLKR010000163.1 GCA_946480565.1 uncultured Arenimonas sp. | reverse complement strand
TACGTGTTCTCGCGCCGCATCGCCCGCGAAGGCCAGGCCAATGCCGCCGCCGTGGTGGCGCGCCACACCGGCCGGCGCTATGCGCTCAAGGGCAAGGTCTCGTCGATCCAGCAGGTGGACGGCGACACCATCGTCGGCTTCGACATCCCCGAAACCAGCGAGGCCTTCATCAAGCTGCCCGGCGACAACGCCCCGCGCACCGGCGTGGCCTGCGTGTTCAAGCCCAACCAGCAGGCGCTGGTGCTGACCTTCCGCCGCGGCGAGACCGCGCGCTTCGAAGGCCGTTTCGCCGAATACGACAACATCCTGCACCAGGTCTGGCTGGACGGCTGCAAGCCCGCCCGCCGCCGCTGACCGCGCTTCCGGGCTCCGCCCCACGACGCCCCCGGTTCCGCGAGGAACCGGGGGCGTTCCGTTTGTCTGCCCGGCGACGCCACGCGCCCGAAACCGGGCCGTAATGTGAACCACGTCACATTATTTGTGTGAAGAAGGCCTCCTAATCGCCGGCGGAAACAGGCCGCGTCCGCGGCTGGCAGGCAAACAGGGGCCGCCATGACACCCGTGTACATCGCTGAAAGCGAGCTCGACGCGCAGCTGGTCCAGGACCTGCTGGTCAGCGCCGGCATCACCGCCCATGTGTTCGGGCCGAACGTGGCGGGCGCGATCCCGGAGGTGCCGGCCACCGGCCAGATCCGGGTCGTGGTCGAGGACGACGAGGCCGACCTGGCCCGGGTGCTGATCCAGGACTGGCAGACCGGGGATGCCTTCGACGACGAGGACAGCGACCTCTACGTCGACAGCCTGCCGCTGACCCAGGACGACTGAACCGGCCCGCGCCGGCCCTGCCGGAGGCCATGGCCTGCCGTTATGCTCCCCAAGGCCGGGCCGCCTTCACGCGCCGCCCGTCCATCCGACCCGGGAGCGCTGCATGGACCGCCGACACTTCCTCGCCGCCAGCGGACTGGCCGCCGCCTCGCCGCTGATCGCCGGCAATACCGCGGCGGCCGAAAGCGCCACCGCCGGTGACGCCCTGTTCCAGCGCATCGACTTCGCCTCCGACGGCCTTGGCCTGGGCCCGCGCGAATACGCCGCGCGCCTGCAGCAGGTGCTGGCGCAGGCGGAGCTGCAGCCGGACTACTACTCGCGCGGCGGCGTGGTCGCCGGGATCGAAGAACAGTTCGCCGAAATGCTGGGGAAAGAGGCGGCGCTGTTCCTGCCCACCGGCACCCTGGCCAATCACGTCGCGGTGCGCACCCTGGCCGGCAGCCGCCGGCGCGTGCTGGTGCAGGCCGAAAGCCATCTCTACAACGACAGCGGCGACGCAGCCCAGGCGCTGAGCGGCCTGAACCTGATCCCGCTGGCGCCGGGCCAGGCCACACTGACCTTGGACGAAGTCAAACAATGGGTCGAGCGTTCGGGCGGCGGACGGGTGGAAACCCGGGTCGGCGTGATCGCGATCGAAAGCCCGGTGCGGCGCCGCGACCACGCCATGGCCGACCTGGGCGAGATGCGCCGCATCAGCGCCTGGGCGCGCGAGCGCGGCATCCGCCTGCACCTGGACGGCGCGCGGCTGTTCA
Organism: uncultured Arenimonas sp.; assembly: GCA_946480565.1. The sequence goes on along the minus strand of CAMLKR010000163.1, from coordinate 3,914 downwards.
ACCTGCCGCTGCACACGGGCAAAAAGCTGCCGGAGATCGCGGCGCTGTTCGACACCGTCTACGTGTCGCTGTGGAAACACTTCAACGGCATGACCGGGGCGGTGCTGGCGGGGGACAAGGCGGTCATCGAGGGACTGTTCCATGTGCGGCGCATGTTCGGCGGCTCGCTGCCGCAGGCCTGGCCGCAGCTGGCCCTGGTGCCGGGCGACGCCCGCAGCTACGAACGCGACTACGCCCGGGCCTGGCGCGCGGCCGACGCGGTGATCGAACGGCTGGAGGCGAACGGGCGTTTCGGCGTGCGCAAGGTGCCGCAGGGCACCAGCCGCTTCCACCTGTCGGTGCGGGGCACGACGCTGGGCGCCTTCGCCGAGCGCGCGCGCGGCCGCGGCATCGTGCTGCCGTATCCGGGCCCGGACGCCGACGCCTTCCCGATGCAGGTCAACCCGACCCTGCTGCGCCTGCCGCCCGAGCAGATCGCGCAGCGGCTGGTGGACGCGCTGGAGGGCTGAGGCCATGGCCGCGCATCCGCTCGACAATCCGATCTGGCAGTCGCTGGCCCACCGCCACCGCGACCTGGCCCTGGGGCAGGGCGAAGTGCTGCGCTACCCGGCCGAGGTCGCGCCCTTCCTCGGCGTGCCGGGGCCCGGGACTCCGCTGCTGCCGGCCATCGACACGCTGGTGGCGCCGGGCGAGTCGGTCTACCTGCTGGGTGCGGTGCCGCCGGCGCCCGCGGGTTGGGCCCTGCAGAACCTGGGCGACCTGGCGCAGATGGTCTGTGACGCGCCCCTGCCCGAGGTTCCCGGCCCCGACTTCATCGAGCTGAGCGAAGCGCAGCGCGCCGACGTGCTGGCGCTCACGGCCCTGGTCTATCCGCATTATTTCCGGCCGCAGACGATGCGGCTGGGCCGCTACTTCGGCATCTACGAAGGCGGCGCGCTGGCCGCGATCATCGGCGAGCGCATGGGGCCGCCGGGCTGGCGCGAGGTCAGCGCGGTCTGCACGCATCCGGATTTCCTGGGCCGCGGCTACGCGCGCCGGCTGATGGCCTGGCTCAGCAACGACCTCCTCGCCAGCGGCCTGCGGCCCTTCCTGCACGTGAGCCAGCAGAACAGCCGCGCGCTGGCGCTGTACCGGGACAACGGCTACCGCACGCGCATCGAAATCCCGTTCTGGTCGCTGGCGCGCGCGCCATGACCCCGGTCTACGACGCCGCCAATGCCTTCGACGCCCAGCTGGTGCACGACCTGCTGCGCGACGCCGGTTTCGCGCCGCATGTGTTCGGCGCCGGCCTGGCCGGTGCGGTCGGCGAGCTGCCCGCCGACGGCCCGGTGCAGGTGTGGGTGGACGACGACCACGCCGAGGCCGCGCGCCGCCGCATCCGCGACTGGCTCAGCGCCGAGGTGCCCGACGAGGACGAGCTGGTGCGCCTGGCAGACGGCCAGGCCGCGGACGGCGAACTGTGGGCCTGAGCGCGGTCCCGTCGCCCTGCACGCGGCGCTGCTGCCTGGACGCCGACGACGTCTGCCTGGGCTGCGGCCGCCGGCTGCAGGACATCCTGCGCTGGCATGACGCGGATGACGACGAGCGCCGGCGCATCCTTGACGCGGCGGCCCTGCGCCGCGCCGCCCGCGAGGCAGGTAATGGATCCGCGGCACCCGGTACTTCCGGCCCATAGGCCGGCACGGTTCGGCCGCCACAGTGCCCCGGTCCCCCATCCGGAGCGCCCGATGCGACTGAGCCCCCTGCTGTTGGCCGCGCTGCTGGCCCTGCTGCCCGGCCTGGCGCCGGCCGCCGCCGACGACACCGCCCAGGCGCAGGTGTTCGTCGTCTCCACCCTGTACAAAAAACACGAGACCACGCCGGCCTATGACCTGGCGACCCTGCGCGCGCTGATCGAACGCCTGCAGCCCGACGCGCTGGTGCTGGACGTGACGCCGACCGAGCTGCGCGAGCGCAAGGTCTGGCCGGGCAAGGTCGAATACGTGCAGGTGGTGTTCCCGATGATCGCGGAGAAAGGGCTTCCGGCTTACGCCTCGGAGCCGGACGAGCCGCTGTTTGCCGAACTTTCCGGCCCGGTGGGCGCCGCCTACGAGGCCCTGGGCAAGGACCAGCCGGCCGTGCGCGCCGCGGTGCGTGAACTCGACGCCGCCACCTATGCCGCCCTGGCCGCGCACTGGCGCAGCCCGGAGGCGGTGAACGACGCCCTGACCGACCGCGTGGTCGGCGCCAAGCGCGACCTGGAGAACCGCCTGGTCGGCCCGGTGGCCGAGGCCAACCAGCGGCGCTGGAACCAGCACCATGCCGAACGCCTGCTCGACGCCGCCCGCCGGCATCCGGGCCAGCGCATCGTGATGTTGGTCGGCATCGAAAGCCGCTACGAGGTGATGCGCCTGCTGGCCGACGCGCCCGGCATCACGCTGGTGGACGTGGCCGACTGGCCCGCCGCGGCGCCCTGACCGGCGCTTTTGCGGGCCCCGGCAGGGACCGCCGCCGGCCGCGTCGCGGGCCGGCGCGCTTGGGCGTAGAGTCGGCGCCACACCCGACCCGGAGCCCCCGATGAAGCCGATGCGCCGACTCTTCCTGCCCTTCGCCATCACCCTGGCCCTGGCGGCCTGCCAGCCGGCCCCCGCGCCGGAGGCCGGCACGCCCGCCGCGGCGCCGGTGGCCGAGGTCGCGCGTCCCGCCAGGCAGTACGCGATCGAGGAGTTCATCGAGTCCACCGGCCTCAACGGCGCCTCCTTCAGCGCCGACGAGTCGCGCATCCTGTTCTCGTCGAACAAGTCCGGCGTCTGGAACGTGTATTCGATGCCGGTGGGCGGCGGCGAGTGGACCGCGCTGACCGATTCGAGCACCGACAACAGCTGGAGCGTGGCCTATTTCCCGGCCGACGACCGCGTGCTGATCGCGCGCGACAAGGGCGGCGACGAACTCGACCACCTGTACGTGATCGCCGCCGACGGCAGCGAGAAGGACCTGACGCCCGGCGACAAGCTCAAGGCCGATTTCCTGGGCTTCACCCGGGACGGCAGCGCCTTCCACGTGATGACGAACGAACGCGACCCGCGCTTCTTCGACGTCTACCGTTACGACGCCGCCAGCTACGAGCGCGAGCTCGTCTACACCAACAACGACGGACTGGAGCCGTCGGAAGTGTCTGCCGACGGCCGCTGGCTGGCGCTGTCGCAGACCCACACCACCAACGATTCCGACATCTTCGTGGCCGACCTGGAAAAAGGCACCTCGCGCAAGGTCTCGCAGCACGAGGGCCAGGCCAACTTCAACGCCCAGGCCTTCAGCACCGACGGCCAGTGGCTGTACTACACCGCCAACGACCAGGGCGAGTACGCCCAGCTGCGGCGCGTGAACCTGGAAAGCGGCGCGCACGAGCCGGTGCGCAGCGCCGACTGGGACATCACCGACGCCTTCTTCTCGCACGGCGGCAAGTACCTGGCGGTGGCCACCAACGTGGACGGCAGCACCCAGGTCAAGCTCTACGACGCCGCCAGCGGCGCCGAGGTGGCGCTGCCGGCGCTGCCGGCCGGCGAGATCCGCAACCTGCGCATCGCGCGCTCCGAGACCAAGCTGGCCTTCTACCTCAACGGCGACCGCCAGCCCAACGACCTGTACGTGCTGGAGATGGGCGGCGAACCCAAGCAGCTGACCACCTCGCTGAACCCGGCCATCGACCCGGCCGACCTGGTCGATTCTTCGGTCGTGCGCTTCAAGAGCTTCGACGGGATGGAGATCCCGAACATCCTGTGGAAGCCGCACCAGGCCAGCGCGGAAACCCCGGCGCCGGCCCTGGTCTGGGTGCACGGCGGCCCGGGCGGGCAGACCACGCGCGCGCATTCGGCCCTGATCCAGTACCTGGCCAACCACGGCTACGTGGTGCTGGGCATCAACAACCGCGGCAG
>CAMLKR010000162.1 GCA_946480565.1 uncultured Arenimonas sp. | reverse complement strand
TGAACAAGAACTTCCGCATCGGCGTGGGCTACAACTTCACCGATTTCAGCGACGATCTGACCGACTTCGACTACGACCACAGGGGCTGGTTCCTCAACCTGGTAGGAACCTACTGAACCTACCGGATGCGGAGGCGCCAGCCGCGCCTTCGCATCCGGTTCATCGCCGTGCCGCGTCAGGTACATCCGCCTGGGCGGAGCGGGGCGCGGGAAGGAAATTCCCGACCAAGGCGTTCCGGATCCGTACCGTCACCGCATGGCGCGGGCCCAACTGGCGGCTGGCTTCCACCAACCCATCCTGCAACAAGGCCTCTGCGCGCCGCAGGTCCGTCGCAGCGTCCGGCGTGCCGGCTGCCGCGCGCAGGATCAGCGCTTGCGCCAGCAGGTACTTGGCCATTGGGGAAGGCTGCTGGCGCTGCCGGGTCGCGTGCACCACCTCCTGCAGCATGCTGATGGCGTGCGTCAACGACGCCTCCCGGGAGGGTCCGGATTGGGCAGACGCGAGTTGGATCAGGACCTCGGCCTGTTCCTCCTTGGCTGCGAGCGTAGTGGGATGCCGGGGGCCCAGGATGCGTTCCAGCAGCTGTACTGCCTCGCCCGACAGGCTGACGCTCTTCGATACGTCATGTGGGCGCTGAAGGCGCGCCTCCAGCAGCAACTGGCGCGCGTACTCCGGATGCGCTTTGCCGTATGCGGTGACGATGGCCTCACGCGTCTCACGCAGGGCCGTGGGTGGAATGCCGGCGGCGTGCCCTTGTCTTTCCAGCACCTCCAGTCTCAGGCGGCTGCTGCGTGCGGTGTCGGGATGCCCAGGGCCCAGTCGCTGGCGGCGCGATGCAAGGAGCGCTTCCGCCACCTGCCTGGCCTGGCCATCGTCCTCTTTCAGCAGCAACAGCGACAACCGCGCCTCGTTGACATTGTCGGCCAGTGATGGAGACGCCTCCCGGGCCAATGCGGTCGCGGCATCGAGTTCGCGCCCGGCCTCGGCAAGATCCATCAGCTGCAGGTGCCACTGGGCACGCAGGATCGACAGTTCGACCTGCGTATCGAGTGCCGGTTGTGACGGCAGACCTGCTGCCACATTCTGCGCGAACCCCAGGGCATTGAATGCGGCATCGTGCTCCGACAGTCCCCAATGGGCGCGCGCCAGCTCCGTCAGTAGATTGAGCGTGGTGATATCCGCGGTGGGACGGGCGGATGTCGACTGGCGGAGGCTTTGGGTGGCGACATCGCGCGCTTCGGCATGGCGCGCCTGGAGATTGAGCAGGGTGGCCAGGGTGGCCTGTGTCTCGGACTGATGCGCAGGGCTGTCTGTCAGCAGCCGGTTGGCCTGGGAAGCGAGCGCAAGTGCGTGTGCGTAGTCGCCCAGCACGGCATAGCTGCGCGCCAGGGAGGTCAGCGCACGCGCCCGGATCACCGGGCTCGACTGTGGCGGCAGCGCACGCAGGTGCGCTTCGGTCTTCTCGAGCAGTTGGCGCGACGATGGGCGCGCTTCGGCCAGGCCGGAGAGCGTGGCCGCGCCGAGGGTCTGCTCGAACATGGTGGAAACCAGCTGCATGTCGCGGGCTTCCTGCTGGCCGCGCCAGTGGAACCACGCGAATGCGCCCACCACTGCAGCCAGCGAAAGCATCACGCTGCCGGCGAACAGCGTGGCGAGTGCGTTCCTCTGGAAGAAGCGTCCCAGGACATACGCGCGCCCTGCGCCACGCGCCCCCACGGGACGCCGCGCCAGCCAATGCTCCAGATCCTCGATCAGGGCGCCGACGCTGGCATAGCGGTCACCCGGCGCCAGGGCGACGCATTTCAATGCAATGGCATCCAGGTCGCCCTGGAGCTTCCTGCGCAGCAGGCGGGTATCGCGACATCGCCTAAGGTAGGCGACCTGCGGAAGGGCCGTGGTGGCCAGCAGCGAGGGCGCTTGCGCGGAGCCTGTCCCGATGCCGCTCAGCTGGGTGTGCAGTGGCTGCAGCGGGCGGGGCCATGCATCCACCAGCAACTGGTACAGCACTACGCCGATCGCGTGCACGTCGGCCGCGACCGAGGCCGCGCCGCCTGTCAGCAGTTCGGGGGCGGTGTAACCATTCGACACCGCAATGGGCGCTGCGGTGTCGCCTTCGCGCCCGCTCATCAGCGTGGACAGGCCGAAGTCGACCAGGTGGACCACGCCATCCGGCGAGACCAGCAGGTTGCCGGGTTTGATGTCCTGATGCAGCACGCCGTGGGCATGGGCGTACTGGAGTGCGCGGCAGGCTTGAAGAAGCAGGCTGATCCGCGAGCCCAGCTCCAATCGTTGCTGATCGGCCCATTGATCGACCGAGACGCCCTGGACCAGGCGCATCGCGAACCACGGACGTCCGTCCCCTTCCACGCCACCATCCAGCAGGGGGGCGATGTTGGGATGGTCGAGCTTCGCCAGGTGGTTGCGTTCGCGCATGAACGCGTCCACCAGGATAGGAGACGACATTTCCGCACGGATGCACTTCAGTGCGACCTTCTTCTCGTACTGGCCATCGGCGCGACTGGCCTCGTAGACCGTGCCCATGCCTCCCTGCGCCAGCACGCGGTCGATGTGCCAGGGCCCCAGCATGGTGCCTACGCGGGCGAGGGACGCGGGATCGATCCCGTCGCCGTCACTTCTGGCGTGCTCGGCATACAGCGCATCGAGCGCGCCGCCCTCGAGCGGATACGAGGCCGCATCAGCCTGCAGCAGCCGTTTCAGGGCGTCGTGAAGTGCAGGCTCCCGCACCCGCAGTGCGGCGAGGGCGTCCGCACGTCGCCGTGGCGTCAGTTCGACGTACTCGTCGAACAGGTCGAGCGCACGGGCCTCAAGATCGGACATTGAAGACGGTTGTTCGGATACGCGCAGGCTACAGACTACCGTGCCTCGGGGTCGGGAGTTCACCGGTGCTGCAAGGGTATGCTGCTAACGGAGGAACGTGCCGTCTACCGACGCCAGGCGCATGGGTACGATGGGAGGCTTGCTATCGGCGAACCTGCGAAATGCGGTTGATCCCTGCGGTCGCACCGTCCAGGCACTTCAGGGGAGATCGACGGATGGGCCGCCACTGGTGGAGATATCAAGCGGCCGCGCAGTCATGTGCATGGCACGGTGAAGAGGCCAGGGACGTCGGCTGACGGGTTCCAGCCGTCGTCGGAGGGGGCCCATCCTGGCCCCAGGCGTATCCCGCTACGCGATCCGTGCCAGCGCCGTGGGCCATTGCCGGGACGCGCCATGGCCCAGCGCCTCCCGGGAGGGGGCGCCGCCAGCCAGTGCCCGAAGTCCCGTCAAGGCAGCCCGGTTGCGGTCACCGTGCAGCGCAGCGTGACCACGACCTGCCCCCCGACCGGCAGTGTGGGAATGGTGATGCCTCCCCCCAGCAAGGTGCTCACCGCAACGGTGGGCGAAGGACAGCTTGCGCCCCCGGATGCGGTGCAAACCGCAGTACTGCTGGGCGAGAGGCAATCGAGTCCGGCCCCGGGAGTGTCGCTGAGCAGCACATTGGGTGCGTCGAGCGGTCCGTTGTTCGTCACGGTAAGGGAAAAGTCCACGATGCTGCCGCTTATCGCCGAGGTTGGCGAAGCCGTCTTCACCACGCTCAGGTCCGTCTTGCGGGTCTCGTTGGTGAAGGTGCACGAAATCGGCCCGGCCGTGCTGGTGGCTTGCGCATCCAGTGTCACCGATCTCGTGGCGAGGTCGACCGTTGCGGTGCCGCCGGTGCCCAGGCCCGTGCAGGCGACGGAGCGCAGTTCGAACGGAGCGGGCGGCACAGCCTCGGTGATGGTCGTCGCCACGCCTGCCGCCGTCAGGGTCTGAGTCGCGCCCGCCACGGCCGTACCGGCCGTGCTGGTGGTGATGCTGTGCGACTGGATGCCGTTGGTGCCGGTGAAGCCGAACGTGCCGACGCCATCCACCGAAACCTTGTTCACGGTCAACGAGGGGCACCGCACCGTGAACGTCGCGCTGGCGCTGTTGTTGGACGGGTCGAGGTCGGCGAACCCGTCCGTGGCGGCGAAGTCGGCGCTGGCCGTGTTGCCGACCGTGGCGCCGCAGGTGGAGGTGGTGGCCACGGTGCCCGTGATGGTGAAGGTCAGCACGCCACCCGGTGCCAGCGTGTACCCGCCGGCGAATGAAAGATTGCCGCTGCCGCTCGCCGCGGGACAGGTGGAGCCTGCCGTGGCGGTGCACGTCCATGTCGCATTGGCGATCTGCGCGGGTAGCGTGTCGACGATGTCGGCCGCATTGGTCCCGTTGATGGTGGGAGCCTGGTTGCCCGGGTCCACCGGATTGATGTCGGCGTTGGTGACGGTCACCGTGTAGGTCATCGGCAGGCCGCGCAGGTAATTGGTCGCCGACGCAGCGGTCTTGGTCACCACGATGTTCGCCGGCGTGGACGTCACCACGCCCCGCACCTCGTGGATGTTGTTCAGTCCGCCGGTGGAGCCGCCGAAGCCCATGCGGAGGTTCGCGGGCGCGGCATAGGGAAAGTTGAGGTTGTTCAGTACGTTGGCGATCGCACCGCCATTCTGGCCGAGCCCCACGGTGACGCGATAACCGCCCGTGCCATTGGGTATCAGCAGCACGCGCGCCCGGTCCGCAGCCGGGCGGATAGCGGTGAAGGGCACGTCGATGCCGCCGGGCGCTGCCGCGCCACCCACATAGACGTTGTTGGCGCTGAGCGGGCCTCGGACGACCACGCGGTCGGCCGCCGACCCGGGACTTCCGCTGAGCGCTGAGCAACCGCCAAACACGCTGGGCAATTGTCCCGAGAAATTGCCGAACTCGTCCAAACCGATGCCCAGGTAGCCGCCAGCCCCGTTGCAGTAGCCCAGACCGGCACCGGGGAGGGCGCCGGCCATCGTGTCGTTGGCGTCGTACAGATAGAAGCTGATGCCGTCAGCGCCCGTGCCACTCCAGATGACGTAATCGAACTCGACGATCACGCCCTGAGTGGAGGGGAACGAGCCACCGGTATAGCGTGCACTGCCGACCTGGCTGGCCAGGTCCGTCGACAGTCGCAGCCAGCCATTGCCCACCGCGTCATTGGTGTTGTTGCCGTCGGCGATCAGGCCGTAGCCACCGGTCAGGATGCCGCTGTCGTTGTTGCCGGCATTGTCGTTGCCCGAGAAGGTCCAGCCCGGCTCGGTGCTGTTGCGGAAGGTGGCGTCAACCTTGAACTGCGCCTTCGCCTGGTCCGCAACGCCCATACCGAGCATCGCTGCCAGCGAAATAAAGATTATCTTTGAACGCGTCATGGGTCCCTCGACCAGTCATTTTCGGAATCGCGATGCAGGTGACGTGGGGAACCTTCAGGTTCGGACTATATACCGGCACGTCGCTGCTCACCCGGGTGGGCCGATGACAAGAAGGCTTGCATCACCTTCCTTACCATCGCGCTATCCAGTCCAGTTCGCATTAGCGATGACCGGGAGGACATCGCACGGCCCGGTACCCGCCAGGCGCCGTGCCGGCCAGCAGGCTGATCAACGTGTAGTCCAGCAGTTTCATTTTCA
>CAMLKR010000161.1 GCA_946480565.1 uncultured Arenimonas sp. | reverse complement strand
GCAGCGTCACCTCGAAGCCGCGCAGCGCGCACCAGGCGGCGATGTCGCCGCCCATTACGCCGGCGCCGACCACGTGCACCTTCTGGATTCCATGGTCCTTGCCGCCCAGGCCCTTGAGGCGGTCCATCAGGAAGAAGACGCGTACCAGGTTGTGCGCGGTCGGCGTGCCGGCGAGTTTCACCACCGACTTCGCCTCGGCCTTCAGCGCGGCGTGCACCGGCAGGCCGCCGCTGCGGCGCCAGGTCTCGATCAGGGCGAACGGGGCCGGGTAGTGTTCCCGGCGCGCCTTGCGGGCGACCTGCTTGGCCATCTGCGGTGCCAGCAGGGCGCGGGCCAGGCCGGTATTGGTGGCCCAGGCAAGGAAACGCTGCTTGAACGGGCGCTGCGTGCCGCGCTGGGCCAGCTTCACCGCCTCGTCCAGCAGCTGCTCGCGCGCCACCACCTTGTCCACCAGGCCCATGGCGCGGGCAGCCGATGCCGACAGGCTGCGTCCGGTCAGCATCAGGTCCATCGCCGCCGGTGCGCCGACCAGGCGCGGTGCGCGCACGCTGCCGCCCCAGCCCGGATAGATGCCCAGCTTGATCTCGGGCAGGCCGATCCGGGTTTTTTCGTCGTTGCTGGCGATGCGGTAGCGGCAGGCCAGGGCGATCTCGGTGCCGCCGCCCATGCAGTGGCCGTGGATGGCCGCCACGGTGGGGCAGCGCAGTTCGGCCAGCTTCTGGAAGATCAGCTGGCCGCGCCGGATCCAGTCCTCGACCAGGCCCTTGGCGGCGATCGCTTCGAAGCCCTTGATGTCGGCGCCGGGGATGAAGCCGGCGTCCTTGCCGGAAATGATCACGATGCCCTTGGGCAGCTCGAGCTGTATGCGCTCGAGCATGGACTCGAGTTCGTCCAGCACGCCGCGCGAGAGCGCGTTCACGCCCTGGTCGGAGCGGTCCAGGGTAAGCACCAGGATGCCGTCGGGGCGGCGGGTTGCCTGCCAATGGGCCAGGCGAAGTCCGTCGAACATGGCGGGCTCCATACGTTGGGGTAGGGAAGGGAGGACGTATCATCCCGGCCAGACCCCGGGGGGTCAACGCCGGCGACGCCCGATCCACCGGGCCGCGGAACTTTCCCGGGCCAAGGATGTCCATGCAGCGGCCCGGACGGCCGCAGGAGCAGCGGCCCGGATGGGCGAGAACGAACTGGACCTGGCCCTCGTCAAACGTGTGCAGGGTGGCGACAACTCGGCCTTCGACCTGCTGGTGCGCAAGTACCAGCACCGGATCGGCGCGGTGGTGTATCGCTTCGTGCCCGACCACGCCGAGGCCCAGGACATCGTCCAGGAAGCCTTCATCCGCGCCTACCGGGCGCTGGCGAACTTCCGTGGCGACGCCCAGTTCTACACCTGGCTTTACCGGATCGCCGTGAACACCGCCAAGAACCACCTCGTGGCCATGAAGCGCCGTCCGCCCACCGCGGACGTCGCCGCCGAAGACGCCGAACACTACGCCGGCGCGGGGCGCCTGCACGACCACGACACGCCCGAGCACCAGCTGCTGCGCCAGGAGATCGAGCAGGCCGTCACCGACACCGTCGCCGGCCTGCCTGAGGAACTGCGCCAGGCCATCACCCTGCGCGAGGTGGACGGCCTGAGCTACGAAGAGATCGCGCAGCTGATGTCCTGCCCGATCGGCACCGTGCGATCGCGCATCTTCCGGGCCCGCGAGGCCATCGACCAGCGGCTGCGGCCGCTGCTGGACAACGAACGGGCCCGCCCATGAGCACGAACGACAAGACCCTGCAGGAACAACTCTGCGCCTGGATGGACGGCGAACTGCCGGCCGACGAGGCCCGCTTCCTGCAGCGCCGCCTGCAGAACGACCCGGTCCTGCGCGCACAGTGGGAGCGCTGGCAGCTGGCCTCGGCCTGCCTGCGTGGCCAGCCGGTGCGGGCGATGCCCGCCGATCTCTGCGACCGTGTCGCCGCGGCGGTCGCCGCGGAACCCGCGCGCCGGGTGCGCTGGCCCTGGCTCGCGGCTGCGGCCGCCGCGATGCTGGTCGCCGTGCTGCTGCCGCGCCTGAGCCTGCGCGACCCCGGCCCCTACGAGCTCGCGCCGGGCGCGCCGCTGGCCGAGGCACCGGCCGTGCCCACGGCGCCGCAGGCCTTGCCCGCGCCCTCGTCTCCGGTGCCCGCCCCGGCCTCGGTGCGCGATTTCCCGCTGGTCGAATCCGGCGCCCGCAAGCCCTGGCCGCGTTCGCCCCTGCTGCCGGACGAGGACGCGATGTCCGACTACCTGGTGCGGCACAACGCACTGATGGCCGAGGACGGCCTGGGCGGCTTCATGCCCTATGTCGACGTGGTCGCGCACGAGCAGCCGGCGGCGGACGGGGCCGACCGGTGAGGCGACTGCTGTTCGGCCTGCTGCTGGCCATCGCCGGGCCGCTGCACGCCGCCGACGTGGAGGCCTGGCTGGCGCGGGTCGCCCCGGCGCTGGCGGGGCTCGACTACCGCGGCACCCTGGTCTACGTCGCCGAGGGAAAGTTCGCGACCATGCGCGTGTTCCACCGCAACGACGAGGGCCGGGAGCGCGAACGCCTGGTCGCGATCAGCGGCCCGCCGCGGGAAGTGGTGCGCGACGGCGGCAAGGTGATGTGCATCGGCACCGGCCAGGCGCCGGTGGCCTACGATCTGCGCCAGGCCGGCCGCTGGAGTCCGGCGCTGGCCCTGGCCGAGGCGCCGGGCCTGCGCGGATACCGCGCCGCGCTGGGCGGGCAGGGACGGGTGGCCGGACGTGCGGCCCAGATCGTCGATGTCGCCGCCACCGATGGCTGGCGTTATGGCTACCGCCTCTGGATCGATCGCGACAGCGGCCTGCCGCTGCGCGTGGACCTGGTCGACGAGCGCGGCCAGGCGGTGGAACAGGTGGCCTTCACCGAACTGGAACTCGGCGTCCGCCCCAGCGACGCCGAACTGCGTGCGTCCGGCGAAGCCGCCATGAGCCGGATCGAGACCCTGGCGCCGTCCACCGCCGCCTCGCCCGCCTGGCAGGTGCCGGCGCCTCCCGAAGGTTTCGTGCTGCGGGCCGCGCGCTATCGCGCCGACGGCGTGCAGCTGCTCTACAGCGACGGACTGGCCAGCGTGTCGGTCTACGTCGAGAAGGCCGACCCGGGGCTGCGCGGCAGCCGCGCCAGCCGGCGCGGCGCGGTGAATTCGCGCTCCTACTGGCTCGACGGCTGGCACGTGCTGGCGATCGGCAAGGCGCCGGCCGCCACCGTGGACCGCTTCGCCCGGACCCTGCGCGCCGCCGACGGCGATGGCTGAGCGCCGGGTCGAAGTGCTGGCGGTGGCCGACGGCGCACTGCGGCTGCGCCTGCTTGGTGATGCCTGCGAGGGCTGCGTCGGTGGCTGCGGCGGACGCTGCAGCCTGTTCGCCGGCGACAAGGACAGGGAGTTCCATCTGGCCACTGCATCGGCCAAGGACTACGCCGCCGGCCAGTCGCTGCGGCTGCAGCTGGACGACGTGGCCCTGCGGCGCGCCGCCTGGCGCGGTTACGGCCTGGCCTGGCTGGGCCTGATGGCCGGCGCCGGCGTGGGCGCGGCCGTCGGCATGGCCTGGGGGCGGCACGCCGACCTGCTGACGGTGGGTGGTTTGCTGCTGGGAACTTTCGCGGCCGTACGCCTTTCCAAACGCCACTTGCCCGAACCCCGCCTCGCGGCGGACGGTCCGGCCCCCCTTTCCCCTTGAGCATGAGTGATCGCCCATGAGCCGGATGCCCCGTTCCTTCCTCGCCCTGCTGCTGGCCCTGCTGGTGCCGGTGGCGCAGGCCCAGGTTCCCGCCGCCGCGCCGGAACCCGAGCCCATCGTCGACCTGCCGGACTTCACCCGGCTGGTGGAGCGCGCCGGGCCGGCGGTGGTCAACATCGAGGCCACCCTGGGCGGCGGCGAGCGCGAAGTCGCGGCCGGCCCGCAGCCGCGTGGCCAGGAGGATCTGCCCGAAGACATGCCGGAATTTTTCAAGCGATTCTTCGAGCAGCAGCCGGGCATGCCCCAGCCGCGCCCGCGCGGCGGCGTGTCGCAGGGCACCGGCTTCATCATCTCCGCCGACGGCTATGTGCTGACCAACCACCACGTGGTGGACGGCGCCGACGAGATCGTGGTCCGCCTGAGCGACCGCAACGAGCTCGAGGCCGAGCTGGTCGGGAGCGATCCGCTATCCGACGTCGCCCTGCTGAAGGTCAAGGGCGTCGGCCTGCCGGTGCTGAAGATCGGCGACTCGCGCAGCCTCAAGGCCGGGCAGTGGGTGCTGGCGATCGGCTCGCCCTTCGGTTTCGACCACTCGGTCACCGCCGGCATCGTCAGCGGCGTGGGCCGCCGCTCGCTCGATCCGAGCCAGCAGTACGTGCCCTTCATCCAGACCGACGTCGCGATCAACCGCGGCAACTCCGGCGGCCCGCTGCTGAACGTTCGCGGCGAGGTGGTCGGCATCAACTCGCAGATCTTCTCCAACTCCGGCGGCTACATGGGCGTCAGCTTCGCGATCCCGATCGAGGTGGCGATGAACGCCGTGCGCCAGCTGCGCGACACCGGCAAGGTGGTGCGCGGCCAGCTGGGCGTACGCATCCAGGACGTGACCCGCGAGAACGCGGCCGAGCTGGGCCTGGACCGCCCGGTCGGCGCCTTCGTCGATTCGGTCGAGAACGGCAGCGCGGCCGCCCGCGCCGGCGTGCGCCCGGGCGACGTCATCACCCGATTCAACGGCCGCGAGATCTCCCGTTCGGCCGAACTGCCGCCGATGGTCGGCGCCATGCCGCCGGGCAGCCGGGCCAGCCTGAGCCTGCTGCGCGACGGCAAGCCGCTGGACGTGGTGGTGACGCTGTCGGCGCTCGACGCCGGCGGCTCCCCGGGTGCGGCGCCCGCCGCGCCCGCCGCGGCCGAACCGGCGGCGGGCAATGCCCTGGGCATCGCGGTCGAGGCGCTGGACGCGGCCGCGCGCTCGGCCCTGGGCCTGAAGGCGGGCGAGGGCGTGCTGGTCGCCCGGGTCGCGGGCCTGGCGGCACGGCGCGCCGGCCTGGCGCCCGGCGACGTGATCCTGCAGGTCAACAAGGCCGAGGTCGGCACGGTCGCCGCCTTCGAGGCCGCCGTGAAGGACCTGGCCTCGGGCGACGAGGTCCGCCTGCTGGTGCGCAATGCGCGCAGCACCGGCTTCATCACCTTCCAGGTGCGCTGATCCCCGCGTCGGCCCGTCCCGGCGATCCTGTTCCCGGTCCGGTCCGCCCCTGGCGGGCCGGGCCGGGAACGCTGTGCGATAATGCCGCGTTTTCGCCCAGGATCCGGCCCCAAGCCCGCCCCCGCATGCAGCACATCCGCAATTTTTCAATCATCGCCCACGTCGACCACGGCAAGTCGACGCTGGCCGATCGCATCATCCAGATCTGCGGCGGCCTGCAGGCGCGCGAGATGGAGGCCCAGGTGCTCGACTCCAATCCGATCGAGCGCGAGCGCGGCATCACCATCAAGGCGCAGTCGGTGTC
>CAMLKR010000160.1 GCA_946480565.1 uncultured Arenimonas sp. | reverse complement strand
TACGAGAAGAAGGTCTACATCCTGCCCAAGAAGCTGGACGAGGAAGTGGCCCGCCTGCACCTGGAAAAGATCGGCGTGAAGCTGACCACGCTGACCGACGAGCAGGCCGCCTACCTGGGCGTGTCGAAGGACGGCCCGTACAAGCCGGACCACTACCGCTACTGATCCATCGCTGCATCGGTACAGGAACGGGCGCCTTCGGGCGCCCGTTTCTTTTTCCGGGGTCAGAGTGCATTTATCTTCCCGAGGCTGGTGGCTTTATCCCGGGGGCTGCAGAAGATAAATGCACTCTGACCCCGGATTTAGCGCCAGTTGGCGTGGCGGGACCAGAACTCGACGGAGCGCTCGTAGACGTCACGGTCCAGGGGCACGCCGCTGCCGCCTTCCTCAACGCCCAGCGCATTGCGCATCATGGTGATGGGCACCATCGGGATCTCGTCCGGTTCCATGGTGTACAGGCAGCCGACGATGCCCCAGTCGGCGTCCACCGGCGTGCCCTCCTTCGCCATCTGTTCGCGGCTGTAGAGGATCGGCACCAGGTAGTTGGCCACCGGCGGCTCCAGGCCTTCGAACCAGCGCACCAGCACCGGCAGTTCGTCCCTGGTGCGGGCTTCGTAGGCACTGCGAAGCAGGTGCCGGTTTTCATCGGTGATGGCGATCACCGAACACTTGGTCGAGGTCCAGTTGCGATGCACATGCAGCCGGCAGAACGGCGCGTACCCCGGCAGCACCCGCTCGGGCGCCTCGGCGTTGAGCCGCGCGACGAACTGCTCGGGCGTGATGTCCTGGATGGCGGTGCGGCGCCGGTCGGCCGGGAACAGGCGGACGCGGGCGAAGTCGGTCAGGGCGATGCTCATGGCCCACATTCTCGCAGCCGGACCGGCCCGGCGCCCAGAGATTTATCCTTCCATCGCGAATAAGCGATATATTCGCCCCAGGCCACGACCCAGACCCCGCCATGTCCCGCATCAGCTTCGAGTTCTACCCGCCCAAGACCGACGACCAGCGCGCCCAGCTCGACCGCACCGTGCGCAAGCTCAAGGCCCACGACCCGCGCTTCGTGTCGGTCACCTTCGGCGCCGGTGGCTCCACCCTGTCCTACACGGCCGAAACCGTGCGCGGCCTGCGCGAGACCCATGGCCTGAACGGCGTGCCCCACCTGAGCTGCGTCGGCGGCACTCGCGACGAGATCCGGCAGCTGCTGGCCGACTACCGGGCCCAGGGCTGCGACCACCTGGTGGCCCTGCGCGGCGACCTGCCTTCGGGCATGGCCCGCGCCGGCGACCTGCACTACGCCTCCGACCTGGTGCGCTTCATCCGCGAAGAACACGGCGACCACTTCCGCATCGCCGTCGGCTGCTACCCGGAAACCCATCCCCAGTCCGAAGACGCCCTGGCCTGCATCCGCCACTTCAAGGCCAAGGTGGACGCCGGCGCCGACACCGCGATCACCCAGTACTTCTTCAATGCCGACGCCTACTTCCGCTTCGTGGACGACGCCCGCAAGGCCGGAATCACGATCCCGATCATCCCGGGCATCATGCCGATCTCGAACTTCAGCCAGCTCAGGCGTTTTTCCGAAGCCTGCGGCGCCGAGATCCCGCGCTGGATCGGCAAGCGCATGCTGGCCTTCGGCGACGACGCCGACAGCGTGCGCGAATTCGCCGCCGACATCGTCGCGGCGATGTGCCGGCGCCTGCTCGACGGCGGCGTGCCCGAACTGCATTTCTATACGCTGAACCTGGCCCGGCCGACCGAGTCGGTGCTCGCCCGCCTGGACTGAGCTTCGCGCTAGGCTGGGCGCCCATGATCCGCGCCCCGCTCCTGCTCTGCGGCCTGCTGCTGATGGCCTGGGCCCTGCCGGCCCCGGGCCAGGTGCGCCGCTGCGTGGACGCCCGCGGCGTCGCCGTCTACACCGACCGCCCCTGCGAATCCATGCAGGCCGCGCCGCGTCAGGCGCCGCCCGACGCATCCACCGGCGCCACCCTGGAACCCGGCTTCGCCGTGCGCGGCTGCGCGCGCCGGCCCGAGACCCTGCTCAACGGCGTGCGCACCGCCCTCGAGGCCCGCGACGTCAACCGCCTGGCCAACTGGTACCACTGGACCGGCACCGGCAGCCGCGCCGCCCGCTCGCTGATGGACGAACTCGAGGCCATCGCCCAGCGGCCGCTGGTGTCCGTCGAGCTGGTGTACCCCGGCGGCTTTTCCACGGTCACTCCTTTTCCTGGCACCTCACCCGCGCTCGGGCCGACCGGCCCATCGGCGCCGCCCGGGGATCCGGCGGCCGGGCCTGCCGCGGACAGCGGGCGCGCGTGGGACCTCGGCCGGGCCGAGCTGCCCTCACCCGCCCAGGCCCAGGACGCGGCCCCGGAAACGGCCTCCGATCCGGGCGGCCCGACCGCGAACGGACCCGCGCTCGCCGTCGGCGACGCGGCCGCCACCCCGGCCGTACCCAGCGCGCCGCCCGAATCGCTGCTGGTGCAGCAGATGCGCGGCGCCGCCGACATCCAGTCGGTCACGGTGCGCTTCGCCCTGCGCGAAAACGCCGGCTGCTGGTGGATCGAGCTCTGAACCGACGATCCGGGCACAGGCGGGCCCCCGCCCCGGCGCGATAAACTGCGCGCCTTCCCGCAGGAGTCGGCCATGGCGATGCAGTACCCCGAACACATCTGGCACAACGGCGTCATCAAGCCCTGGGCCGAGGCCACGGTGCACGTGATGGCGCACGGCCTGCACTACGGCTCGTCGGTGTTCGAAGGCATCCGCAGCTACGCCACGCCCAAGGGCCAGGCCATCTTCCGGCTCACCGACCACCTCAAGCGCCTCTACGCCTCGGCCAAGATCTACGATATGGCCATGCCCTACGACATCGACGCCCTGGCCAAGGGCTGCCGCGACGTGATCAAAGCGAACAAGCTGGAGAAGGCCTACCTGCGCCCGATCGCCTACCGCGGCCTCGGCGGCTTCGGCCTCTCGGCCGACACGCCCACCGACCTGGCCATCGCCGCCTGGCACATGGGCCCCTACCTGGGCCCCGACGTGCTGGAGGCCGGCATCGACGCCTGCGTGTCCAGCTGGCAGCGTTTCGCGCCCAACACCATTCCCGCGGGCGCCAAGGCGGGCGGCAACTATCTGTCCGGCCAGCTGGTGGCGCGCGAGGCGCGGCGCCTGGGCTTCGGCGAGGGCATCGCCCTGGCCAGCACCGGCCTGCTCAGCGAGGGCGCGGGCGAGAACCTGTTCCTGGTGTTCGACGGCGCCCTGCACACCACGCCGATCAGCGCGGCCCTGCTCAACGGCATCACCCGCAACTCGATCATCACCCTGGCCAAGGCCAATGGCATCGAGGTGGTGGAGCGCGACATCCCGCGCGAATACCTCTACCTGTGCGACGAACTCTTCATGTGCGGCACCGCCGCCGAGATCACGCCGATCCGCTCGGTGGACGGCCGCCAGGTCGGCGCCGGCAAGCCGGGCCCGGTGACGCGGCGCGTGCAGGATATGTTCTTCGGCCTCTTCGACGGCCGCACGCCGGATACGCACGGCTGGCTGGAGTTCGTTTAAAAGCCTGACCGCGGGACGAAATCAATCCCCAAACCGCAGCATCGCGACGGCGCCGCGCTCTTCGCCGGGTTCGATGCTGACCTGCCAGTCGTAGAGTTCGCACAGGCGGCGCACGATCGACAGGCCGATGCCGCCGCCGCTGGTGCCGGTGGCGCTGGAGCCGCGGTAGCCGCGCTCGAACAGGCGCGCGGCGTCTTCCGAGCTAAGGCCCGGGCCGGTGTCTTCGATGCGCACGCGGTCGGCCTCGACCACGATGCGCACGCCGCCCTCGGCGGTGTACTTGCAGGCGTTGCCGATCAGGTTGCCCAGGGCCACCGACAGCACCGCCTCCGGCGCGTCCACGAAGGCGTCGCGGCGGCCTTCCACCACCACCTGCACGGGCTTGTCGCCCAGCTGCACGCGGCCGGCGTCGGCCAGCTGCAGGGCCAGTTTGTACAGGTCGGTGCGGCCGGTGCCACGTTCGTTGCGCGACAGCAGCAGCAGGGCCGTGGTGAGGTCGGTGCACTGCAGCGCGGCGCGGTCGATGCGCTCCAGGCGCTGGCGCGTCTTCGGCGGCAGGTCCGGGTTGGCCAGCAGCAGCTCGGTGGCGCCGCGGATCACCGCCAGCGGCGTGCGCAGTTCGTGGCTCACGTCTGAATTGAACTCGCGGTCGCGCTTCACCAGCGCGGTCATGCGGTCGGCGTAGTCGTCCAGCGCGGCCGCCAGTTCGCCCACTTCGTCGTCGGGGAAATGCGGCGCCAGTTTTTCCGGGCGCTCGCGGCCCGACATGCCCTCGACCCGGCGCGCCAGGTCGGTCACCGGGCTGATCACCCGCGACGAGGACCAGACGCCGACCAGCCAGGCCAGCACGGTCAGCAGCACCACCGCCACCGCCAGGGTGATCAGCATCTGCTGCTGGCTCAGGGCCTCCTGGGTGTAGTCGTAGCGCACGAAGCCGACGATGTCGGGCGTGCGGTACACGGCCAGCTTGTACTGCTTCAGGCGCCCGCGCCGGTCGTTTTCCTGCAGGTCGTGGATGCCGGTGGGCAGGTCGCGCCAGGCGAAGGCGATCTGGGCGCTGTCGGGCCGGTAGGCGAAGGCCTCGATCTGGCGCGAGAAGGTGAAGGGCGCGTTCGGGTCGGGGTTGGCACGCTTGAACTGGACGAAGTTGTCCGTCTCGCGCAGCAGCCAGGATTCGACCAGCTGGGTCTCCAGCCGCGACCGCAGGTAGATGGTCGCCCCGGCGAACAGCGCCGTCAGCCCGAACCCGAGCAACAGGAAGGACAGGATGATGCGCGTGCGCAGCCGATGCCGGTAGCGCATGGGCTCAGCTCGCGTCGGGGTCGGCGATCCGGTAACCGATACCGTGGCGGGTCTGGATCAGCGCCTTCTCGAACGGCTTGTCCACCGCCGCGCGCAGGCCGTGGATGTGCACGCGCAGGCTGTCCGAATCCGGCAGCTCCTCGCCCCATACGCGGGTCTCCAGCTCCTGCCGGGTGACCACCGAGGGCGAGGATTCCATCAGCGACTGCAGGATCTTCAGCGCGGTCGGGTTGAGCTGCAGCAGCTTGCCGCCGCGGCGCACTTCCAGCGTGTCCAGGTTGTATTCCAGGTCGGCCACCTGCAGCACGCGCGGCTGGGCGGCCTTGCCGCGCCGCGCCAGCACCGACAGCCGGGCCTCGACTTCCTGCAGGGCGAAGGGCTTGACCAGGTAGTCGTCGGCGCCGGACTCGAAACCCTCGAGCTTGTGGTCGAGGGAATCGCGCGCCGTCAGCATCAGCACCGGCGTCTGCTTGCGGCCTTCCTGGCGCAGCTTGCGGCAGACCTCCAGGCCATCCATGCCCGGCAGGTTGAGGTCGAGCACGATCGCGTCGAAATCGTTCACCACCGCCAGGTGCAGGCCGGTGACGCCGTCGGCCGCGTAGTCGACGGTGTGGCCGCGGTCCTCGAGGTAATCCCCGAGGTTGGCGGCGA
>CAMLKR010000159.1 GCA_946480565.1 uncultured Arenimonas sp. | reverse complement strand
CGCCGCTACGGCAGCGCGGGCTACCTGTGGCTGGGCCCCGCGACCAGCGACAGCGTGCGCCGCGGCGCCGACGACGAAGGCGAGATGGGCGCCTACCATCCGGTCGCCGCGCCGCACCGCGAAGCGAACCTGCGGCTGCGGCTGGACGAATACCTGCGTGTCGGCCTCGAGGCCGGCATCTTCCACGAGACCTAGGAGCACGCCATGAGCGGAGACTACAGCCGGATCAGCTTCGATCCACGCCAGCACGACCTCGGGGTGCTGCTTCAGCAGGGGCGGCCGCTGAGCGACGCCGACTGGAACGCATTGGTCGCGCAGCTGCGCCATCGCCTGCACGCCGGATCGCTCGACACCTTCGGCCCGGCGGTGGTGCCGATGCAGACGCCGGACGCGTTCCGCATCACGTTCAATGGCGGCAATCTCGAGATCGGCCGCGGGCGCATCTATGTCGATGGCCTGCTGGCCGAGAACCACGGCAGCGGCGCGCCGACCTGGGACCCGCGGCTGGAGCAGGTGCTGGGCAGCCTTCCCGCGCTCTACGACGATCCCGCCGCCGGCCAGCCGCGGCAGCAGCCCTACTTCCCGAATCCGCCGGCGGTGCCGACCTCGGGCCGGCACATGGTCTACCTGGACGTCTGGCAGCGCGAGGTCACCCACGTGATGCGCCCGGACCTGGTCGACCCTGCGGTCGGCGTGGACGGCACCACGCGGCTGCAGACGGTGTGGCAGGTGAAGCTGCTGCCCAATGTCGGCAGCGACCTGTCCTGCGCGAGTCCGCTGGACCAGATCCCGGCCTTGGCGCCTTCGGCCGGCCGGCTCAGCACCACCACCGCGGACGTGCCCGGCCAGCCCGACCCCTGCCTGGTTTCGCCGGACGGCGGCTACAAGGGCCTGGAGAACCAGCTCTACCGCGTCGAGATCCACACGCCCGGCCCCGCCGGCACCGCCACCTTCAAGTGGTCGCGCGAGAACGCCAGCATCGAGACCCGGGTGACGCACCTGCCGGCGCTGGACCAGCTGGTGGTCGAAAGCACCGGCCGCGACGTGGTGCTGGGATTCCATCCCGGCGACTGGGTCGAGGTGACCGACGACTGGCGCGAACTGCATGGCCTGCCCGGCCAGCTGCGCCGCGTGCGCGCCCCGGACGGCGTCGACGACGCCGCGCGCACGCTGCGGCTGGAGACACCGCTGAGCGTCGGGCTGTTCCCGACCGGCCCAGAGGCCAAGACCCATCCGGAACGCAACACCCGCGTCAAGCGCTGGGACCACCGCGGCATCGTTCGCAGCCAGGCCGGCGCCGAACTGCAGGACCTCGACAGCGCCGCCAGCAACGGCGAGATCACCGTGCCCGCGGGCGCCACCAGCGTGCTGCTGGAACACGGCATCATCGCCAGCTTCTCGCTCGCACCCGCCGGCGGGGAGTTCCGCACTGGCGACTACTGGGTGTTCTGCGCGCGCACCGGCGAAGGCGACATCGAAGAGCTCGATGCGGCGCCCCCGCGCGGCATCCACCACCACTACGCCAAGCTCGGTTTCATCAGCCTGCCGTCCACTTTCGAAGACTGCCGCGTATTCTGGCCGCCGCCGGCCGCGCAGGGCGAAGGCGACGGGTGCGCCTGCACCGTCTGCGTGACGCCGCAGCAGCACGCGGCGAACCAGCCCTCGATCCAGGCCGCGATCGACCAGGTGATCGCCGCGGGCGGCGGCACCGTCTGCCTCGAGGTGGGCGACTATCCTCTGCGCGAGCCGCTGCGCATCCGCAACGCCCGTTCGCTGCGCATCACCGGCAAGGGCGACGCGACCTCGCTGCGGGCGCAGCAGGCGGTGTTCGAACCGATCATCGGCAGCCGGGACGTGACCCTGGAGCGGTTCGAGGCGCTGGGCGAAGGTACGTCCGGGGCCCTGGTCTCGATCATGGACAGCGCCCAGGTGACGCTCGAGGGACTGCGCGTGGACGCCAAGGGCGAAGCCGCCGGGGTCGGCCTGTCGGGTGCGCTGTTCGAGATCTCGATCCGCGGCAACCGGTTCCACACCCGGCGCGGCATCGTCGCCTCCGGCGGCAGCGACCAGGGCACCGGGCTGGCCGACCTGCGCATCGACGACAACCGTTTCGACTGCAGCGAGTCGGCCATCGACCTGCCCGACGTCAGCGTGCACCAGTTCGTCTCGCGTATCGCCGGCAACCACTTCAGCGACTGCCGGGATGCGGCGATCCACCTGACCGGCGCCACCGCGCCCGGTTTCGGAGTCGACGTCTGCGGCAACAGCCTATCGGTGCTGGGCGACGGCATCCGTGCCGGGCTCGACGGACTGCGCGTCGCCGGCAACGCCCTGGGCGTGGCGAAAGCGGGCGACCAGGGGCGGGTGGGCATCCTGCTGGTGGACGGGCTGGGCGGCAAAGCAGGACTGGACCGCTGCCAGGTCCTGGACAACCACATCGTGGGGTTCGGCCTCGGCATCGTCATCAAGACGGCGATCGCCAGTGCCCGGGTGCACGGAAACCGGATCGAGGGCGCCGAGCTCGGCCTGCTCTGCGAAGGCATTCCGCTCCAGCAGCTGAGCATCGACCACAACCAGTTCAGCGTCGGCAAGGGCGGCGCGATCCGGATCCAGGCCGACCCGATCGGCCCGGGCGCCAGCATCGGCGCCACCGGCAACCAGATCCAGGCCGAATCCAGCGATCGCGCCGCAGTGGAGATCGCGCTGGCGCGCGGCGACTGCCAGTTCAGCGGCAACCACTGCCTGCAGCCGATGGCCGGCAAGGATGGCTGCGTGCACCTGGTCGCCAGCACCCTGGTCGTGGCCTCGAACCGCGTGCCGGGTGGCCGGGGGCTGTCGATGCACCTGGTGCCGGACCAGACCATGGTCGACGAAAAGCCGGCGCCCAGCTGCACCGTGCTGGGCAACATCGCCGGCGCCCAGATCCGGGTGCGCAACGCGGCGCTGGATGCCCCGTGGAAACCGCTCAACCTGCAGAACACGCCCTGACCCTTCCGGGAGACGACCATGGCAAGCCGCAAGATCACCCGCAGCGCGAAGAAGACCCCGGCGACCAAGTCGAAAGCCGCGACGAAGGTCGCCGCGACCAAGCGCCCTTCGGCGAAGGAGGCGGCGGCCGCGGAGCGGCCGGGCAAAGTGCCGGCGCCGACGCCTGCGCCCAAACCGGCGCCGTCCCGGAAAGCGTCCGAGCACCCGCCCTCCACGCCGGCCGCCGACTATCTTCCCTCCGGGCTTGAGGCGCTGTTGCGCCGCCTGCGCCTTCGTGACCAGGCCGCGGCGAAAAAGCTCGAGCCCGGCATCAGCCATCTCGCCAAGGCCTACGGAAAGTTGCTGGGCAAGGGCTGAACGGCCGGCCCGGCGCAGGGCGTGAAAGCGGAGGGGCCGGCTTACACTGTCGGCCTGGCCCGGGCGAAGCCTTCGACCTGGGCCGTTTCCCTCCCCCGGAATGCCCTGACTCATGATGCGAGCCCTGTTGACCCTGGCCATCGCCAGCGCCCTCCCCCTTTCTGCCCACGCCGATGCCGACTGCCGGGACGAGGGCACGCAACCCAACCCGGCCACGCTGGTCGTACGCACCGACAACGACGTCTATGGCCGCGCCAACCAGGACCAGGGCTACACCGCCGGCGCGGCGGTCACCTGGGTCTCGCCCGGCCTGGACAGCTACACCGAGGACGGCTGCCTGCCCTCCGCGCTGCGGTGGGTAAATCGCGGGCTCGGCTGGCTGCAGCCGCGTGATGCGGAGCAGCGCAACCAGGTGCTGACCTACACGCATGCGCTGTACACGCCGGTCGACGGCAGCCGCCGCGACCTGATCGTGGACGACCGCCCCTATGCCGGCGTTCTGATGCTGGGCACGGGCTGGAACGGCCGCCGCGGCGACCGCCTGTCCAGCACGCATCTGCGCCTCGGCATGACCGGGCCCTCGGCCCTGGGCGAGGCGGCACAGGACGGCGTGCACCGGCTGTTCGGGCGCGAACGTTTCGAGGGCTGGGACAACCAGCTGCGCGACGAGGTGCTGGTGCAGGTCCAGCACGAGCGCCTGCGCCGCTGGCACCGCCGCGACTACGGCGACGCCATGGCCTGGGACCTGATCGGCCACGTCGGCGGCGCCGTCGGCAACCTGGCGACCTTCGCCAACACCGGCGTGGAACTGCGCTGGGGCAAGCACCTGCCGGACGACTTCGGCACCGACCCGCTGCGCCCCGCCGGCGACAACACCGCGCCGGGCCCGAAACCCGACCTGGGCGAGGCCTGGGGCTGGCACTTCTACGCCGGCGTGGACGCCCGCTGGACCTTCCGCGACATCACGTTGGACGGCAACACCTGGAAGGACAGCCACAGCATCGACAAGCGCGAGGCGGTCGGCGACCTCAGCCTAGGCGTCGCCATCACCCGAGGCCCCTGGAAGATCGCCGGCTCCCACGTCCGCCGCACCCGCGAATTCGTCGGCCAGAACGCCCGCCCCGTCTTCGGCACCATCACCATCACCCGCACCTTCTGACCCCACGCGGGCCAGCCCCGGAACCCGCATGGTGGAAAGCCCCCTTGGCAAGGGGGCGCGCCGACAGGCGCGGGGATTGGAAGCAAATGAGTCGGGGCCCGCGATACGCGCAGCGGATCGTGGGAGTTCCAGGCGAATCGCATGGAACTACTCCCCCTTAGTAAGGGGGCGCGCCGACAGGCGCGGGGATTGGGAGAAAACGAACTGGGCCCCGCGGTTTGCGAAAGCAAATCGTGGGCATTTTTCGAGGCTCCGCCTCGGAAAATGGTGGGCCGTGAAGGATTCGAACCTTCGACCAAAAGATTAAAAGTCTTCTGCTCTACCGACTGAGCTAACGGCCCAACTGAAACGCTGCACCCTGCGGCGCAGGGCGCGAATTCTAACCCATCAGGCCCGCGGCGCGTAGCGCGTGGGGTCGGCCAGGCCGGCGGCGGCGAAACCCTCGGCGCGCAGGCGGCAGGCGTCGCAGCGGCCGCAGGCCCGGCCCTGGTCGTCGGCCTGGTAGCACGAGACGGTGCGGCTGAAGTCCAGGCCCAGGCGCTGGCCCTCGAGCGCGATCTGCGCCTTGCTCATGTGGATCAGCGGCGCGTGCACCGTCAGCCGATGGCCCTCGACGCCGGCTTGGGTGGCCAGGTTGGCCAGGCGCTGGAAGGCCTCGATGAACTCCGGGCGGCAGTCCGGGTAACCCGAATAGTCCACCGCGTTCACGCCACAGAACACGTCGTCGGCACCCAGCACCTCGGCCCAGCCCAGCGCGATCGACAGCATGATGGTGTTGCGCGCCGGCACGTAGGTGACCGGGATGCCCTCGCCGGCCGCCTCCGGCACCGCGATGTCGGCGGTGAGCGCCGAGCCGCCGATGCTGCGCAGGTCCACGGTGACCACCTTGTGCTGGGCAGCGCCCTGGCTGATCGCCAGTTCGGCGGCCGCCGCGAGTTCGGAGGTATGGCGCTGGCCATAGGCCACGCTGAGCGCATGGCAGGCGAAACCCTGCTCGCGCGCCAGCGCCAGCGTCACCGCCGA
>CAMLKR010000158.1 GCA_946480565.1 uncultured Arenimonas sp. | reverse complement strand
GCGGCATCGTGCGCGGCGACAAGCTGCTGATCGCCCACCACGACGTGGTGATCGAACCCGGCGACCACGTCATCCTGTTCGTGATGGACAAGCGCGAGATGGCGAAGGTGAGCGCCCTGTTCCAGACCGGGGCGACCTGGCTGTGATGAGCCAGCGCTTCCGCGCCATCCAGCGCATCCTGGGCGTCATCATCGTCCTGTCCTCGCTGACCAAACTGCCGCCGGCACTGCTGGCCCTGGCCTGGGGCGAGCAGGACACGCCCGAGGTGTTCTTCGGCAGTTTCCTGGTCAGCTTCATGATCGGTATCGGGCTGTGGCTGCCGGCGCGCCGGGTCAACTACGACATGCGCCTGCGCGACGGCTTCCTGATCGTCACCATGACCTGGGTGTTCGCCAGCCTGGTGTCGGCGCTGCCGTTCGTGCACGGGCCGCCCTTCCTCAGCTACTCCGACGCCATCTTCGAGGCCACGTCGGGCCTGACCACCACCGGCGCGACCGTCATCGTCGGCCTCGACGACCTGCCGCGCAGCGTGCTGTTCTACCGGCAGTTGCTGCAGTTCCTCGGCGGCATGGGCATCGTGATCCTGGCGGTGGCGATCCTGCCGATGCTCAAGATCGGCGGCACCCAGCTGTTCCGGGCCGAGAGTACCGGCCCGACCAAGGACACCAAGCTGACCCCGCGCATCGCCGAGACGGCCAAGGCGCTCTGGGGCGTCTACTTCGGCCTCACCCTGCTGTGCGCGGCCTCGTTCTGGGTCGGCGGCATGAGCCTGTTCGACGCCATCTGCCATGCGATGAGCACGGTCAGCACCGGCGGGTTCTCGACCTACGACGCCGCCTTCGGTTTTTGGGACAGCCCCATCCTGGAGTGGACCGCCGTGGTCTTCATGATGCTGGGCGGCATCAACTTCGGCCTGCACTTCGTGGCCTGGCGGCGGGCGTCGATGGCGGTCTACGGCAGCGATTCCGAGCTGCGCGCCTTCCTGCGCATCGTCGTGGCCTCCAGCCTGATCGTGACCCTGATGATCTGGTTCGGCGGTGACTACGCCGGTTTCGGCGATTCCCTGCGGTTCGCGACCTTCCAGGTCGTCTCCAGCATCACCACCACCGGTTACGCGGTCGCGGGCTTCGACCAGTGGTCCGGCGCTGCGCCGCTGCTGGTGCTGGGCGTGGCCTTCATCGGCGGCTGCTCGGGTTCCACCGTGGGCGGGCTGAAGGTGGCGCGCGTGGTGATGGTGGTGCGCCAGGGCTACCGCGAGATCAAGCAGCTGGTGCACCCGAAGGCGCAGTTCCTGGTGAAGATGGGCGGCCGGCGCGTGTCCGAGAGCGTCGTGCTGTCGGTCAGCGGCTTCATCGCCATCTGGATGCTGTGTTTCGTGATGCTGATGCTGGGCATGAACCTGACCGGCCTGGACGTCGAATCCTCGTTCGGCGCCGCGGTGGCCACGATGACCAACCACGGCCCCGGACTGGGCGCCGTGGCGACCAGCTTCGCCGGTGTCAACGACGGCGCCGTCTGGCTCGGCACCCTGGGCATGATCCTGGGGCGCCTGGAGGTGTTCTCGCTGCTGGTTCTGCTTACGCCACAGTTCTGGCGGGAATAGCGACCCGGCCGTCCATCGCGGCGGCGAGCTGGTCGTGCAGGCGCCGCGCCTCGTCCTCCGGCAGGTAGCGGATGCGCAGCGCTGGCTCCAGCGGACTGGCGCCGGCGGTGTCCAGCACCAGGGTCGCCATGCCGTGGTGGCGGTCGAAGGGCGAGCGGCTGAGCTTGATCGCCTGCAGCTTTCCGGTTTCTGCGAACCGCCAGGACTTGTCCAGCCAGCCTTCGCGCACTGCGACCAGGCCGCCTTCCAGGCTGTAGCCGGCGTGCCGTGCCCAGATCCTGGCGCGCAGCAGCAGCAGGGGCAGCGTCGCCAGCATCGCCAGGCCCCACGCGCCCTCGCGCGAGGTCAGCACGGCCGTCACGGCCAGGGCGATGACGGCCGGCAGCGTGAACTGCCGGCGCCAGGCCCGCGGGTGCAGCGGGCGCCAGTCCTGCAGCGGCCAGGTGGCCTGGGGCAGCAGATGCCGGATCAGCCGGTCCATGTCCCCCGGGGTCGCCACCGGCACCAGGTCGCGCACCGACCGCTGGTCGTTCACCGCCTCCACCGAGGCGCTGTCGACGCGCAGGCTGCGGCGTCCCAGCCAGCGGTGCGTCAGGCTTTCGCGCAGGCTCCAGGCCTGGATGCGCCGGCGCGGCATGTTGGCGCGCACGCGGGTCAGCAGGCCGCGCTGCACGCTCAGGCGTCGGCCGGATTCGGTCAGGCTGAAGCCGTGGAACTGCAGCAGCGCCAGCAGCACGGACAGCAGCCGCAGTGCGACAACCGCCACCAGCAGCAGGCTGAGGGCGCCGACCAGCCAGCCGACGAAGCCCAGCTGCAGCTCCTTGCCCCAGCCCATCAGCAGCTTGATCCATTCGCCGATCGCATCGCCCAGGAGGTCCGAGCCCGATTGCGCCAGCACGCCGAAGGCGGCGGCGACCAGGATCATGCCGCGGTTGGAGATCAGGCCCAGGCGCACGACCTCGCGGATGGGCAGCGACAGCAGTTCGGTGGCGGGAGGTGCCGCGGGCGCAGTGCCGGTGGTGTCGACCGGGGCCCGGCCATGGCTGCGCACCAGCTCCTCGAGCGCATGCGCGTCGGCCAGCGAAAGCACCCGCATCTCGCCCTCGGCCTTCATGCCGCCGGCCGACTCCAGCTTGACCTCGGCCACGCCGAAGATCCGGTGCAGCAGCGACTGGTGCAGGGCGACGTTGTGGATGCGCTGGAACGGAATGTGCCGCAGGCTCTTCTGGAACAGCCCGCTGCGGATGACGATGCCGTCGCCCTCGACCCGGAAGCGGTAGGTGAAGTACTGGGCCAGCGACACCAGCACCAGCGCACCCGCGCCAACCAGGCCCCAGAGCTCCCAGGAATTGCCGCGGCCGGTGAACAGCAGCACCAGCAGCGGCAGCGCGAAACTCTTCAGCTGCTGGATCAGCACGAACAGCCACGACAGCGGATGCAGGCGCCGCTCGGGGCCGCCTTCGACGATGGCTTCAGACGGCGTCGTCATGGCGCTCCGCCTCGGGCAGCAGGGCGTCGCGCAGGGCCACGGCGTCGGCGTCCAGGAAGCCGGACTGCCGCAGTGCATAAAGGCGCGTGCCGGCGGTATGCACCACGAGGGTGGCCAGCCCGTGGCGGCGTTCGATCGGGCCGCGTTCCAGGTCGAGGTGCTGCACGCGGCTGCGCGGCACCAGGATCTCGCTCTTCCAGACCAGGCCGCGCCGGACCTGCAGTCCGCGCCCATCCAGGCGCCATGACGTGCGGCGCCAGCGCATACGGCCAATGGCCATCCCGATGCCGATGGTCGCGAGCGCCACCCCCAGGGCCAGGGCGATGCGTGCCAGGCCGCCATCGGGAAGTGCATAGGCCGGCACCGCGAGCCCGATGCCCACCGGCAGCGCGCTCAAACCGCCGACGATGCTGGAAACGCGCCTCGCGGCCGGGGGCAGCGGCTGCCAATCAGGCGTGGGTTCGGTCTGGGGAACGGGGTCGGTCATCCGCGCGGGCGCCTGTAGCAGTCGGGGTGGTAGGGATTGGTCTCGCCGCTGCCGGGCGGGCGCAGGGTCCAGCGTTTGTAGGTCCACTGGTACTGCGAGGGGTCGCGGCGGGCGATGGCCTCGACCGCGGCGTTCATCGCCGCCGTGGCTTCGCCCAGGTCCGGCGAGGCGATGGCGGCCGGCGCCGGTTCGAAATGCAGGTCGAAGTAGCCGTCTGCGCGGCGTTCGGCATAGGCGAACAGCACCGCTGCGCCGCTGCGTTCGGCCAGGCGCGGGATCAGGCTCAGGGTCAGCGCCTGGCGGCCGAAGAAGGGCGCGAACTCGCCGCCGCCCAGCTTCGGCTGCTGGTCCGGCGTGATGCCGACCACGCCGCCGGCCTGCAGTGCTTTCCACAGCGGGCGCATGGCGCTGGCCTCGGCGGGCACCAGGCGGATGTTCTCGCCGCCGCGGGCCAGGCGCAGGAAGGCGTCGCCGGCCGCGGTTTCCGGCGTGCGGTAGACCAGGGCGAAGGGCCCGCGCGCGGCCATGAATTCCACCACCAGCTCCAGGTTGCCGTAGTGCGGTGCCGCGATGATGACGCCGCGACCGCCGGCTTCGGCAGCCGCCAGGTGCTCCAGGCCGTGCGTGCCGCGGACCAGGGCCAGGTTGGCGGCGCGCGGGCGCGTCCAGATGCGCAGGGTTTCGAAGGCGTTGCGGCCGGTCTGGCGCAGGATGCCGCGCAGGGCGTGGTCGCGACCGGCCGGGTCGGTGGGTTCGCCGAGCAGTTCGAGGTTGCGCCGCGCCACCTTGCATTCGCGCGTGTCCAGGCGGTGCGACAGCGCACCCAGTGCGTCGCCAAAACGCTGCGCCCAGGCCAGCGGCAGCCGGCCGACGCACCAGGCGGCGGCGAACATCAGTCGGCTCGACAGCGGGATCTGCATCGCCGGAGTGTAAGCGAAGGGTGGTGGCACCCACAGGCGCGTGGTCGCCGCGCTGGCTTACACTCGCGGCATGATCGCCCTCATCCAGCGCGTCACCGAAGCCAGCGTCCGGGTCGATGGCGTGGTCGTCGGCGCGATCGGTCCGGGACTGCTCGCCCTGGTGGCCGTGGAGCCCGGCGACGACGAACCGCGGATCGCCCGGATGGCCGAGCGCCTGACCGGCTACCGCGTGTTCGCCGACGACGCCGGCCGGATGAACCGGTCCCTGGCCGAAACCGGCGGCGGCCTGCTGCTGGTCAGCCAGTTCACCCTGGCCGCCGACACGTCCCGAGGCATGCGCCCCAGCTTCACCTCGGCCGCGCCGCCCGAGGTGGGCCGGGCCGGTTTCGAGCGCCTGGTCGCCCTGTGCCGGCAGCGGCACGGCCCGGTTGAAACCGGGCGCTTCGGCGCCCACATGGTCATCAGCCTGGTCAATGACGGCCCGGCGACCTTCCGACTGCAGTCCTGAAGCCCGCCGCCCCGGGTCGTTTCCCCTTGGTTAATCAAAAACTTATCCAAGTCTGGCGGGCTCCTGTATACTGCGCGGTTCCATTTTCCCAGTCGCGGGATGCGTGTTCATGGCCAACGATCGTCCGGCTCAGCAGTCCGAAATCAAGCAGCTGATCAGCAAGGGCCTGGAACAGGGCTACCTGACCTATGCCGAGGTCAACGATCACCTGCCGGACGACATCGTCGATCCGGAGCAGATCGAAGACATCATCGGCATGATCAACGGCATGGGCATCGAGGTGCACGAGGTCGCGCCCGACGCCGAGACCCTGCTGCTGTCCGACACCTCCTCGAGCCGCGAGTCAGACGACACCGCCGCCGAGGAAGCCGCCGCCGCGCTGACCGCGCTCGACACCGAGGGCGGCCGCACCACCGACCCGGTGCGCATGTACATGCGCGAGATGGGTTCGGTCGAGCTGCTCACCCGCGAGGGCGAGATCGCCATCGCCAAGCGCATCGAGGAAGGCCTGAACCAGGTCCATGCCT
>CAMLKR010000157.1 GCA_946480565.1 uncultured Arenimonas sp. | reverse complement strand
TCGATCGCGCGCCAGCCGATGTCGCTGCGGTAGAAGACGCCGTCCCAGTGGATGTTGTCGGCGGCGGCATAGGCGCGGCGCTGCGCTTCGGCGACGGTGGCGCCGAGCGCGCAGGCGCAGAGCACGCGGCCGCCGGTGGTCACCACCACGCCGTTGCGCAGTTCGGTGCCGGCGTGGAAGACCTTGGCGTCCGGGCCCGGGTCGGTGGCCAGGCCGGCGATGGCGTCGCCGGTGCGCGGCGTGCCGGGATAGTTGTCCGCCGCCATCACCACGCCCAGGCTCGGCCGTGGGTCCCAGTCGGCCTGCACCTGCTCGAGGCGGCCGTCGATCGCGGCTTCCACCAGGTCCAGCAGGTCGCTGCGCAGGCGCAGCATCACCGGCTGGGTTTCCGGGTCGCCGAAGCGCACGTTGTACTCGATCACCCTGGGCGAACCGTCGGGCGCGATCATCAGGCCGGCATAGAGGAAGCCGGTGAAGGGGATGCCGTCTGCGATCATGCCGCGCACGGTCGGTTCGACCACTTCGCGCATCACCCGCGCATGCACTTCCGGCGTGACCACCGGCGCCGGCGAATACGCGCCCATGCCGCCGGTGTTCGGGCCGGTGTCGCCGTCGCCGACGCGCTTGTGGTCCTGCGAGGTGGCCATCGGCAGCGCGAAGCGGCCGTCCACCATCGAGATGAAGCTGGCTTCCTCGCCCTCCAGGAACTCCTCGATCACCACGCGCGCGCCGGCGTCGCCGAAGGCCTCGCCCTCGAGCATGTCGAGGATCGCCGCCTCGGCCTCCTCGACCGTCATCGCCACCACCACGCCCTTGCCGGCGGCCAGGCCGTCGGCCTTGATCACGATCGGCGCGCCGTGGTCGCGCACGTGCTGCAGCGCCAGCGCGCTGTCCTCGAACACGCCGTAGTACGCCGTGGGAATGCGGTGCCGCGCCAGGAAGTCCTTGGCGTAGGCCTTGCTGCCCTCGAGCTGCGCCGCGGCGGCGGTGGGTCCGAAGATGCGCCGGCCGTCGGCACGGAAGGCGTCCACCACGCCGCGCACCAGCGGCGCCTCGGGGCCGACCACGGTGACGGCGACGTCCTCGTCGGCGGCCAGCTGCAGCAGGGCGGCGACGTCGGTCGCCTTCACCGGCACGTTGCGGCAGCGTGGCTCGGTGGCGGTGCCGGCGTTGCCGGGCGCGACCAGCACCTCGCTGACCCGCGGCGACTGCGCCAGCTTCCAGGCCAGGGCGTGCTCGCGGCCGCCGGAACCGATGACGAGGACTTTCATGCGTGGGGCTCCGGTGGGCGACGCGGGAATAGGGGGTGGTTCAGCGCTGCGCCAGGCAGTCCTGGCCGCGCAGGGTGACTTCGAAGAAGACGTCGTTGCGGGCGTCGATGAACCGGCGCGTCAGCACCAGGCCCTGAGACAACATGCGCAGCACGTCGGGGTTGCGGCAATGGGTCAGCAGCTCGGCCTGTTCCGACTGGCGGACCGCGTCCAAACGCTCCGGGTCGGCGCGGTCGGCGGCGGCGCTGCGCCTGGCGCTGCGGATGAAGCTCACAAGCACCGGGCCCTCCAGCCGCACCGCTTCAAGCGTCAGGCCGGGCGCGTAGGGTTTGGGCAGGCCCTTGGAATAGTCGGCCAGCACCTGCCGGGCCAGCGCCTCGGTCTGCGCCGCGCGCTCTTCGGCGCTGCGCTGCTGGAGCCAGGCGGGGCCGAACAGCAGGGTCGCGCCGATCGCCAGCCCGGCCAGGGCCACGGCGCCGATCCAGCGCGGGTTTCGCGGGGAGCGTTGGCGTGCCGGGCTCATGCGCGGCTCAATGGCGGAAGTGGCGGCGGCCGGTGAAGACCATGGCCATGCCGTGTTCGTCGGCGGCGGCGATGACTTCGGCGTCGCGCATCGACCCGCCCGGCTGGATCACCGCGGCGATGCCGGCCTTGGCGGCGGCGTCGATGCCGTCGCGGAAGGGGAAGAAGGCGTCGCTGGCCATCACCGAGCCGGGCACCACCAGGCCGGCTTCCTCGGCCTTCAGGCCGGCGATCTTCGCGCTGACCACGCGGCTCATCTGGCCGGCGCCGATGCCGACGGTCTGCAGGTCCCGCGCGTAGACGATGGCGTTGGACTTGACGTACATCGCCACCTTCCAGGCGAACAGCAGGTCGCGCAGCTGGTCGGCGGTGGGCGATTTCGCGCTGACGACCTTCAGGTCGGCGGCGGTCAGCGTGTCCGTGTCGGCATCCTGCACCAGCAGGCCGCCGGCGATGCGCTTGTATTCGAAGCCGGATGTCGCCCGCAGGTCGCCGCAGGCCAGCACCCGCACGTTCGCCTTCTTGGCGAAATGCGGCAGGGCGTCGGCGGCGATGGATGGCGCGATCACCACTTCGACGAACTGGCGCTTGAGGATCTCGGCGGCGGTGGCGGCGTCCAATTCGCGATTGAACGCGATGATCCCGCCGAAGGCCGAGGTCGGGTCCACGGCGTAGGCGCGGTCGTAGGCCGTCATCAGGTCGCCGGCGACGGCGACGCCGCAGGGATTGGCGTGTTTGACGATGACGCAGGCCGGCGCCTCGAACGCCTTGACGCATTCCAGCGCGGCGTCGGCGTCGGCCAGGTTGTTGTAGCTCAGCTCCTTGCCCTGCAGGAAACGCGCGGTCGCGACGATGCCGGTGCCGGCGTTGCGTTCCAGGTAGAGCGCGCCGCGCTGGTGCGGGTTTTCGCCGTAGCGCAGCGGCGAGGCCAGCGACAGCGAGGCGTGGAAGGTTTCGGGCCAGGCCCTGGGCTCGCCGGGATCTTCGGCGCGCGGCGACAGCCACATCGCGATCTGGCCGTCGTAGGCGGCGGTGTGGGCGTAGGCCTTGGCGGCCCAGGCGCGGCGCATCGCCGGCGTGGTGCCGCCGGCCGCCAGCGCCTCGACCAGGGCGGCGTAGTCGGCCGGGTCGACCACCACGCTGGTGCGCGCGTGGTTCTTGGCGGTCGCGCGCAGCATGGCCGGACCGCCGATGTCGATGTTCTCGACTGCGTCGTCGTAGCTGCAATCGGACTTGGACACCGTCTGGACGAACGGGTAGAGGTTCACCACCAGCAGGTCGATCGGGGCGATGCCGTGCTGCGCCATCACCGCATCGTCCACGCCTTCGCGGCCGAGCAGGCCGCCGTGGATCTTCGGGTGCAGGGTCTTGACCCGGCCGTCCATGATTTCGGGAAAACCGGTGACCTCGCTGACGTCGCGCACCGGCAGGCCGGCCTCGCGCAGGGCCTTGGCGGTGCCGCCGGTGGACAGCAGGTCGACGCCGAGCGCGTGCAGGCCGCGGGCCAGTTCGACCACGCCGGTCTTGTCGGAAACGGAAAGCAGCGCGCGGCGGACGGGTTGGCGTTCGGCGGTCATCGGGCACCTCGGGAAGAGGCGGCGATTATACCCCGCACAAATCCGGGGTCAGAGTGCATTTATCTTGGCCCGGCAAGCGTCCTGCTCCAGGCAGCGCAAGATAAATGCACTCTGACCCCGGATTTCAGGCGAGGCCGTAGGCCTTGAGCTTCTTGCGCAGGGTGGCGCGGTTGATGCCCAGGCAGGCGGCGGCGCGGCTCTGGTTGCCGTCGCAGTGGCGCAGCACTTCGGCGAACAGCGGCGCTTCGATCTCGCGCAGCACGACCTCGTACAGGTCGTCGATGTCGCAGCCGTTGAGGTCCTGCAGGTAGCGCCGCACCGAACGCGAGACATGGTCGCGCAGCGGGGTATGGCTGGGAGTGTGCGAGTTGGAATCCGCGCGCGCGGCCGGCAGGGCGTTCACTTCGGGGAAGCTCCGTGGGGGTTTGACCGCTTCCTTGCGGGCCCGCCGGTCGGCGACGGGGGAGGAAGTCTACGTCAAAGCAAAACGCGGTGCGACCTGTACTACCGGACAGGTCCGACGGCGCGGCTTCAATGGAAGTCGAAGGTGAACGCCACCGCGCGTTTGCCCGGGTCCAGGATCTCCAGCGTTGCGCTGGCCGACTGCCCGGGCGCGATCTGGGCTGAAGCAGGCGGGCTGCCGAGATATTCCACCGGCTGGAAACGGCGCAGGCCCAGGGCCTGGCCGTCGAGGTCCTGCAGGGCGATCTCCAGCACCGGCCAGGGCTGCGACCAGCGGGCATCGTTGCGGAAACTCGCGCTGATCAGCAGCACGCCGGGCACGCTGGGATGCGGCTGCACCTCGCGGCTGGTGACGCGGAAGGCGTCGGGTTCGCGCCAGGGCGGCAGGTCGCAGCCCAGCAGGCCGCAGACCGTCTCCAGCCGCGGCCGCCAGGAGGGGTCACCGGCCAGGCGGTAGCGGTCGGCCAGCACCAGCTGCAGCAGGAGCAACAGCGACAGGCCCACCACCGCGCCCAGCCAAGCCCAGGGAAAGGGCCGGCGGGGTTTCGGTGCGTCGGGCGCGGCGAAGGTGGGGGCGCGGGCGGGCATGGCGCGAAGGATACCGGCTCAGGCGTCGCGGCGGACCCCGGTGATGCGCATCCAGTCGCCGTCCTGTGTCGCCTGCAGTTGGTCGAACCACGCCGAATAGCGCTCGATCAGCGCATCTTCCTGCCCGTGAAGAATTCCGGACAGCGCGATCACGCCGCCCGGCTCGACGCGCGAGGCCAGGGTTTCGGCCAGCGCGTCCAGCGCCACCGCCAGGATGTTGGCGACCACCACCGGATAAGTCGCCGCCGGTTCGTTTTCCGGCGCGTACACGTCCAGTTGGTCGCCGACGCCATTTCGTTCCGCGTTGTCGGCGCTGGCCGCCAGCGCCTGCGGGTCGTTGTCCACGCCGACCGCGCGCGCGGCGCCGAGCTTGAGCGCGGCCAGGGCCAGGATGCCGCTGCCGCAGCCGAAATCGAGCACGGTCTTGCCGCGCAGCACCAGCGAATCCAGCCAGGCCAGGCACAGCGCCGTGGTCGGGTGCGTGCCGGAGCCGAAGGCCAGGCCCGGGTCCAGGCGCACGATCACGCCGTCCCTGGCTTCCGGCGGCGCGTCCATGTTCCAGGGCACGATCCAGGTGCGCCGGCCGAACTGCAGCGGCACGTACTGGTCCATCCAGGCGCGTTCCCAGTCCTGGTCGGCGACCGTGCGGAAGTCGGCCTGCGACAGGTCGATCTGGTCGTCAAAGGATTCCAGCGCGTGCAGCACCAGCTCCGGCATCGTCTCTTCCGGGAACAGCGCCAGCAGCGTGATCTCCGGCCACAGCGGGATCTCGCCGACGCCCGGTTCCAGCACCGCACGTTCGTTCGGCGTCGCCGCATCGGCATCGAGCAGGGTCACCGACAGCGCGCCGAGATCCATCAGCGCGTTCTCGGCGCGGTGTTCGTCGGCGGCGCGGACGCGCAGCGAGAGTTCAAGGAAAGGCATGAAACATCAACCCAGCCCGATCGCCTTTTCCTTGCGCTCCGCCAGCCGCTTCTCGAGGTAGTGGATGTTGGTGCCGCCCTGCATGAAGCCCTGGTCGGCCATGATGCGGCTCTGCAGCGGCACGTTCGTCTTGATGCCGTCCACCACCATCTCGCTCAGCGCCACGCGCATGCGGGCGATGGCCTGGGCGCGGGTGGCGCCGTGCACGAT
>CAMLKR010000156.1 GCA_946480565.1 uncultured Arenimonas sp. | reverse complement strand
GACGCTGCCGATCGGCGGCGCCGACATGCCGGTGGTGATCTCGCTGTACAACGCCCTGACCGGCCTGGCCGTGGCCTTCGAAGGCTACGTGCTTCAGAACGAGGCCCTGATCATCGCCGGCATGGTGGTCGGTGCGGCCGGCACCATGCTGACCCAGCTGATGGCCAAGGCGATGAACCGCTCGATCGCCAGCGTGCTGTTCGGCAGCTTCGGCCAGACCGGCGAGGCGGCCGAGATCACCGGCGCTCAGAAGCCCATCGAAGCCGGCGACGTCGCGGCGATGATGGCCTACGCCGAGCGCGTGGTGATCGTGCCGGGTTACGGCCTGGCGGTCGCGCAGGCCCAGCACAAGGTCTGGGAGCTGACCCAGGTGCTGATCAAGCGCGGCGTGAAGGTGAAGTTCGCGATCCACCCGGTGGCGGGCCGCATGCCCGGCCACATGAACGTGCTGCTGGCGGAAGCGGGCGTGCCTTACGACCTGATCGCCGACATGGACGACATCAACCCCGAGTTCCCGACCACCGACGTGTCGCTGGTGATCGGCGCCAACGACGTGGTCAACCCGGTGGCCAAGACCGACCCGGCCTCGCCGATCTTCGGCATGCCGATCCTGGACGTGGTCGCCTCGAAGAACACCATCGTCATCAAGCGCGGCAAGGGCACCGGCTTCGCCGGCATCGAGAATGCGCTGTTCTACGCCGACAACACCCGCATGCTCTACGGCGACGCGGCGGCGGCGGTCAGCCAGCTGGTGGCGGAACTGAAGTCGGTGGACGGCGGGCACTGAGCCTGCCGGCGCGGTTCAGCGACCGAGGCGGGCGGCGATGAGCAGGGCCAGTACCGCCAGGCCCAGGTCCCAGCCGTCGGTGCCGTGGCGCAGCAGCTCGCCGGCCAGCACCGGCCCCAGGCGCTGGGCCGATTCCATCGGGCTCAGGCCCAGCAGCAGGCCCATCTGGGTGGCGACGATCATCCAGTAGCTGGCGGCGATCGCGGCCGCGGTGGCCAGTACCGCCACGCCCGAGCGCAGCCAGCCGGGCGGCGCGGCCGCCAGGCGAAGCATCAGCACCATGTCCAGCGCGGCCAGCGGCGCCATCCAGGCGCAGGTTGAGCGCAGCGTGATCGCCAGGCCCAGCCAGACCGCGACCGCCCCCAGTACGCCCACCGAAAGGGCAAAGGCCGGGAACAGCCATTGCCGGTGCGGCGTGGAACGGTCCGTTGGCTTCAAGGCGGTTTCCGGAGGGGAGGGCGGGCTAAAATAGCCGCCTTTGATGCCAGGCGACACCTGCCGTGAGTTATTCCCGAACCAGCGAACCGGTGAAATTCGAGCGCGACTGCGCCG
Organism: uncultured Arenimonas sp.; assembly: GCA_946480565.1. The sequence goes on along the minus strand of CAMLKR010000156.1, from coordinate 4,223 downwards.
CGGTGATGGTGCCGCAGGGCGAAGTCGTCACGCTGCCGGCCGGCAGCAGCGGCTACATCACCCAGGCCCTGGGCGGGTCCTTCACGGTGTTCGTGGACGGCAACCTGTTCCGGATCGCCGGCAACGACGCCGATGCGATCGGCAAGGCGCCGCCCGCGCCGCTGGAGCTGCCGGAGGGCGCCGGCGACGCCGAGGTCGAGAAGCTGGTCTGGGACCAGCTGCGCACCTGTTTCGACCCGGAGATCCCGGTCAACATCGTCGAACTGGGCCTGGTCTACGACTGCGACCTGGGCCGCAACGCCGAGGGCGAGCGCACGGTCGCCATCCGCATGACCCTGACCGCCCCCGGCTGCGGCATGGGCGACATCCTGGTGCAGGACGTGCGCGACAAGGTCGAGCGCGTGCCCACCATCGTCGAAGCCGATGTCGAGCTGGTGTTCGACCCGCCCTGGAACCAGTCGATGATGTCGGATGCGGCGCGGCTGGAAACCGGAATGTTCTGACGCCTAGGCGTCCGCCCACATCCGCAGCAGCTGCGAATGCACCTGGCTCAGCTGCAGGAACTCCGCCGAATCGCCCTCACGGGCGTGCAGCGCGCGCCGCGCCTGGTCGAGCGTGAACAGCAGTTCGCGCTGGCGGCCGTCGCGCACCCGGCTCTGGATCCAACCCACGCAGGCCAGGCGCTCGCCCAGGGTCACGGGCGTCACCCGGTGCAGGGCGCCGCAGTCGTAGACCACCAGGCTGCCGGCCGGAAGTTTCACCGGCGTTTCGCCCTGCGGCGACTCGATCACCAGTTCGCCGCCGTCGTAGCTGCCGGGTTCGGACAGGAACAGGGTCCAGGCCAGGTCGGTGCGCAGCGGCGGGTCGCCCATCAGGGCGTCGTCCACGTGCGGGCCGTAACCGTCGCCCACGCCGTAGAGGCTGAGCAGGGGTTCGCCCAGCCGCGCCGGCCGGGCATAGCGCTGCAGCATCGGATGCGAAGCCACCGCGGCCAGCACCCTGGCGCGAAGGGCGGCCACGCCGGGGTCGGCCGGATCGAGCTGGCGGTTGCGCTTGGCACCGCGGGCGGCCCAGCCGGCGGTGGCGCGCCCGTCCTGCACCGGCAGCGTGGCGAATGCGTCGCGGATGGCGCCGCAGGCTGCGGGCTCGAGGACGTCGGCAAGACAGAGCAGGGTGGTCACAGTTGAGAATGGTTTGCATTTGGGGCGTCGGGCCGGATAATACCCCGCATTCCTACCCGCCTGGACCGCCATGACGCCCCGACTCAAGCTCTGGACCCGCCTCGGAACCTGCCTGATGGCCGGCCTGCCCGCCGCGGCGGTGGCCCTGCCGGCAGGCGACGGCGGCGAGGGAGGGGAAGGCGGCGAAGGTGGGGAAGGCGGTTCGGCGCCTTCGCAGTACCGCCTGCTGCTGGATGCGGCCTCGGACCCGCGCTATTCCGCGCAGGACAGCCTGCGCGACTATGCCGAAGCGGCCCATGCCGCCTACCGCGATTCCGCGGTCGCCGCCGAGGGCCTGCGCAGCGCGGTCCGCGCCCTGCTGGACGATCCGACTCCGGCCAGTCTGGAGCTCGCCCGCGCGGCCTGGCTGCAGGCGCGCCAGCCCTACCTGCGGACGGAGGCGATGCGTTACTACGACGGCCCGATCGACGGCCCCGCGTCCGCGGCCCGCGCGGCCGGGCCGGAAGGCCGCCTCAACGCCTGGCCGCTCAACGAAGCGGTGATCGACTATGTCGAAGGCGACCCCGACGCCGGCCTGGTGCACGAGTTCGCCACGCCGGTAACGCGCGAGACCGTGCTCGCCCGCGACCAGGTCAGCGACGAAGCGGACGTGACCACCGGCTGGCACGCGATCGAATTCCTGCTCTGGGGCCAGGACCGTTCGGCCGACGGCCCGGGTGCGCGCCCGGCGTCCGACTACCTGCCCGGCGAGCCCGCGCGCGACCGCCGGCGCGCCTACCTGGCCCTGCTGGTCGACCAGCTGGTCGACGACCTGCGCTGGCTGGAAGGGCAGTGGAACCCGGCGCAGCCCGACGCTTATGTGCACTTCTTCCTGGCCCTGGAACAGCACGAGGCGATCGGCCGCGTGCTGACCGGCGCCGCCAATCTCGCCGGCCACGAGCTGGCCTCGGAACGGCTGGCGGTGGCCCTGGATTCGGGCGCGCAGGAGGACGAGCAGAGCTGCTTCAGCGACAGCACGCGCCAGGATTTCGTGCATGCGCTCGAAGGCGTGCGCCAGGCCTGGTACGGCCGCGGCGGCCGCGGCCTGGCCAGCGTGCTCAAGCCGCTGCGCCCGGCCCTGGCCGCCGAACTCGACGCCCGCTTCGCCCGCGCCGAGGCGGCGGTGGCCGCGTTGCCGCAGCCCTTCGACCGCATGCTGGTCGCCGCGCCGGACAGCCCCGAACGCCAGGCTGGCGAAGCGGCGGTCACCGCGCTGCAGGAACTCGGCGCCGGCCTGCGCGATGCCGGCACCGCGCTGGGCGTGCTGGTCATCGTTTCCGGCGTATGAGGCACGCGGCGGTCCTGGTGCTCGGGGCGCTGCTCGCCGGCACCCTGATGGCGGCGTCCACCGGCGCGAAGCCCGGCGGCACGCTCACGCGCGTGCTCGACAACCGCGACGCCTTCACCCGGCCCGCGCCGGGGCTGACGCCGCGCGAGCTGCGCGATTTCAACTTCGGCAACCGCGTGTTCAACACCAACTGGGCGGTGGCCCCGGCCTCGGTGGACGCTTTCGATGGACTGGGGCCGGTCTTCAACCGCGTGTCCTGCTCCGGTTGCCACCTGCGCGACGGGCGCGGTCGCCCGCCGGTGGAGGGCGAGGACGAGATGCTGTCCATGCTGGTGCGGCTGAGCGTGCCCGGCACTGACGCGCACGGGGGTCCGAAACCGCACCCCGCCTACGGCGACCAGCTCAACGACCGAGGCATCCCCGGCGTGCCGGCCGAAGGCCGGGCCAGGATCGAATGGCGCGAACGCCCGGGTCGCTATCCCGACGGCGAAGCCTATTCGTTGCGCGCGCCGCGCCTGGTGTTCGAGGACCTCGCTTTCGGCCCGCTCGGACGGCGCACCAGGACCTCGCCGCGGGTGGCGCCGGCGATGCCGGGCATGGGCCTGCTGGAGGCGATTCCCGAACCCGACCTGCTGGCGCTGGCCGATCCGGACGACCGCGATGGCGACGGAATTTCCGGCCGCGCCAACCGGGTCTGGAACCCGGACACCGGCCGCGTCGAACTCGGCCGCTTCGGCTGGAAGGCCAACGCCGCCACCGTGCTGGCGCAGTCGGCGGGCGCCGCGCACGGCGACATGGGGCTGAGCAACCGCGTCTTCCCCGGCGAGAACTGCGCGAGCCCGCAGCGCGCCTGCGCGCAAGCCGTGCGCGGCGACGCCACCGACCTGCGCGATGCCCACCTGGACAAACTGGTGTTCTACCTGCAGGTGCTGGCGGTGCCCGATCGTCGTTCGACCGATGCGGCGGCCGGGCAGCGTGGCGAGATGCTGTTCACCAAGATCGGCTGCGCCGCCTGCCACACCCCCGTGCAGCGCACCGCGGCCGACGCGAAACCGTCGCAGCTCGCGGGGCAGGTGTTCATGCCCTACACCGACCTGCTGCTGCACGACATGGGGCCGGGCCTGGCCGACGGCCGCGGGGATTTCCTCGCCGGCGGCCGCGAGTGGCGCACCGCGCCGCTCTGGGGGCTGGGCCTGGTGCCCGTAACCAACGGCCACAGTTTCTACCTGCACGACGGGCGTGCGCGCTCGCTGGAGGAAGCGATCCTGTGGCACGGCGGCGAGGCGCAACGATCGCAGCGGGAATTCCGCGCCCTGTCGCGCGAGGATCGGCAAGCCGTCCTGACCTTCCTGCAAAGCCTGTAGCCCAGCGCTAACCAAGCTGAACCACTTGTCACCGGTGACAGTCACAAAACTGCCGCAACGCGGCTTGACCTGTGACTTTCGTCACGCTAGCGTCGGCCCGGTGTCATGCAGATGTGATCTGCGTCACACGTCCGGGTGGTCGTAAACTCTCCGCGAAAAAAACCAGAGGCCATAGACGGCCTGCGCGGAAGAGCTCGCCCAGGGGACCCGGGGCATGGATGCAAACACGGCCGCGCCGCGGCCACGTTGCCATCATTTTTCGGGGATACCTACATCGTGAGCAAGAACACTCGCAAGCTTCGCCTGCGTGGTCTCGTTGCGGCCACCACCCTCGCGCTGGCCGCCCAGGCC
>CAMLKR010000155.1 GCA_946480565.1 uncultured Arenimonas sp. | reverse complement strand
AGCACCAGATCTACGAAGCCAACACGCGCCGCGTGTTCTCCCGACTCGATTCACGACTGAAGGCAAAGGGGCTCTGACATGTACGAATTAGGCGTTGTCTACCGCAACATCACCCGCGCCGATCGCGCAGCCGCTGACGGCCTGGCTGCCCTCGGCTCGGCTACCGTGCACGAGGCCATGGGCCGCGTGGGCCTGCTCAAGCCCTACATGCGCCCCATCTACGGCGGCCAGCAGGTCAGCGGCACAGCCGTCACCGTGCTGCTGCAGCCCGGCGACAACTGGATGATGCACGTGGCGGCCGAGCAGATCCAGCCCGGCGACGTGGTGGTGGCGGCCGTCACCTCCGAATGCACCGATGGCTATTTCGGCGACCTGCTGGCCACCTCGTTCCAGGCGCGCGGTGCGCGGGCGCTCATCATCGACGCCGGCGTGCGCGACGTGAAGACCCTGCAGGAGATGAATTTCCCCGTGTGGAGCCGCGCCATTTCCAGCAAGGGCACGATCAAGGCCACGCTGGGCTCGGTCAACATCCCGGTGGTGTGCGCCGGCATGTGGGTCACGCCGGGCGACGTGATCGTGGCCGACGACGATGGCGTGGTCTGCGTGCCCGCCGCGCGCGCCGCCGAGACGCTCGAGGCCGCGCGCAAGCGCGAGAGCTTCGAGGGCGAGAAACGCGCCAAGCTCGCCTCGGGCGTGCTCGGCCTGGATATGTACAACATGCGCCCCGGGCTCGAAAAGGCCGGGCTGCGCTACATCGACTGAGGACCTACGCCATGCCCATCCCCGCATCGGCGCAGGACTGGCACATCGGCCTCGTCGGCTACGGCGAGGTCGGCCGCATTCTCTGCGAGGACCTGCGCGCCCAGGGGCTGCGCGTCTCGGCCTACGACCGCAAGCTCGGCGGCGCGCTACAACGGCCCTTGTTGGAGCACGCGCGGGCCCATGGCGTCGAGTTGCTCGACAGCCACGCCCGGCTCGCGGCCACTGCCGACTTCGTGATCAGCGCCGTCACCGCCAGCCAGACGCTGGACGTGGCCCGGGCGTGCGCTCCGCAGGTGCGCAAGGAAGCCTTCTATCTGGACTTCAACTCGGCCTCCCCGGGTGCCAAGCAGGCGGCCGGCGCGCTGATTGATGCGGCCGGTGCCCGGTACGTCGAAGGCGCGGTTATGACCAGCATTCCACCTTACCGCATCAAGGTGCCGCTGCTGCTGGGCGGCGCCTCGGCCAGGGCGCTGGCCGAGGCCATCGCGCCGCTGGGCTTCGTCGCCAAGGTCGTCAGCGACCGGCTGGGCATGGCCTCGGCCACCAAGATGTGCCGCAGCGTGATGGTCAAGGGCCTGGAGGCGATGGTGATCGAGAGCTTCACGGCCGCGCGGCACTACAGCGTGGAGGACGCGGTCATCGCCTCGCTCCAGGAGACCTTTCCCGGCATCGACTGGGAGAAGCAGGGCGCCTATTTCTTCCAGCGCGTGATCGAGCATGGCCGCCGCCGCAGCGAGGAGATGCACGAGTCCGCGAACACGGTGCGCGAAGCGGGCATGCCCGCCTTCTCCGCGCAGGGCACGGCCGAGCGCCAGGCCTGGATGGCGGACCGCGCGGACGCCGGGTCGTTCGGCGAACGCGGCGCTCCGGGATTCGCGCGCGCCGCCGACTGGCGCGCCGAGGCCGACCGCCTGTTGCAATCTCTCAAGGAACCCACCGCATGAGCACTTTCACGAAAACCCCAGGCTGGCTCGACTGGTACGCCGGACCCAGCAAGCCCCGCTTCCAGGTGCCGCCCGGCAGCGTGGACGCGCACTGCCACGTGTTCGGCCCGGGGGCGGAGTTCCCCTACGCGCCCGAGCGCAAGTACACGCCCTGCGATGCCTCGAAGCACGAGCTGTACGCGCTGCGCGACCACCTGGGCTTTGCCCGCAACGTGGTGGTGCAGGCCACCTGCCACGGCGCCGACAACCGCGCCATGGTCGATGCCTGCCTGTCCAGCGGTGGCAAGGCGCGCGGCGTGGCCACGGTCAAGCGCTCGGTGACCGATGAAGAATTGCAGGCCCTGCACGCCGCCGGTGTGCGCGGCGTGCGCTTCAACTTCGTCAAGCGCCTGGTGGACTTCACGCCCAAGGACGAGCTGATGGAGATTGCCGCGCGCATCGCCAAGCTGGGCTGGCACGTGGTGATCTACTTCGAGGCGGTGGACCTGCCCGAGCTGTGGGACTTCTTCACCGCGCTGCCCACCACCGTGGTGGTGGACCACATGGGCCGCCCCGATGTGAGCAAGCCGGTGGACGGACCGGAGTTTGAGCTGTTCCTGAAGTTCATGCGCCAGCACCCCAATGTGTGGAGCAAGGTAAGCTGCCCTGAGCGCCTGAGCGTCACCGGCCCCAAGGCGCTGAATGGTGAGCAGAACGCCTACCAGGACGTGGTGCCCTTTGCCCGCAAGGTGGTTGCAGAGTTCCCCGACCGCGTGCTGTGGGGCACCGACTGGCCGCACCCCAACCTCAAGGACCACATGCCCGACGACGGCCTGCTGGTGGACTTCATCCCCCACATCGCGCCCACGGCCGAGCTGCAAAAGAAGCTGCTCGTGGACAACCCCATGCGCCTGTATTGGCCCGAAGAGGCGAAGTAAGGAGAGCGCGCCATGTCCCTCGACAAACCCTACCTCGACGTGCCCGGAACCATCATCTTCGATGCCGAGCAGTCCCGCAAAGGCTACTGGCTCAACCAGTTCTGCATGTCGCTGATGAAGGCAGAGAACCGCGAGCGCTTCAAGGCCGACGAGCGCGCCTACCTCGACGAATGGGCCATGACCGAGGAACAGAAGCAGGCCGTGCTGGCCCGCGACCTCAACTGGTGCATGCGCACGGGCGGCAACATCTACTTCCTGGCCAAGATCGGCGCCACCGACGGCAAGAGCTTCCAGCAGATGGCCGGCAGCATGACCGGCATGACCGAGGAGGAATACCGCAACATGATGGTCGGTGGCGGCCGCTCCCCGGAGGGCAACCGTTTTCTCGGCGAGGACGGCGACGCCCAGCCGCAACACCAACCCCAAGGCAAGGCCGGCCATAAAACCACGGGCAGCAACTGACATGGCCAAGATCACCGCATCCGTCTACACCTCCCACGTGCCCGCCATCGGCGCTGCCATCGATCTGGGCAAGACCCAGGAACCGTACTGGCAGCCGCTGTTCGCGGGCTACGACTTCTCCAAGGAATGGGAAAAGGCCCAGAAGCCCGACGTGGTGTTCCTGGTCTTCAACGACCACGCCACCGCGTTCAGCCTGGACATGATCCCGACCTTCGCCATCGGTACGGCCGCCGAGTACCAGCCCGCCGACGAAGGCTGGGGCCCGCGCCCTGTGCCCGCCGTCCACGGCCATCCGGCGCTGGCGGCGCACATCGCGCAGTCCGTCATCCAGGACGACTTCGACCTCACCATCGTCAACAAGATGGATGTGGACCACGGCCTCACCGTGCCGCTGTCACTGATGTTCGGTCAGCCCCCCCAGTCCGACTATCGCTGGCCCTGCAAGGTCATCCCGTTCGCCGTCAACGTGGTGCAGTACCCCGTGCCCTCGGGCAACCGCTGCTTCCAGCTGGGCAAGGCCATCCGCAAGGCCATCGAGTCGTTCGACGAAGACCTCAACGTGCAGATCTGGGGCACGGGCGGCATGAGCCACCAGCTGCAGGGCCCGCGCGCCGGCCTCATCAACAAGGAGTGGGACAACCGGTTCCTGGACCGCCTCATCGCCGAGCCCGCCGAGCTGGCCAAGGTGCCGCACATCGAATACGTGCGCGAAGCCGGCAGCGAAGGCATCGAGCTGGTGATGTGGCTGATCGCCCGCGGCGCCATGAGCGACGTGGCGGGCACCGGCCCCGCGCCCAAGGTGGCGCACCGCTTTTTCCATGTGCCTGCCAGCAATACGGCGGTGGGCCACCTGATTCTTGAGAACCAATAAGCTAAGGAACACCCGACCATGACCATCAAAGTCGCACTCGCAGGCGCCGGCGCCTTCGGCATCAAGCACCTGGACGGCATCAAGAATATCGACGGTGTCGAAGTCGTCTCCCTCATCAGCCGCGACCTGGCCAAGACCCAGGAAGTGGCCGACAAGTACGGCATCAAGCACGTGACCACCGACCTGGCCGACAGCCTGGCCATCAAGGAAGTGGATGCCGTGATCCTGTGCACGCCCACGCAGATGCACGCCAGCCAGTCCATCGCCTGCCTGGAAGCGGGCAAGCACGTGCAGGTCGAGATCCCGCTGTGCGACGTGCTGGCCGATGGCGAGAAGGTCGCCGCCCTGCAGAAGCAGACCGGCCTCGTCGCCATGTGCGGCCACACCCGCCGCTTCAACCCCAGCCACCAGTACGTGCACAAGAAGATCGAGGCGGGCGAGTTCAACATCCAGCAGATGGACGTGCAGACCTACTTCTTCCGCCGCACCAACATGAACGCGCTGGGCCAGCCGCGCAGCTGGACCGACCACCTGCTGTGGCACCACGCTGCGCACACGGTGGACCTGTTCGCCTACCAGGCCGGCAGCCCGATCGTGAAGGCCAACGCGATCCAGGGCCCGATCCACAAGGACCTGGGCATCGCGATGGACATGAGCATCCAGCTGCAGGCCGCCAACGGCGCCATCTGCACGCTGAGCCTCTCGTTCAACAACGACGGCCCGCTGGGCACCTTCTTCCGCTACATCGGCGACACCGCCACCTACATCGCGCGCTACGACGACCTGGTGCAGTCGCACAGCAAGGGCCTCGAGACGCCGGTGGACGTGAGCCAGGTCGACGTGTCGATGAACGGCATCGAGCTGCAGGACCGCGAGTTCTTCGCCGCAATCAAGGAAGGCCGGGAGCCCAATGCCAGCGTGGCACAGGTCCTGCCGTGCTACCAGGTGCTGAACGGCCTGGAACGGCAACTCAACTGAGTCCGCGCCGTTCGGCACTGTATCGTTTCCACTGCCTGCACGGCAAGCGCCGCGGGCGTTCTTCCTGGGAGAAGCGCAATGCAGACACGCACCCTCGGCCCATTCGAAGTCAGCGCCATCGGTCTGGGCTGCATGAACCTCTCGCACGCCTACGGCGCGCCCGTCTCCGCCGACACGGGTGAGCGCGTGCTGCTGGCGGCGCTGGATGCCGGCGTGACGCTGTTCGACACGGCGGCGCTGTACGGCTTCGGTGCCAACGAGGAGTTGGTGGGCCGCGTCCTCCGGCCCCATCGCCAGCGCATCACCCTGTGCAGCAAGGGCGGCATGGCCGGCGTGAAGGGCGAGGACGGCGTGACGCGCCGCGTGATCGACGGCCGCCCCGCCACGCTGCGCAGCAACTGCGAGGACAGCCTGCGCCGCCTGGGCACCGACGTGATCGACCTGTACTACCTGCACCGCTGGGACAAGCAGGTGCCCATCGAGGACTCGGTGGGCGAGCTGTCGCGGCTGGTCGCGGCAGGCAAGGTGCGGGCCATCGGCCTGTCGGAGGTCTCCGCCGCCACATTGCACCGCGCGCACGCCGTGCACCCCGTCGCCGCCGTGCAGACCGAGTACTCGCTGTGGACGCGCAACCCGGAGATCGCGGTGCTCGACGC
>CAMLKR010000154.1 GCA_946480565.1 uncultured Arenimonas sp. | reverse complement strand
TTCCCCGGCTGCCGCTTCTACAGCTTCGCCGAAGAACACGTGCAGAAGCAGGAGAGCTTCGACTTCCGCGCGCCGCCGGCGCCGGAACCTAGCGTCATCACCGAACACGGCCTGAAGTTCCGCGCCAGCCCGGGCAGCGGCCACAAGACCGGCTTCTTCGCCGACCAGCGCGACAACCGCGAGTACCTGACGCGCTTCACCGAAGGCAAGCGCGTACTCGACATCTGCTGCAACTCGGGCGGCTTCGCCATCTATGCCAAGGCCCGCGGCGGCGCCGAGGAGGTCATAGGCATCGACCTGGACGAGGAGATCCTGGCCATCGCCGAGAAGAACGCACGCCTGAACAATGCGAAGGTGAAGTTCGTGCAGGCCGACCTCTTCCCCTACCTGCGCGACGCGCACCAGCGCGGCGACCAGTACGACGTGGTGATCCTGGACCCGGCCAAGCTCACCCGCGACCGCGACCAGGTGATCGCGGCGCTGAAGAAATACAACGACATGAACAAGCTGGCCATGCAGGTGGTCAAGCCCGGCGGCATCCTGCTCACCTGCTCCTGCACCGGCCTGGTGGGCGAGGACGAGTTCCTGGACATGATCCGCCGCGCCGCCTTCTACGCCGGCCGCACCGTCCAGATCCTGAAGGTCGCCGGCGCCGGCGCCGACCATCCGGTGATGGCGCACGTGAAGGAAAGCCGCTACCTGAAGGCCGTGTTCTGCCGCGTCGACTGAAGCCGCGCGCGGCGCCCGTTCGCGCCGCCCACACGCGCCGGCTGCTGCCATCGGCGCCATGACCGACACCCTCGACGCCGTCTGGAACCACGCCTGGACGCGCCTGCTGGCCGGCGCCCGCGGCCGCGACGATCCCTTCCACCAGGGCGTGCTGGCCACGCTTTCGGCCGATGGACCGCAGGCGCGTTACGCCGTGCTGCGCTCGGTCGACCCCGAGGCCGCCCGCGTCGGTTTCCACACCGACCGCCGCAGCCCGAAGCTCGTCCAGCTGCAGGCCGACGGCCGCGTGGCCTGGTGTTTTTTCGGGCACGGCGAACAGCTGCGCCTGTCCGGCAAGGTCCGGCTGCACCTGGACGACGCGGACGCCGATGCGGCCTGGGCCGCCTGCGGGCGGGCGTCGCGCAGCACCTATTGCGTGCCGTTCGCGCCGGGTTCGCCGTTGTCCGATCAGACCGAAGGCGACCGGCCGGCGGCCATGGACGCGGCGCTGTTGTCGCGGGCGCGCGGACACTTCGCGCTGGCCCGGATCGAGCTGGTGGCGCTGGACTGGCTTTCGCTGGCCGCCAGCGGCCATCGCCGGGCGGCCTTCGCCCGCGATCACGACCGCTGGCACGGCCGGTGGCTGTCGCCGTAAGCCGCGGCGGCCTGGGCTAAACTCCGCGCTTTCCGCTCCCGGCCCGCCCCTTGGACATGCCCCTTCCCGCGCCGCCCGTGCGCCGCGCCGCGATGGTCTTCATCTTCATCACGGTGCTGATCGACATCCTGGCCTTCGGCCTGATCATCCCGGTGCTGCCGCACCTGATCGAGGACTTCGTCGGTGGCGACACCGCCGTGGCGGCCGGCTGGGTCGGCGTGTTCGGCACGGTGTTCGCGGCCATCCAGTTCGTCAGCTCGCCGATCCAGGGCGCGCTGTCGGACCGCTTCGGGCGCCGCCCGGTGATCCTCCTTTCCTGCCTCGGCCTGGGCCTGGACTTCATCTTCATGGCGGTCGCGGATTCGCTGCCCTGGCTGCTGGTGGGCCGCATCATCTCCGGCATCACCGCCGCCAGCTTCTCCATCGCCAACGCCTACATCGCCGACGTGGTGGCGCCGGAGAACCGCGCCAAGAGCTACGGCATGCTCGGCGCGGCCTTCGGCCTGGGCTTCATCATCGGCCCGGTGGTGGGCGGGCTGCTGGGCGACATCGACCTGCGCGCGCCGTTCTGGGCCGCGGCCGGCCTGGCCCTGCTCAATTTCGTCTACGGCTGGTTCGTGCTGCCGGAATCGCTGCCGCCGGAAAAACGCTCGCCGCGCTTCGACTGGAGCCACGCCAACCCGATCGGCTCGCTGGTGCTGATCAAGCGTTATCCGCACGTGCTGGGCCTGGCGGCGGTGATCATGCTCGACAACCTGGCCCACTACGTCTTCCCGAGCGTGTTCGTGCTGTTCGCCGACTACCGCTACGGCTGGGGCATCAAGGAAGTCGGCTACGTGCTGGCGGCGGTCGGCATCTGCACGGCGATCGTGCAGGCCGGGCTGATCGGCCGCCTGGTGAAGGCGCTGGGCGAACGCCGGGCGCTGCTGCTGGGCCAGACCTGCGGCCTGGCCGGCTTCACGCTGTATGCCTTCGCCCCCAGCGGCTGGATGTTCCTGGCGGGCATCCCGGTGATGGCGTTCTGGGGCCTGGCGAACCCGGCCGTGCAGGCCCTGGCCACGCGTCAGGTGGACCCGGCCGAACAGGGCCGGCTGCAGGGCGCCTTCATGAGCCTGGCCAGCCTGGCGGGCATTGCGGCGCCGGTGATGTTCACCAGCGTGTTCGCCGCGGCCATCGGCGACTACGCGGACTGGCATTTCCCCGGCGCGCCCTTCCTGCTGTCGGCGCTGATCGTCGCGCTGGCGCTCTGGGTCTCCCACCGCGCCACCCGCCCCCGCTGAAACCAATCCGGGGTCAGAGTGCATTTATCCGGCCGCGGTCGGATAAATGCACTCTGACCCCGGATTTGCCGGATGTCGTCGCGGCGCGTGCACGGGCCGGCGCTACACTGGGCGCCTGCCGCCAGGAGCGTCGCCGATGAGCGCCAAGGAAAAACCCGCCGTCACCCAGGCCGAGGCCGAAGACGCGGTACGCGTACTGCTGCGCTGGGCCGGGGAAGACCCGGCCCGCGAGGGCCTGCTCGACACCCCGCGCCGCGTCGCCGAAGCCTACGGCGACTGGTTCAGCGGCTACAAGGACGAGCCGCGGGAATTCCTTGAGCGCACCTTCGAGGAGGTCGCCGGCTACGACGAGATGATCGTGCTGCGCGACATCGAGTTCGAATCGCACTGCGAGCACCACATGGCGCCGATCATCGGCAAGGCGCACATCGGCTACCTGCCCGACGGCAAGGTGGTGGGCATCAGCAAGCTGGCCCGCGTGGTCGAGGCCTACGCCCGCCGCTTCCAGGTGCAGGAGAAGATGACCGCCCAGATCGCCCGCTGCATCCAGGACGTGCTGAAGCCGCGCGGCGTCGGCGTGGTGGTCGAAGGCGCGCACGAATGCATGACCACCCGCGGCATCCACAAGCGCGGCGTCAGCATGGTGACCTCCAAGATGCTGGGCACCTTCCGGGACGACGCCCGCACCCGCGCCGAGTTCCTGGCCTTCATCGACGTCGGCCCCGGTCGCTGAGAACCCGCCCCTCCGGAGGCTGACCGCGGTCATGGGGCCGTCCTATACTCGGGCCCCATGAGCGACCCCCGCGCCCAGCTGCAATCCCTCCGGTTCATGATCTCGGCCGCGCCCGGCCTGCGCGAGCGCGACGACTGGCTCGCCCGCCTGGACGTCATCGCCAAGGCGCTGGAACCGGCCCCGCCCACCGACGCCAGCATCGCCGGCAACCCCGCCGAGGTCGCGCGCCTGCGCCAGGACGTCGAGGACGCCGAACACGCCCGCGATGCCGCCAACCTGCAGCGCATGAAGGTCGCCGGCCAGCTCAACACCCTGCAGAAGGCCCTGGCCGCCGCGGCGCCCGGCGTGCCGGCCGGCAAGGACCCGCAGTCCGACGCCCTGGCTCGCATCGCCTGGCTGGCCGACCACGGCGGCGCCGATCCCGGCGCGGCCGTCGCCGCCAAGGAAGCCGAGATGGACGCGCCCATGCCCGGACGCGCCGTGCTCGAGGCGGTCATCGCCGGGCAGCGCAAGTTCACCAAGCAGCAGCTCGAGTTCTCGATCGCCGAAGCCATGGTGCTCACCGGCTGGCAGCAGACGCCGCTGGAACTGATGGAGCAGGGCGAAGCCTGGCTGGCCGAGTTGATCCTGAAGAACCAGGCGGACGCGGTGTGAATCCGCACGGGGTGGACCGCGACCATCTGTTGGGCATGGGCGCGCTGGCGCTGCAGTTCATCCTCGCCCTGGGCGCCGGCGGATGGGCCGCGATCCCGGCGACGACCGCCACCTGGGGAGACCCGATGCCCTACAGCGGCGCGGCGATGGCCTTCGCCCTGGCGTTCTGCATCGCCGGCGCCCGCGCCGTGCGCATGGGCCTGAGCCTGGTGGCCGCGGCCGCGACCGCGCCGGCCTTCCTGCGCAGCTTGGCCGAGCGGCGCCGCCCGTCCGGCGCCGCCGACGACGCCCTGGAGGGGTGGATCCGGCTGGCCTCGACCGTGGTCCAGACCGTGCTCTACGCGCTCGCCGCGCTGGCCATCGCCGGGGTGACGGCCTGGCTGTCGGCGGCCGGTTTCCTGGAACTGGCCTGGAGGTACCTGCTGGTGGCGGCGGTGGTGAGCCTGTTGACCTGGAAGGCCATGGAAGTCCTCTGATCAATCGGGGACCGCGGGCTGCGGCCCCTGTTCCAGCGCCGCCAGCTCCTGCTGCGCGGCGCGCAGCGAACCGCCCACCGCTTCGCGCTCGAACCAGTCGCGGCAGCGGTAGCTGAGCCAGGCGACGCCCGCGGACATGGCCAGGCCGGCGCCGAGGTTGACCAGCACCACCGACGGCCGGCTCAGCCAGACGTCCCAGCCGAACCAGGCCAGGCCCGCGAACACCGCCGGCACCCAGGCCGTGAAGCCGGCCACCAGGCCCCAGCGTTCGCCCCAGATCCGCACCCGCCGCACCAGCAGCAGGCGTTTCTGCACCTTCGCGACCGGCTGCCGGTAGTCGAGGATGGCGATCGCCAGCAGCTGCACCACCGCGGTGATCAGCAGCAGCAGGCCGTAGGCGTGCAGGCCGATGCCGTAGGCCACCAGGTGCCACTGGCCCCAGCGTTCGATCCACCACGGCGCGATCGTCACCACCAGGGCGACGCCGGCCAGCAGCTGCAGCGCCTGGCCGAAGCCGAGCAGGCGGATGCGCGAACGCAGCGCGTCCAGGCGGCGGTGCAGGCGCTGTTCGCGCGCCTGCGCCTCCAGGCCGGCCAGGCGGGTGTCGAGCTGCCGCCAGGCGTTTTCGAGTTCAGTCAGTTCCATGGTCTTCTCCGGAGGCTTCGCCGGCGAGCCGGCGCAGGTGTTGGCGGATGCGGCCCAGTCGGGTCGCGGCATTGGTTTCGCTGATGCCCAGCACCTCGCCGCTGGCGCGGTGGCTGCAGCCTTCGAGGTGCAGCAGCAGCAGCGCGCGGTCCAGCGCACCCAGCGACTGCATCGCCTGCTGCACCAGGGCCAGGCGCTGGCGGCTTTCGGCGTCGACGTCGCGGGCGCCGACCAGGTCCTCGTGTTCGCTGCCCAGAGATTCGTGCGGCGCCCGCGGCTGCCGGCGCCGCCACGAGATCGCGACGTTCAGCGCGACCCGGTACATCCAGGTGGCGAAGGGCCGCGCCGGGTCGTAGCCGGGCCAGCCGTGCCAGAGCTGGAGGCGGATCTCCTGGGCGAGGTCGGCGCGGTCGTCGCGGTCGAAGGCGTAGCTGGCCGCGACCTTGGCGACGATGCCGGGATGGTCGGCGAGCAGGCGCTCGAAGTCGGCGGTGTCGGCGGGGCG
>CAMLKR010000153.1 GCA_946480565.1 uncultured Arenimonas sp. | reverse complement strand
AGCCCGCGGATTCCGGTCTTCATGTACGCCTTCTCCCCAGAGGACGTTAGGAATTCTCCCGGGGGCACCTTACCGCAATGTGACGCCGGTCACTTCTGCAGTGCAGCAGGGCAGCCGTGCCATCGGCCCGTGGCGTGGCTTCGGTCAGTAGATGGCCTGGAAGGAGTACTGGCCCGACACCGGCACGTAGACCTCGCCGCTGAAGTCGTGGCCGTCGATGTCGACCACCGCGCCGGCGTGCCGGTTCACATTGCCCCAGCGGCCGCCGGCCCTGGCCACGTTGGCCCAGAACAGGCCTTGTTCGTCCAGTGCCGGCGGGTCGGGCTCGTACATGAACTGCGGGCCCGGCATGTTGCCGTAGGCCTTGGCGTGGGCTTCGCTGCCGCGCCGGCGCGCGTCCAGGTCAACGGTGTAGTCGATCACCACGCTTTCGCCGATGCGCGGCGCGGTGGCGTTGCGCTGCTCCACCACCACGCCCACCACGGTGACGCGGCGGTGCCTGGCGCCGTCCACCTCGTATTCGTGCACGATGCGCGCGGTTTCGCGCAGGCGCATCTGGTCGGGCACGTTGCGGGTGTATTCGGCCGGGTTGATCGCGGCCCGGGCCGACGGCGCGAAGGTGGCGGCGAGGAGGATCAGGAGCAGCAGGCGCATGGGAACTCCGTGGGCAGGTCGGCGCGGTCGCGGCCGACTATATCAACGGGTCCCGGGCCGGGCCGGGGTTGGCCGCGTTTCGCACGGCGCGCCGATAGGTCTGGATGCCGCGGCCCGGCCGCTCGGCTAGGCTAGGCCCACCCCGCCGGAGACCGCCCATGCCCGCCGACCGCTACCGCCTGTATTCGGAAGCCGACCTGCAGGCCGTGGTGGACGACATGGCGCGCCAGGCCGCGGCGATGCTGGACGCCACGCCCACCGTGCTGCTGGGCATGCTGCGCCGGGGCGTGCCGCTGGCCGACCGGCTGCTGGCGCGCATCCGGGTGCACGCGCCCTGGGCCGAGATCGCCCGCCTGGACCTGAAGGTGAAGCGCTATGCCGACAATCTGGAGCTGCTGCACCCGGAAACCGCGCTCGAGGCCCCGGCCGACGCCAACCTGATCGGCCGCCGCGTGATCGTGGTGGACGACGTGCTGTACCAGGGCCACTCCCTGTTCCGCGTGTTCGAATGGCTGGCCACCCAGAAACCCGCCTACGTGCACGCCGCCGTGCTGGTGGACCGCCAGCGCCACAAGCTGCCGGTGCACGCCGACATCGTCGGCATCACCCTGAAGATCGCCCCCGACGACGTGATCGAATGCAACGTGCCGCCCTACGAGGCGGAGTTCGCGGTGGACCTGTGGCGGCCTGGGGCGGGTCAGGGCGCCGCGTCCTGATCCGCCGCTCCAGTCCAGGCAGCCAGGACCTGGCTGGCCGCCGCCAGCGTGTCGGCGACCAGCTGGGGTTCGATGTCCGTCATGCCTTCGTATTCCAGAAGATTGCGCTTTTCGTGCGCGCGGTCGAGTACGCGCCACACTGCCGCATCCAGTCCCAAGGTCTGGGGCAACAGCTGGAAGACTAGATAACGTTTGTTGGTGCGGTAACCAAGGCGGCGTAACGCAGCCAGGCTTGCTGCATGGGCCGACCCATAGGCCAGGCCGAAACGGGTTTCAATGCTCAGGTCGGGTCGGCCGGCGTCCCTGAGCCGCGCGCGTGCTACGTCGATCAGCCTCGCCAGTTCATCGGGATCGGGTGGCTCCCGCCTCAGGTCGCGCAGGTTTTCCAGCGGTGGCGTCAATCGGTTCCCCCGGGGCCAGGCCGATCACCGGAATGGTGGGCAGATGCCGCACCCGCGTGACGAAGGCATTGGCCTGTGCAAGCCGCAGCCGCCAGTCGGCCGGCGAATAGATCGTGGGGGATATCCTGCGGCCCAGCTCGGACTCGAGGGCAGTCAGCAAGGGATAGACATCGGCGTAGGAGATCGACTCGGCGATGACCATCAGGTCGATGTCGCTGTCGGCGGTATCCGTTCCCTTGGCGACCGAACCGAACACGAAGGCGCTGGCGATCCGGTCGGCGAGCGGCGACAGCGCGCTGCGCAGCGCGTCGGCCAGGCCCGAGGTCTTGCGGACCAGGGTCCTCAAGTCCTCGAACACCGGCGAAGCGCGATTCGCCTGGAACATCACCTGTCGGCCGGACTCCTGCCGAAGCACCAGCCCGGCGGCCACCAGTCGGCCCAGCTCCCGCTGTACCGCCCCCGATCCCACCCCGGCCCGTCGAACCAGCTCGTTCAAGTGGAGGGGCGTCTCTGAGGCGCCGAACAGCAGTCCCAGTACCCGTTGCTGGGTGCGGGAGAAAAGCGCGTCGGCGAGGCTAGCGGATTTCGCACCCATTCCGGGCATGAAGATGCCCAATATGGGCTCTTGCCGCAAGCGGCCAGTTGTTTAGGCCGCACGCGCCACCGCCGCTCTCGCCAAAAGAGGGGCCGCACCGGCCTATCCTGGAGCCATGGCCTTCTGGTGGGTTAATCACAAGATGACTGGCCGCCACGAGGTGGCGGGTGATTATTTGTGGTCGCCAAAGTTCAACCAGAACGGTCGCCGGAATCGCTTCTACGACAACATGGCCCTGGCAAAAGCCGGCGACATCGTCTTTTCATTCATTGGTAGTCGCATCGTTGCCGTCGGGGTCGTGGCTGACTCAGCCAGCACCGCACCCAAGCCAGCTGAGTTTTCGGGCGTTGGAAATTATTGGTCCCATGAAGGATGGTTCCTTCCCGTAGCATTCAAGGCAATTTCGCCCTTGAGCCCGCGGGACCATCTTGGCCTGATCGTGCCGCTGCTCCCGGAAACCCATTCTCCGATAAGAGCTGATGGTCGGGGCAACGTCGTCTATCTGGCCTCGATATCCGAATCCTTGGGCGAGCTGTTGATCGCGCTGACGGGAGCCGACGTAACACCCCTGCCGTTGGTTGATCATGACCCGGCTCCCGCACTTGAAGCGCTTCAGGACATCGAGTCGATAAAGCAGAATCCTGCCATCCCTGAGACGCAGAGGCTTCAACTGGTCAAGGCAAGAGTGGGACAGGGGATTTTTCGGTCCAACACGCTGCTTAGACATCCGACTTGCCGGGTCACGGGCGTCAGCGACAAGCGGTTGCTTCGAGCCAGCCACATAAAACCATGGAAGGACAGCACAAACTTCGAGCGGCTTGATGGAGCCAACGGCATCATGCTTTCGCCGCACGTGGATGTCCTTTTCGACCTGGGCCTGATGTCGTTCGACGACAACGGCAGAGCGCTGGTCAGAAAGGACCTTTCTCAAGAAGTCCTGTCCCTTTGGTCCATCCCGAAGACACAGGACCCATCACCTTTCGGAACTGAGCAGCGGCATTACTTGCAGATTCACCGAGCCAGACTCGCGAGCAAGGGGTTCGTGGAGCATTGATCCCCGTGCGTGCCCGATCTACCACCCACCCCGGTTCAACCACCAGATCGACGCGTTGAGCAGCGTCGCGAAGCTCACCCAGGCCAGGTAGGGAACCAGCAGCCACGACGCCGGCCGCGACACGGGGCGGGCCGCGATGATCGTGGCCAGGATGGCCAGCCACATCAGCACGATGCAGGCCAGGGCCGGGGCCGGGGCCTGCAGGCCGAAGAACAGGGGGGACCAGGCGGCGTTGAGCAGCAGCTGGACGGCATTGAGGCGCAGCGCGCGGCCGCGCGGTGCGCCCGGCGCGGCCCGCCACAGCAGCCAGGTGGCGACGGCGATCATCAGGTAGAGCGTGGTCCAGGCCGGGCCGAACACCCAGTTGGGCGGGTTGAATGAAGGCTTGGCCAGGCCGGCGTACCAGTCGCCGGGCGGGAACAGCGCGCCCAGCGAGGCGATGGCGGCGACCAGCAGTACGCAGGCCAGCAGGGCCGGCACCGGATGGCGTCGGGCGAAGGGGGCGGCTTGGTTCATGGCGTGTCTCCGCAGGGGGTGCGGCCAGTGTCGCCAGCGGCGCGAAGGGCGCCGTGAAGGCCGCGATGAAAAACGGCCGGGCCCGAAGGCCCGGCCGCCACCGGCGATTCCGCGCGCCGGGAACCGGTTCAGCGCACGACGATCAGGCGCCCGGCCTCGACGTGGTGCACGCCGCGGGTGGCCGTGGCGATGCGGATCGCGGTCAGGCGTTCGGCATTGGTGCGCGTGGTGCCGCTGAGGGTGACCACGTTGGCCTGGGTGTCGACGTCGATCTTCGTGCCGGCCACCGTGGTGTCGGCCAGCAGCTGGGCCTTGACCTTGCTGGTGATCCAGGCGTCGTCGATGCCGTCGCCGGACTCGTCCATGGCCTCGCGCACGTCGCCCGAGGCGGTGGCGGTGTCGGCGTCCTGGCGGCGTTCGCTGTCGTCGGTGGCCACCACCAGGCGGTTGTCGACCCGGCGCACGCCGTCGGCGCTGCCGGCGATGCGGGTCGCGTCGAGCTTGGCGCGCACGCTGTCGGCGCCGCCGCGCAGGATCACCACGCCCTTGCTGGTGTTGACGTTGATGTCGAAGCCCTTGGTGCGTTCGTCGGCCAGCAGCATCGACTTCACCGCGGCGGTGATGCTGGCGTCGTCCAGTGTGGTGGCCAGGCTGCGCGGCGAACGGGCGTTGTCGTTCGTGCCCATGCAGGCGCCCAGGGAGGCGGCGATGGCGAAGGCGAGCAGGCTGCTCTTGAGGATGTTCATGGGGATTTCCTTGGCGGATGCGGATCGCTGCGGGGCAGCGCGCGGCCCGGGGGGCCTGGTGGCGACGGAGCCGGAATCGGACACGGGGCGTCACGCCTGTCCGCAGGCTGCGCGCCGTCGGCCCAACCGCAGGTGAAGCGGGGTCGCGGCTGTGTGCGGCAGCGCACATACGACGACGGCCGGATCCGAAGATCCGGCCGCCGAGGTCCACTCTGACGTGGAATGACGCGGGCTGCGGCCCGGGCAGTCCCCCGGGCGAAACCCTTACTGCTCCTTCACCAGCAGCTGGTCGGCGATCACCGTCTTCACGCCCTGGGTGCCGGCCGCGATGCGGATCGCGGCGTCCTTGGCGGCCTGGCTGTCGGCGGTGCCGGTCAGCGTGACCACGTTGGCCTGGGTGTCGACGTTGATCTGGGTGCCCTTGACGGCGGCATCGGCCAGCAGCTGAGTCTTCACCTTGCTGGTGATCCACGCGTCGTCGACGGTGTCGGTTGCCTTGTCCATGGCGCCGTCGGCGTTGGCGTTGGCGTTGGCGTCGACATTGGCCTTGGTGCCGTCGCCGTCGATGGCGGCTCGCAGCTCACCGGAGGCGGTCGCCGTGTTGGCGGCGTCGCGGGCGTCGGTGCCCGGGGCGGCGACGACCAGCTCGTTCCTGATCAGCACCACGCCCTCGACCTCGCCGGCGAGTTCCTGGGCGGCCTGCTTGGCGGCCTGGCTGTCGGCGCCGCCGCGCAGGGTGACCACGCCCTTCATGGTGTCGACGTTGACGTCGAAACCCTTGGTCCGCTCGTCGGCCAGCAGCTTGGTCTTGATCGACGCGGTGATGGTGGCGTCGTCGATCGCCTGTTCGGCGGTGCGGTCCGACGGGGCCGCGTCTTCGGCGAAGACGGGGGTGGCGCCCAGGCCCAGGCACAGGGCGGTGGCGAGCAGGGAAGTCTTCAGCGCGTTCATGGGGTTTCTCCTTGCGAACGTTTGGGGGGTTGGCC
>CAMLKR010000152.1 GCA_946480565.1 uncultured Arenimonas sp. | reverse complement strand
TCATCCACCCGGGCGGCTCGATGCGCGACCAGGAAGTGATCGCCGCTGCTGACGAACGCGGCATCGCGATGGTGTTCACCGGCATCCGCCACTTCCGCCACTGACACCTTGCCCGCCGCCCCGGACTCGCGCCTGCTCGCGCCGAGCCCGGCGCTGGCGGGCTGCGTGCGCGCCTTCTACTGGCACGACCTGCGGCCCGCGGCCGACACCTTGACGCTGGGCCAGCGGCTGACGCACGTGCCGCCCGGCCCGTACAACGGCATCGTCTGGCTGGTCGCCGGGCGGGCCATGCTCATCGAGTGCGGCGGCCGGTCCGTCGAGGACGAGCTGCCGCCGGTCTTCGTCGCCGGCGCGCACCGGCATGCCTACCGGTCGCTGGCGATCACGCCCTACTGCAGCTTCGGCCTCGCCTTCCAACCCGCCGCGCTGGCGCTGCTCAGCGGCGTGCCGATGGGCGAGCGGCTCGACAGCATCGGCGACGCGCGCAGCCTGCTGCCGGCCGACTGGCAGGGCTGGCTCGACGACGTCGCCGCCGCCCCTGACCACGCCACCCGCATCGCCACCTGCGAACGTTTCCTCGTTCCGCGATGGGCGGCGCTGAGCGCGGCACAGCCGTCCTGGCGCGCGCTGGCCTCCCAGGCGTGGCAGCGGGCGGCGCGCGGCCCGCTGGTGGCGGCCCTGAACTGGACCCAGCGCCACTTCCAGCGCCGCTCACAAAAGCTGATAGGCATGCCGCCCGGCGAGGTGGAGCGCCTGCTGCGGCTGGAGCGCGCGATGCTCGACCTGCGCGACGGCCGCGGCAGCGCGGCGGACACCGCCGCCGCGCACGGCTACAGCGACCAGCCGCACTTCACCCGCGAGGTGAAAGCGGCCTACCGCCACAGCCCGGGCACGCTGCTGAAGCGCCTGGAGCAGGACGGCAACGACGAAAACTGGCTGCTCAAGCTGTGAGGCCGGCGCGGCGAAGCACCGCCAGCCCCATCGCCGCCAGCAGCGCCACCAGCACGCCCGCGCCCCAGCGGTGCTGTGCCGCATCGATGCGCAGGAAGCCTGCCTCGTCGTCGGCCAACGCCTGCCCGCGACGCCGCCACACCAGGCCGACGCACCAGGCGTTCAGCGCCACCGCCAGCACGCCGGCGGCGATCTTCCAACCCAGCATCGTGTCGATGGACGCGCGGCCGGTGGCCAGCGCGAGGCCGCTGATCAGCACGCCGCAGAATGCCGGGACCTCGACGAAGGCATCCACCTTCAGGTGCAGGTCCGCCAGCAGCCGGTGCACAGCGGCGCCCCGGGCCAGCAGCGCGCGCTCGAACATCGCCTCGGTCAATACGCAGCCCAGCCATGCGCCGGCGCAGCCCAGGTGCACGATCAGCCAGACATCCATGATTCCCTCCTACACGGGGCGGCATGCTGCGCTTGTCACGGCCTGCGCGTCTTGAAGCGCTGCGACATCCGGCGCCGCCCGCGGACGGCGCCGGGCTGCGGCACACTGCGCCGCCATGGCCGGCCAGCAGCACATCTACCGCTACGACGGTGCGTCCACGCTCGCGCTGGCTGCACGTCCGGCGCTGCACCTGGCCACCAGCCTGGACGACGGCGCCGCGGCGCCGCCGTTCTTCGAAGGCAGCGTGCGCTCGCCGCGCCGGCTGGCGCTGCTGCTGACCGCGCTGCAGCAGGTGGTGGCGGCGCGCTACTTCACGCCCGCCAACACCCTGGCCCGCGCCATCGCGCTGGCCGATCCGGTGGTCACCGCCGGCGATGGCTGGCTGCGCTTCGAAGGCTTTTCGTCCTGCTGCAGCAGCTACGCGCGCGTGGACCTGCAGCCGGAGGCCTTCGACAGCACGCAGTTCCGCCACGGCAGCACGAACGTCGACTTCAACGCGCCGATGCGCTCGGCGCTGGCCCGCCTGCGCGACGAGGACGGCCTGCACCTGTCCGTGGGCAGGGAAGCGCTGGCCCTGCGCACCGCGTGCGAACAGGTGGTCGAACGCCGGGTGGACCTGCCCCTGCGCTGGCTGCGCGGGCTGGTGGAGGTGCAGGCCTACCAGGCCGCCATGGCACCGCGCTTCACGCTGGACGGCGTGTCGTTGCTGCGCTTCGTGCGCCAGGCCGGCGCGCCGGCCAAGCTGCCGCTGTGGCTGGGCCGCGGCGCGGGCGGGCTGTACACGTCCACCCAGCCGATCGCCGACGGCGTGCGCGTGCACGGCCTGCAGCGCCTGCGCGTGCTGGAGCCGCTGCTGCCGCTGGCCCGGGCCGTCAGCGTGCATGCCGACGACGCGCGCCAGGCCACCGCCTGGGTGCTGGAGCTGGACGCGATGCGCTTCACGCTGGTGCTGAGCGCGCTGACCTGGCGCGGCTTCTCAGGCGAAGGCCAGGCGCTGCGCGCGCTGCTGCGGCGCGAGCAGCCTGGCGTGCTGCGCTGCCTGGCGGCGGTGCGCGCCCAACTGGCCTGGCAGGCGCAGCTGGACGCCGAGGCCCTGGCGCGCCGCCTGCGCGCCGAGCCCGCCGACGTCGCTGACGCGTTGCGCATCCTCGGCGCCAGCGGCCTGGTCGGCTTCGACCTGCTCGCCCGGCGCTACTTCCACCGCGTGCTGCCCTTCGACCTGTCGGGCCTGGCCGACATGCATCCGCGCCTGGCCGATGCGCAGGCGCTGCTGCAGCAAGGGGCCGTGCAACTGGCCGGCGGGCCCGGCATGTCGGCCCGCGTGCAAAGCGGCGACGTCGAGTACCTTGTGCGCGAAGTGAGCGGCCAGCTGCGCTGCAACTGCCCCTGGTTCGCGCAGCACCAGGGTGAGCGCGGGCCCTGCAAGCACGTGCTGGCCGTGGAAGGCCGGCTGAACCAGGCGACAGCATGAACCAGCCGCTTCTCTTCACCCCGCTGACCCCGTTGGAGCAAGCCCTCTGCGCTCGCGACGAAGCCGGCGCACTGGCCCTGCTGGAGGCGACGGACCCAGCACGGCGCCAGGGCTTGCTGCCCCGGCTGGCGGCCATGGAGCGCGTGCTGAAGGACGCGATCATGGGCGCCTACCAACCGGCCGCACGGCGCGACCCGCGTGTGCTGCAACCCTGGGGCGAGCCCATCCACTTCGGACACCGGCAGGTGCTGGCCGCGGCACGATTCGCCTGCGGTGGCTTCGGCGGCGAGTTCGAGATATCGCTGGGCGATGACACCCTGCTGGCCCTGGCACGGCGCTTTCGCCCGCCCGGCCTGGAGGCCGCGGCACCGGCCCTGCCGCCGCAACGCGCGCTGCTGCAGCAGCAGCTGTACCAGCACGGCCTGGCCCGCGCGCCGACGGGTGAGAACTTCGTGCTCGGCCTGATGCACCTGCCCGCCCGCAGCGGCACACGCATCAACGCCTCGAACCGGGACACCTATGACTGGCGCGCCGACCTGGACGCCCTGCTCGCGGAAGACCCGGGCCTGGCCGGCCGGCTGCTGCGCATCTTCGACCTCGAAGGCAATGCCGACTTCAGCCTCGCCAACAGCGACAAGTACCACAGCCACCCCGGCCGCACCTGGGCCGACAAGCTGCTGGACCTGTGCGCGCAGGGCGTCTTCACCCGCGAACAGCTGCTGGACAAGGTGCTGCACGCGCTGTCGCACGACTGGCCGCAGTACCGCAGCGGCTGGCATTCGCGCTTTCACGCCGCGCTGGCACCCAGCGCCGACGAGATGCGCCCCTTCGCCCAGCGCTACCTGGCGCTGTGCCACAGCCGCATCCCGCCCACCGTGGCGCTGGCCCTCGATGCCCTGAAGCCGCTGGCCGCCGCGCAGGCCGTGGCTGGCGATGCGCTGATGGCGGCGCTGGTGCCGGTGATGAATGCCGGCGTCAAGGCCCAGGTGGCCGCCGCGCTGAAGCTGCTGGACGGCGTGGTGCGGGACCAGCCCGCGCGGGCCGCGGCGGCGGCGGTGCTGGCCTGCCGCGCCTTGCAGCTGAATGACGCGGCCACGCAAGGCCAGGTGCTGCAGCGCCTGCGGCGCTGGCCGCTCGACGACGCGGCGCGCGCGGCACTGGCCGAGTTGCGGCCGCACGTCAGCGCGCAGCATCAGGCCGCGGTCGACGCGCTGCTGGGCGCACCAGCGCCGGCGGACGCGCCACCCCCGCCCCTCCCGCCACCCCCGGCCAGCACCGGCGCGGCGATCCAGCAAGCAACCGACCCGCTGGACCCGTCGCGCCGCCTGCCCGACATCACCGACCGCGACGAACTGATCGAGGCCTGCGCACGCCTGCTGGCGGGCGACGAGGACGTCGACCTCTTCGAGCAGGTGCTGCACGCCCTCGTTCGCCAGGCACCGCTGGCGGGCGACGCCCTGCGCGCCTTCGGGCCGGTGCTGAAGCAGGCGCGCAAGGCGAAGACGCCGCTGGCCCAGGCCGCAGCGCGGTTGATAACTCACATTGCGGGCGGCCCACCCCCGGAATCGACGCCGCCGCCCCACCACGACGGTGCAGCGCAGAAGACCGAAGACCGCTTGCACGCCCGCATCAGCGCCCTCATCGAGCTGGCGACCCAAGGGCTGGGGCTCAGCCCCCTCTCCTGCGCAACGCACCGGCGCGGCGCCATTGACCCTGCCACCCTCGTGCAACGCGCCGCCGCGCTGGCCGAGATGGGCGTCATCGCGCCAGCGGCCGATCAGGGCGACGCGCTCCTGCGCCTCATTCCCACGGCCGACCCCGCGGTGCGCGCGGCGGCCGATGCGCTGCCACCCAGCGGTTTCGCCCGGGCCCTGCGCTACGCGCTGGGCTGCGCGGTCGGTCCGCCGGCCGAACCGGCGCTGGCCATCGCCGCGGCGCGCATACGGCACGTGGACGGCGACGACGACGCACTGCTGGCGTCGCTTGGCGACGTCGGCCCGGACGGTCCCCGCGCAGCCCGGTTCCAGTGGTCCGTGGACTGGATGCCCTACGAGGTCGATGGCAAGTCCTATCCCTACTACCGCCTTCGCATCGGTGCAGGAACTGTCCCACGCGACACGCCTGCGCACTGGTGGCCCATCGCAATCCACTTGCCGACGGGTCTGGACGATGCCCATTGCACCTGGGCGGTCGGTGGATGGTCGCCCGACCTGGTGGCCTACTTCGCCACGCTGCAGCCCTCGTCTCTGCAAAGCTTCTTCGCCGAAGGCGTGCGCCTGCTCGGCAACCACCTCCAATGGACCGAGGTGGCCAAGCACCTGCGCGCCTACTTGCCCCCGCTGCTCGACCCCACCGTCACGCTCGGCCCGATGGGCCACCTGCTGCTGGCCGTGGCCCTGGGCGAGCGCGAACCCACGCGCGCGGCGCTGGCCGTGGACGCCCTGCTGGCGACCCATGCCCAGCAGCGCCTGCAGTGGTCCGCCATCGCGCCACCGCTTCAGCAACTGCTGTGGCAGCGCGTCGTCACACCGCCGCGCCTGCTGGCCAGCCTGCAGTCCGCCGCGCAGCGCGATGCCGCGGCGCGCCACACGGTGTTCGAGCTGCTGTGCGCCCTGTGCGCCACGCCGCCGGACGGCCCCGCGCCCAAGGGCTTCGCCAAGCTGCTGAGCCTGCTGCTCGACCTGGCGCTGGCGCTGCGGCAGCCCCTGCCCACGGACACTCGCGATGGCCTGGCCCGCCTGCAAGCCGGCGGCAGCGGCGAAGCACCGCGCCGCCGACTGCTCGCGCTGTCCGCCTGAAGCAGGCTCTCAGCCCGGATCCCGCAGCACGAAGTGGTACACCAGGCCCGCCGCGATGGCGGCCGCCA
>CAMLKR010000151.1 GCA_946480565.1 uncultured Arenimonas sp. | reverse complement strand
CCGGCCCGGGCGATCCAGTCCACGACGAAGTCGCGGAATACCTGCGAGCGCTGCGGCAGGTGCTTGCGGCTCGGATACACCAGCGCCACCGGCGTCGGCGGCAGCTGCCATTCCGGAATCAGGTGCACCAGGCTGCCGCGCGCGATCTCGTCGCTGACCAGGTAGCGGGGCAGGCGGGCGATGCCCTGGCCGCGCAGCACCGCGCGGCGGATGCCGACGAAGTGGTTGATGGCCAGGCTGCCCTGGACCGGCACGGCCAGGGTTTCATCGCCGCGCTGCAGCAGCCAGCGGCCCTCGTCGTGGAAGTGGTTGTTGCGCAGCGCCTCCAGCGCCGACAGCTGCCCCGGCGCCTGGATGCCCTGCGGCGCCCGCCGCGCGAGGTAGTCGGGGCTGGCGACGACGATCTCGCGCATCACGCCCAGCGGCCGCGCCACCAGGGCCGGGTCGAGCGTGCGCGCCATGCGGATGGCGAAGTCGTAGCCCTCGCCGATCAGGTCGCGCTGGCCGATGGACAGGTCGACGTCGAAGCGGACCGCGGGATGCGAGGTGCGGAAGTCGGCCAGCAGGTCGGCCAGGAAGCCGTCGCCGAACGAGGTCGGCGCGGTGAGGCGCAGCAGGCCGTCCACTTCGGTGCGCACGGCCGATACGGCGCGGTCGCCGTCGTCGAGCGCATGCCGGGCCTGGCGGGCGAAGTCGAGATAGAGCCGGCCGGCGTCGGTCAGCGCCACGCGCCGGGTCGTGCGGTGCAGCAGCTTCACGCCCAGGGCGGCTTCCAGCGCGCTGACCTGCTTGCTCACCTGGGCCTTGGACAGGCCCAGGCGCTCGGCGGCCCGGGTGAAACCGCCGGCCTCGGCCACGGCCAGCAGGGCCAGGGCCTGGGGAAAACGTTGGCTGGATGTTTCCATGGGGAAACAGACTAGCCACTTCCTGGCCGATGATGCCAGTGCGCTCCGTCATTAGATTGTTCCCGGCGACCAATCCGGTCGATTCGGAGACAAACAATGAAGATCCTCCTGGTGGGTGCCCTGGGCACCGTGGGCCGCGTGGTGGCGGCGGAGTTGGGCGGCCGGCACGAGATCGTCAGCGCCGGCCGGAAGGGCGCCGACCTGGCCCTGGACCTGGCCGATCCGGCCAGCCTGCGCGCGGCCCTCGCGCGCCTGGGCACGGTGGACGCGATCGTGTCGGCGGCCGGGCAGGTGGGCTGGGCGCCGCTGCTGGAGCTGACGCCGGAGCAGTGGCGCTACAGCCTGGACAACAAGCTGATGGGCCAGGTGAACCTGGCGCTGGTCGGCCAGGCCTTCCTGCGCGACGGCGGTTCGATCACCCTGACCAGCGGCGTGCTCAACCACGACCCGGTGGCCTACGGCGCCGCCGCCAGCCTGGCCAACGGCGGCATCGAAGGATTCGTGCGCGCGGCGTCGGTCGAACTGCCGCGCGGGCTGCGGATCAATGCGGTCAGCCCCGGCGTGCTGGTGGAATCGATGCCGGACCTGGGCCCGTTCTTCCGCGGCTTCCAGCCGGTGCCGGGCGCGCGGGTGGCGCTGGGCTACGCACGTTCAGTCGAGGGCGGGGAAACCGGCAAGGTGTACGCCGTGCACTGATCGGCACACGGGGCCTGCGCTAGCATGGCCGCTCCCCACGCGAGGCCCGTGCATGAACCTGTCCCCGTCCTATCCCATCGGCACCCCCGGCGTTCCCTGGGGCGCCGCCGAAAAAGCCCAGTGGCGCGCGCGCCAGCGCAAACAGCGCGATTATTCCGAGGATGTGCTCCGCGCCGTCGACGCGCTGCGTTCGCGCTTCGATGTGCAGCAGTACGGCGAACTCGACTATGGCGCCGACGGCCGCTACCCGCTGTTCGCGCTGCGCAGCCGCGACTGGCGCGCCGACCTGCCGCTGATGCTGGTCACCGGCGGCGTTCACGGCTATGAAACCAGCGGCGTGCACGGCGCGCTGCTGTTCCTCGACCAGCACGCCGCGGCCTATGCCGGCCGGGCCAACCTGCTGGTCACGCCCTGCATCAGCCCCTGGGCCTACGAGCGCATCCACCGCTGGAACGCCGACGCCATCGACCCGAACCGCTCCTTCCGCGCCGACAGCCCGGCCGGCGAATCCGCCGCGCTCTGGCGCCTGCTCGAGCCGCTGCGCACCAAAGTGCGCATGCACATCGACCTGCACGAGACCACCGACAGCGACGAGTCCGAGTTCCGCCCGGCACTCTGCGCCCGCGACGGCAAGGCCTTCGAACCCGACGGCATTCCCGACGGCTTCTACCTGGTGGACGACACCGAGGCGCCGCAGCCGGACTTCCAGCAGGCGATCATCGAGGCCGTGGCCGAGGTGACGCATATCGCGCCGCCGGACGCCAAGGGCGAGATCATCGGGTCGCCGGTGGTCGCGCACGGCGTCATCCGCTACCCGCTGCGCCAGCTCGGGCTGTGCGCCGGCATCACGGAGGCGCCGTTCAAGACCACCACCGAGGTCTACCCCGACAGCCCGCGCGCCACGCCCGAACAGTGCAACCGCGCCCAGGCGGCCGCGGTCTGCGCCGCCATCGACTACGCGCTGGCGCACGGTGGCTGAGGCGCCGCGCGCCGGATCCCGCGGCGCCGCGGGGGCGCGCGCCCTGCCGCGGGTCGGCGCCTGGCTGGCGCTGGCCCTGCTCGCGGCCTGCGCCACCACGCCGCCGGGTCCGACGCCTGAGCAGGTGCGCGCCGACATCGCCCGGCGCATTCCCGGCGCCGTGGCCGACCGCGCCGGCTGGGCCACCGACATCCAGGTCGCGTTCGAGGCCCAGGGCATCGACCCGATGCCCGAGAACATCTGCGCGGTGCTGGCGGTGCTGGAACAGGAGTCGGGCTACCAGTCCGACCCGGCGGTGGCCAACCTGGCGGCGATCTCGCGGCGTGAGATCGAACGCCGCGCCGCCGACCTGCACATCCCGAAGTTCGCGCTCAACGCCGCGCTGAAGCTCAAGTCCGGCGACGGCCGCAGCTACGAGGAGCGCCTGTCGCGGGTGCGCACCGAGCGCGAGCTGAGCGAACTTTACGAAGACCTGATCGGCCGCGTGCCGCTGGGGCGGCGCCTGCTGGCCGGCCGCAACCCGGTGCAGACCGGCGGCCCGATGCAGGTCTCGATCGCCTTCGCCGAGGCGCACGCGCAGGATTATCCGTATCCGGTCGCCACCAGCATCCGCCATGAGGTGTTCACGCGCCGCGGCGGCATGTACTTCGGCATCGCCCACCTGCTGGGCTACGAAACCCCCTATACCCGCAAGGTGCACCGTTTCGCCGACTTCAACGCCGGCTGGTACGCCAGCCGCAATGCCGCCTTCCAGAACGCCGTGGCCATCGCCAGCGGTCGCCGCATCGCGCTCGACGGCGACCTGCTGACGCCCGGCGCCGACCTCGGCGAACCCGGCGAAACCGAACGGGCGCTGCGCAGCCTGTCGGCGTCGCTGGCGATGGACGAACGCGCGATCCGCCGCGCGCTGGCGCAGGGCGGCGAACTGCGCTTCAACCAGTCGACGCTGTTCCGCCGCGTGTTCGAACTGGCCGAGGCCCGGGCCGGCAAGCCGCTGCCGCGCGAGATGATCCCGGGCATCCGGCTCGAAAGCCCGAAGATCACCCGCGAACTCACCACCGCCTGGTTCGCGACCCGCGTCGACGGCCGCTACCGCCAGTGCCTGGCGCGCTGAGGCCGATCCGGGGTCCGCAGTCCGTTAGCCTTGCGGTGCGGCGATCGCCCGCCGCTTCCGGAGATCCCTCGATGCAGCGACTGATACGTGGCGCCGGCGGCTTCCTGGTGCTTGCCGCCCTGTTGTGCCTTCCGGCCTGCTCCAGCAGCCGCTTCCTGCCGCCGGAAACCCAGGGGCCGCCGGCGATGGTGGTCGAGGGCGAGCAGCCGCGGCTGTGGGTGCTGACCAAGCAGGAGGAGGAGCGCCAGGTGAGCGTGGGCACGCGCCGCAGCAGAGGCTGGCGCGAGGACACCTTCTTCCACTTCGAGGTCAGGGCCTTCGACCCGGTTACGGCGCGGCCGCTGTGGAGCAAGCGCCTGTGGACGATCGGCGATCCCAAGGCCGGCGGGCGCGGCCCGTCGCGGGTGATCGGCTCGGCGGTGGACGGCCGCCTGCTGGGCCAGGAGGGCGAGCGCGTCTGGCTGCTGCTGGGCGGCGAACCGGTGGCGGTGAGGGTGGCCGACGGCAGCGTCGTCGCCAACGCGGAGACGATCGAGCAGCGCAATCCGGAGCTGCAGGGCTTGCTGCCGGCGGACGCCAGCCACTACGGCTTCGACCAGGGCCTGGTGTTCACGAGCGCCGACGCGCGCCGCTTCGTCGTTCGCGGCGACGAGGCCGTCGCGGCGCCCTACGTGGCCACGCCCGAACCGGTGGCGGCCCCCGCGCTCAAGCCCAACGGCATGCCGGTGATCGTGCCCACGCGGCCGCTGATGCCGGCGCCGCTGCGCCTGATCGAACTGGGCGGGCAGTGGCTGGGCCTGTACACGGAAAAGGAAGCGGCCGACGCGGCCGCAGACAGCTTCGGCGACCACCTGGAATATCCCTACAGCATCCTCGACGAAGGTCCCCAGTCGCGGCGCGGCTTCTGGCGGGTCGATGTCGTGGAAGCCGAACGGTTCGAAGAACGATTCCAGCGCATAGGCAGCTTGACGCCGCTGCCCGGGGCGCCGGCGTTCCTCAACGGCCGCTTCCTGAAACTGGGCCAGCGCGACGAGCCGCTGCGGCTGGAGGATCCCGCCGGCGTCGCCGTCTGGCACCGCACCCGCATCGACAGCAAGGGCCGGCTGGCGCTGACGCGACTGGACGCAAAGCTCACCCCGGTCTGGCGCGCCGAACTGCCGCTGAGCGAAAGCGGCATCGCCAACCCGGTGCGGACCTGGGTGGTGGGCGGCCACCTGGTGGCGGTGGGCGATCTCGAGGCCGAGGTCGAGCACATGAGCACGCGCGAGGCGCACCTGGTGTCGGTGGACCTGGCGACCGGGGCGGTGCAGGCCTGGAACTTCGAACGTGAAGCAGCGGTGCCCTGAGCCGGGACGCCGGCGATCTCACTGCAGCCAGAGGATCAGGGTCGCCAGCGCCATGATGCCGCCGAAGATCTTGAGCATGGCCTTGGCCGCAGGCAGGTTGGTGCGGCCGGTGGCGATCTGCCAGCCGCCGTAACCCAGGCACAGCAGGCCGAACAGGAACACGCCGCCCAGCAGGCTCAGGACCACCACCGCCTGGGTCCGGGTGCCGGCGAAACGCGCGCTGCTTCCATAAACGACGACGTCGTACAGGATCGGCCCGACGAAACGCAGCACGCCACCCATCAGGCCCGTCAGGATCAGGCCGCTCACCACCAGCACGGTGCCGAAGCGCCGCGACCAGCGCCGCGACTGCAGGCCCATGCCGCAGCGTTCGCACTGCGAGCGGTACTTGTGGGTCTGGAAGCCGCAGGCCGGGCAAGTGCTCAGGTCCTCCGGATCGCTGCCGTCGCCGGGGCCGTGGAAAAAATCCGGCTTGCCCGGCGTGTCGCGGTTGTAGTGCGCGGTCGCCTTCTTCGCCTCGCCCCACGCCGCTCCCGGCACCGGCACGCTCAGGCGGGTGAAGACCGGCGGCAGGATCGCGCCGGAGGAATTCGCACGCGAGGGGCACTTGAGCGTCATCTCGATCATCGCCACGCCGGTGTCCACCAGGCGGGCGTCCAGGATCTCCGGCACGCCGCGCAGGGGCAGGGCCAC
>CAMLKR010000150.1 GCA_946480565.1 uncultured Arenimonas sp. | reverse complement strand
CCGGGCTTCGGCCACGTGGACGTGCTGGCCGACCCCGAGATCCGCGAAGGCATCAAGGTCTACGGCCAGTGGCCGACCATCCCCCAGCTGTACGTCGGCGGCGAACTGCTGGGCGGCAGCGACATCATCGAACAGATGCTCAACAGCGGCGAACTGCACCAGGCCCTGGGCCTGCCGGCGCCGGACCGCACCCCGCCGGAGATCCAGATCACCGAACGCGCGGCCCAGGCCATCAACGGCGCCCTGGACAACGCCGAGGACGGCTACGTGCTGCACCTGGGCGTGGACCCGCGCTTCAACGCCCGCTTCGAACTCAAGCCGGCCAGCGGCCAGGAAGTGGTGGCCGAAGCGGCCGGCATCCGCGTGCACCTGGACCTGGCCAGCGTGCCGCGCGCCCGCGGCCTGCGCATCGACTGGGTCGAGGACGCCCGCGGCGCCGGCCTGGCCATCCACAACCCCAACGCGCCGCCGGCCGTGAAGGCCATGAGCGTGCAGCAGCTTCACGACCACATCATCGCCGGCACCATCGACGTGGTGGACGTGCGCCCGGCCCATGCCCGCGCCCTGGCG
Organism: uncultured Arenimonas sp.; assembly: GCA_946480565.1. Next base: position 5,214 of record CAMLKR010000150.1, on the reverse strand, counting down.
CCCTTCCCGCACCCGCACGAGGTGCTGGACGAGGACAGCCGCGAGCGCCTGGAGGCCCTGCCCAAGGACCTGCCCCTGGCCTTCCTCTGCCACCACGGCAACTCCAGCCGGCAGGCGGCCGAGTACTTCCGGGGCCTGGGTTTCCACGACCTCTACAACGTCGAGGGCGGCATCGACGCCTGGTCGGCTGAAATCGACGCCTCGGTGCCGCGTTACTGAACCCCTACCCAATGCCGGGGGCAAGCGCCCATTGGCGCTGATAGAGCAATTACGCTAATTTGGCGCCATCCAAGGCCGCCCGGCCGGATGACCCCCCCAATCGCTCGGGCCCGGCCCTAACCGAGGAGGGGTGGAATGCGCAGCTGGTTGGTGGTGACGACGAGCCTGGCACTGGTGGCCTGCGGTGGGGCCGGTGGCGGTGGAGGCGGCAGCCCGAACGACCTGGCGGCCGAAGCCTGCAAGGCCGCGGCGGAATCGCGGCTCGAGGGCAAACTCTACGAAATGGACCTGGCTGCGCTCGCGGCCAGCATGAAGGACGCGCCCAACGGCGAGAAATTCCTGACCGCGCCGATCATCATCGAACCCGGGCTGACGTCCGAGGTGAAGCAGATCGTCGAATGCACGGTGCGCTTCAGCGACGCCAAGCCTGCGCCCGACGTGGTGGGCTTCGGTTTCAACTGGTGACCGGCCGGGGTCGGCTCAGGGCCTGAGCCCTGCTTCCGGCTCACGGAAACCGCTGCCGCTGGCGACCAGGTCGCCGACCCGGAACATCAGCAGTTCACCGGTCTTGTAGCGTTGCGCGAACTCCGGCCGCGGCGCGCCGTGCAGCGCCAGGCGTTTGCGCCGGGTGACCACGAGTCCGTCCGGCGTCGCGCGCAGCCAGGCCTGCGCCTGCCGCGGCGTCAACTCGCGCACCGGCGCGCGCAGCCGGCCGTGGAAGCCGAACTCACCCTGGTAATTGCCCACGTAGGCCACTTCGCGGCCGGCGCGCTGCTCGCGCCCGACGTGCGCGGCCGCCGCGGCCAGGTCGTAGCGTGGCGCCAGCAGCGCGAACGCCGCCGCCATGATGGCCGCGATCACCGCCAGGCTGGCGCGCGCGCCGCCCGCCACCACCGCCGGCGCCGCCACCCCGCGCAGGCCGCGCGCCAGCGCCAGCAGGCCCAGGGCCAGCAGCGGCAGCAGGTAATGCACCTGCTTGCCTCCGACCAGCGAAAGCGCCACGAAACCCGGCAGGGCCGTGAACGCCACGAAACGCAGCCCGCGGTCCGCACGCTGCGCCCACAGCCCGCGCAAGGCGCGCCAGGCCGTGGGCCACAGCAGCCAGGGCAGCGCCATCAGCGGCAGGAAGGGCAGATACCAGTACACCGGGCGCGGATGCCCCAACTCGCCCTGGACGCGGCCCAGGGTCTGTTCGAACAGCACGCGCTGCAGCAGCTCGCCCTGCGACTGGCGGTCGGCCAGCAGCAGCCAGGCGAGCGGCAGCGCGAGCGCGAGCGCCAGCGATGCGACGGCGCGGCGCCAGCGCCAGGTTCGCGCGGCCGCCGGCGCCCAGGCGCGCCAGCACAGCAACGGCGGCAGCAGGTAGACCATCGCCACCGGCCCCTTGGTCAACATCGCCGCCGCGAAGGCCAGGCCATAGCCCACCCAGTCGCGCCAGCGGCCGCGGTGCGCCGCCGCGTGCAGCGCCAGCCAACCCAGGCAGACGAAGACCAGCAGCGGCAGGTCGAACATCAGCGCGGTGCCGAAGAAGGCGACGAACACGCTGGACAGGAACATCAGGCTGCCCACGCGGCCGGTTTCCGGCGTCGCCGGCCACAGGTGTGCGCCGAGTCGCGCCAGCCCCCAGGCGCTGGCCAGCGTCGCCAGCGGGCCGATCAGCCGCGGCCAGGTTTCGCCCACTCCGCCCAGCCACCAGCCGGCATGGACCAGCCAGAACAGCAGGGGCGGCTTGTGCTCGTACAGCGCGCCATTAAGCGAAGGCAGCAGGAAGTGGCCGCGGTCCCACATTTCCCAGGCCACGCCCAGGTAGCGGGTCTCGTCCACCGGCAGCAGGGGCCGCAGCCACAGGGACAAGAATCCCAGCCCCAGGCTTGCGGCAAGGGCCAACCACCACCAGGCGCGCACGCCGAGGGAATGATCGCCCACGCCCGCCGCGCGGCGGTCGAAGGCCAGGTCGAGCGGGAGGCTCGGGGACGTCGTCATCGGGTGTCGCCACAGGGTCGGGATGTCGGCCACTCTGGCGAACCCGCATGTAATGGCGGCTCAGGCGAAACTCAGCGGCGCGTTAATTCCCGCGCGGGATGCGCAGCCGGACCTGGGGACCGCTGGCGCCGGCCTGCTGTTCCAGGCGCCAGCCCAGCGCGCGGCAGAGCCGCTCGACGAACACCAGGCCGATGCCGAGGTCGCTGCGGGTTTCGCCACCGGGCAGGGACGCGTCGGAAGGCACGGGCTGCAGCCGCAGGCCGCCGCCATCCAGCACCACCTGCCAGTCCGATGTCGGCGACGAGACCAGCACCCGCTGGAACAGCACGGTCAGGATGCCATCCACCCATCGCTGCGGCGCCAGGCAATCTCCGGGGCCTTCGCCGCTGATCGTGATCCGCCGCGGCGCGTCCAGCCCGGGCAGGTCCAGCCGCTGCAGCGCGCGGCGGCAATCCACGGCCAGGTCGATGGGGTCCCGCTGTTCCGGCAGCCCGCGCGCGGAGAGCAGCAGGGCCTCCAGCAGGCCGCCCAGCTCGGCCAGGCCACGCTCCACGCGGGCCAGGCGCGCGCGCTGGGGACCGCTGGCCTCGGTGTCGTCGCGCATCACCTCCACCGCGCCCTGGATCACCGCGATCGGCGTGCGCAGCTCGTGGCTGGCGTCGGCGAAGAACGCCCGCTCGCCGGCGTCGGCCTCGGCAAGCCGTGCCTGGTAGCGGTCGATGGCGCCCGCGAGGCGTCCGGTTTCGTCCTGGCCGAACGCCTCGGCCAGGCGGGTGGGCACCGGCGTCACCGGCAATGCGTCGACCGCGTCGGCCAGCTGCAGCACCGGCGCCACCGTGCGCCCGGACAGCAGCCAGCCCAGCCAGGCCGACACCAGCACGCCGACCGCCAGGATCAGCAGGATCAGCTGCAGGAAATAAGCCTCCAGCCGCTCGACCCGGCCGATGTCGATGACCAGCACCACGCGCTGGCCGGGGGGGCCGAAGGCCGCCGCGTGCAGGTCCTCCTGGTCCTCGAGTTCGGTCACGCCCTCGGGCAGCCTGCGCAGCGCCTCGGGCGCCTCCGACTCGCGGTACACCGAAAAACCGGGCGAACGCGGCAGCTCGGCCCGGGGATCGCGGGCCAGTTCGTCCAGGTAATCGCGCGACTGCCCCTCCAGCATCGCCTCGAGCATCACCACCTCGTAGTCGGCGACGATGAACACCGTGGCCACGCCGAAACACAGGCTCAGCGCCAGGCCGACCAGGCCATAGGCCAGGGCGACACGCTGGCGCAGCGGCAGCAGGCGCTTCACGCCGGTCGCCCGAACCGGTAGCCGATGCCGTGCACGGTATGCAGCAGCGGGTCGCCGAAGGGTTTGTCGACCAGCTGCCGCAGGCCGTAGATGTGCGTGTGCAGCCCCGCCGGATCGCCGCCCTCCGGGCCCCACACCGCCCGCATCAGCCGCGCCTGGTCGACCACGCCCGGCGACGCGCGCATCAGGCATTCCAGAATCCGCGCCTGGGCACGGGTGAGCACGATCTGCCGTTCTTCGCGCCGCACCAGCAGGGCCGCCGGATCGAAGCTCAGGCCGAAGGCCTCGATCGGCTCGCCTCCGGCCGGCCGGCCGCGCCGCGCCAGCACGCGGATGCGGGCCTCCAGCTCCTTCATCGCGAAGGGTTTCACCAGGTAGTCGTCGGCGCCTTCGGCGAAACCCTTGAGCTTGTCGTCCAGGGTGTCGCGGGCGGTGAGCATGATCACCGGCACGCCGCGGCCCGCCTCGCGCAGGCGACGGCAAAGCAGCAGGCCGTCGAGCCGCGGCAGGCCCAGGTCGAGCACGATGGTGTCGTAGTCGCCGGCCAGGGCCATGCGCAGCCCGGCCTCGCCGTCGGCGGCGTGGTCGACCAGGTGGCCGCGGCGGGAGAAGTAGTCCCACAGGTTCGCCGCCAGGTCGGCCTGGTCTTCGACGATCAGCAGGCTGAGGGCAGGATCCATGGCACCCCGGGGTTCAGGCGGCGCGCCGTGCCGGCGTCCAGCCCAGCCCCATTGTGCACGCGAAGGCGACGTAGGCGCGGCGCAGCCTGCCCCGAACCGGGGACTGCCGCACGGCGACATGGCGCTCGAACAGCTCCGGTAGCAGCCGGTGCATGCCGGGGATGCGCGGCAGCTGCAGGAAACTGTCGCGACGGAACAGGCAGGCGCCGCTGTCGTCGCGGAAGAACACGCCGGTCCCGGCGGTTTCGGCGCGCCGGAGCAGGTCCCGCGCGCGATCCGCCGCGGCGCCCTCCGGCCGCGGCAGCCACAGCACCCAGGACGAACGCGCGGCGCGCACGCCGGCGACCAGGGCCGCGGTCCTGCCCTGCGCCCGCGTGCCCAGTTCGATCCGGGGCTGGGCCGGGCCCGCGGCAAGCGAACGCAGTGAAGGCCCCAGCTCGTCGGGGCGGCCATGGCCCAGCACCAGCGGCTCGGCGTCGGGCAGGGCCGCCGAGAGGGCATGCAGACCCTCGCTCCAGGCCCGGTCGGGCGGGGCATCGAGCAGCAGCAGCAGGGTCAGGGGCAGCGGGTGCGTCAGGGGAAGGGGCGGCGGCATGGCGCCATGCTGCCGCCCCGGGATGTAAGGCCAGATGATCGCGGTCTGAGGCGCCCGTTAAGCCGGGCCCGGCAGCCGCCGGCTCACTCGTCGAAGCGCAGGTGCTTCACCGATTTGCCGTGGCGGCGGATCAGGCGCAGGGCCTCGATGCCGATCTGGATGTGGCGCTCGACGAAGTTCTCCGACACCTTCTTGTCGGAGGCCTCGGTCTTGATGCCTTCCGGGATCATCGGCTGGTCCGAGACCAGCAGCAGCGCGCCGGACGGGATCGAGTTGGCGAAGCCGGCCGCGAACACCGTCGCCGTCTCCATGTCGATGGCCATGCAGCGCAGCTTGCGCAGGTAGTCCTTGAAGGCCTCGTCGTGTTCCCAGACCCGGCGGTTGGTGGTGTACACCGTGCCGGTCCAGTAGTCGTGGCCGAGGTCGCGGATCATGGTGGACAC
>CAMLKR010000149.1 GCA_946480565.1 uncultured Arenimonas sp. | reverse complement strand
CGGCATCACCACCATGCACGACCCGTCGGCCACCACCGAGTTCGTGTTCTCGCAGTCGGAGCTGGTGAAGGCCGGGCGCATGGTCGGTCCGCGCGTGTTCTCGACCGGCACCATCCTTTACGGCGCCGACGGCGACTTCAAGGCGGTGGTGAACTCGCTCGACGACGCCCGCGGGCACCTGCGGCGCATGAAGGCCAATGGCGCCTTCTCGGTCAAGTCGTACAACCAGCCCAGGCGCGACCAGCGCCAGCAGATCAACCAGGCCGCACGCGAGCTGGGCATGCTGGTGGTCGAGGAAGGCGGCAGCACCTTCCAGCACAACCTGACCATGATCGTGGACGGCGTCACCGGCGTGGAGCACAACATCCCGGTCGCGCCGCTGTACCGCGACGTGATGGAGCTGTGGCGCCAGACCGACGTGCGCAACACGCCGACCCTGGTGGTGAACTACGGCGGCCTGAACGGCGAGTACTACTGGTACGCCAAGGACAACGTCTGGGAGAACGAGCGGCTGCTGAAGTTCTTCCCGAAGAACTCGCTCGACGGCCGCACCATCCGCCGCGACGCCGCGCCGGAGTGGGACTACTACCACGTGGACGTCGCCAAGGCCGCCAAGAAGCTGCGCGACCAGGGAACCCGCATCCAGGTCGGCGGCCACGGCCAGCTGCAGGGACTGGCGCCGCACTGGGAGATCTGGTCGCTGACCCAGGGCGGGTTCTCGAACTGGGAGGCGCTGCGCGCGGCCACCATCGACGGCGCCGACTACCTGGGCCTGTCGAAGGAGCTCGGTTCGCTGGAGCCCGGCAAGCGCGCCGACCTGGTGGTGGTGGACGGCGATCCGGTGGCCGACATCCGCGACAGCGACAACACCGCCCTGGTGATGGTCAACGGCCGCCTGTTCGACGCGAACACGATGGCCGAGATCGGCGGCCTGAACCGCCCGGCCCCGGTGTTCTTCTGGCAGCGCGGCGGCAACGGCGTGCAGATGGGCGTCGAATACGGCCCCACCGCGCCCTGCCACTGCCCCAAGTCGACACCGCACGCGCACTGAGGACCGCGCCGGCGCCCTCCCCTGGCACCAGGGGAGGGCCGCACCGGGCGTCGTCCGGAAGCCATGCGGGCTTCATGTTCGCGGGGCTATGCTCGGGCCACGTCCCCCGCGAAGGAAACGCCATGGCCACCCGTTATTACCTGCGACTGCCCGAGCCGGACCTGGCCCGCGGCAGCGAGCCCGCCCTGAGCTTCCGCTCGCAGAGCGCCGAAGGGTTTGCGGAAGAGCTGCAGGCCGCGCTGCGCACGCCGGCCCTGTTCGAGCGCTGGAAAGCGATGCAGGAGGACCCGGACGCGGTCGACCCCTCGCTGGGCGCCACCGATCCCGGGGCCGTGGTCAGCGGCGAGCAGAGCGACCTGGACGTGCTGCTGGTCGCCACCACCTCGATCCCCGGCGGCGTGTTCAAGCAGCGCATGCGCTGGCTGGCCGGCAGCCACTGGCAGCTGCACGACATCAAGGGCGCCTGATTCCCCGGGGCCGCCGCCTTGGCGATAATCGCGGCGAACCCCGGGAGACCCCATGTACATCTTCGGCATCGGCCTGCACGTCCTGGCCGCGATCTTCTTCGCGGTGCACGTCATCCGCACGAACCAGCCGATGTACTGGCTGTTCCTGCTGTTCCTGTTCCCCGGGCTGGGCAGCATCGTCTACGCGATCGCGGTGTGGCTGCCGGAAATGCGCCACCACCGCGGCGTGCGCCGGGCCGGCAGCAAGGTCAAGCAGCTGCTCGACCCGGGCCGCGAGCTGCGCGAGGCGATGGAGGCCAATCAGCTTTCGCCCTCGGTCGGCAACCAGCTGCGCCTGGCCGAGGCCCTGCTCGAGGCCGGCCGTGCCGGCGAGGCCGTCACCCACTACCAGCTCGCCCTGCAGGGCCTGTATGCCGGCGACCCCGACATCCAGTCGCGCCTGGCCAAGGCCCTGCTGGAAAGCGGCCGGCCGCAGGACGCGCGCGAACTACTGGAGCGGGTGATCGCCGAAAAGCCCGACTATCGTTCGCCGCCCGCGCACCTGACCTACGCCCGCGCGGTCGCCGCCACCGGCGACCGCGACAAGGCCCACGAGGAGTTCGGCGTGTTGGTGGGTTATTACCCCGGCCTGGAGGCGCGCGCGCGTTACGCGGGCCTGCTGCGCGAATGGGGCGAGACCGGGCGCGCCCAGGCCTTGGCCGCGGAATCGCTGCGCGAGGCCCAGCGCCTGCCGGCCCATACCCGCGGCAACGAGCGCGAGTGGATCGCGCTGCTGCAGAAGGTCGACCGCGCCTGACTCAGCCGGTGTTCTGCACGCCGGCGGCGATGCCGTTGACCGTGGTCACCAGCGCATGGAATAGGGCGTCCTCCGGCCGACCGGCGGCGCGCCAGCGCGCCAGCAGGTCCACCTGCAGCAGGCTGATCGGATCCACGTAGGGATTGCGCAGCCGGATCGATTGGCGCAGCCGGAAATCGTTGGCCAGCAGCATGTCGCTGCCCTTGAGCGCCAGGACGGTGTCGCGGGTGCGGACGAATTCCGCGGCGATGCCGGGGAAGAATTCGCCATGGGCCTCGCCCGCGAGCAGGGAATAGCGCTCGAAGATGCCCAGGTCGGACTTGGCCAGCACCATCTCGACGTCGTCCACCAGGGTGGCGAAGAAGGGCCAGTCGCGCGCCATCTCGGCCACCGCCGCATGGCCGAACCTGTCGATGCCCGCCGCCATGCCGGTGCCCACGCCGAGCCAGGCGGTCAGGCCGCAGCGGTTCTGCGACCAGGCGAACACCCAGGGTATGGCCCGCAGCGAGGACACGCCGCCGGCGTTGCCGCGTTTGCTCGGGCGCGAGCCGATGCGCAGGCGTTCGATCACGTCGATCGGCGTGGCGGCGCGGAAATAGTCGACGAAGCCCGGCGTGTCGTAGACCAGGCGACGGTAGTGCGCGCGCGCCGCCGCCGCGATGAAGGCCGCCATCTCGCGCCAGGCCGCCTCGCGCGGCTCCGGCGGCCGCGGCCGCAGGCTGGCGCGCAGCACCGCGCCGGTCATCTGTTCCAGGTTGCGCAGGGCGATGGCGCGGATGCCGTACTTGCGGTGGATCACTTCGCCCTGTTCGGTCAGGCGCAGCGAGCCGTCGACCGAACCGCGCGGCGCGGCGATGACGGCACGTTCGGTCTTGCCGCCGCCACGCGACAGCGAACCGCCGCGGCCGTGGAAGAACGCGATGCGCACGCCGGCTTCCGCGGCCAGCGCGGTCAGCTGCACCTGGGTCTGCTGCAGGGCCCAGCGCGAGGCGACCAGGCCGCCGTCCTTGGCGCTGTCGGAATAGCCCAGCATCACCACCTGGCGGTCGCCGCGCTCGCGCAGGTGTTCGCGGTACACCGGGTCGGCGAACAGCGACCGCAGGGTGTCGGCGGCGGCCTGCAGGTCGTCCACGGTTTCGAACAGGGGCGCCACGTCCAGCGGCACCGCGCCGTTGCCGTCCGTGCAGCCGGCAAAACGGGCCAGGGCCAGCACCGCCAGCGCGTCGGCGGCGCTGCGGCTCATGCTGATGATGTAGGGGCCGAAGGCGCGCGCGCCGTACAACGGCAGCGCGGTGGCGACGGTGCGGAACACCTCCAGCACCGGTGCGGCTTCGGGCGCCTGCGGCGCGGCCACGGGCTCCGCGCCGGAGATCAGGTCGCGCAGCCGGTCGGCGCGCTCGGGCCAGGCGCGTGCGGGCCAGCCGGCGTCGCCCAGCAGCGCCGCCAGCGCCGCGTCGTGGCGCGTGGATTCCTGGCGCAGGTCGAGCGTGGCCAGGTGGAAGCCGAAGGCCTCGGCGCGCCGGCGCAGGCGCCGCACCGCGAAACCACCGGCGTGTTCGCCGCGGTTCGCGGCCAGGCTGGCCTCGGCCAGGCGCAGGTCGGCGACGAACTCGGCGGCGTCGCCATACCCTTCGCGCTTGTCCTGCGCGGTGGCGGCCAGTCGCGCCGACACCAGCGCGGTGAAGCGCCGGTAGGGCATGTCGGCGTGGCGGGCCTTGAGCTTCTCCGCCGCCTTGGGCAGCCGGCGCGCGTAGTCGTCGGTGCGGCGCAGCAGTTCGGGCGATACCTTCACCCGCCCCGAGGACTGGCTGAGCACCTCGCCCAGCCGCGCCAGGTCGCGCCGATAGTTCTGCAGCACCAGGGCGCGCTGACCCGCGAGCGTGGCGGAGATCGTCGCCGCCCCGACATTGGGGTTGCCGTCCATGTCCCCGCCCACCCACGACCCAAACCCCAGCACCGGCGGACAATCCGGGGTCAGAGTGCGTTTATCTTCGCCGAAGGTAAACGCACTCTGACCCCGGATTGGAGGGATCTGGTTGCCGTAGACTTTCTGCAGGGCGTCTTCGAAGACTTCGTGGAAGACGGGCAGGACGCGGTACAGCACGTCGGAAAGATAAAAGGCGACGTGCTCGAACTCGTCGGCGACGCTGGGTTTTTCCGGCGGCGTCTCGTCGGTCTGCCAGCTGGCGGTCAGGGCCAGGCGCATGCGTTCGACGTCGGCCCGTCGCTCCTGCGGGGTCAGGCCGCGGTCGATGTCCTCGACCAGGCAGCGCACGACCTCGCTTTCCTTCTCCAGCAGGGCGCGACGCACCGCTTCGGTGGGATGGGCGGTGAACACCGGCTCGATGCGCAGCCGGGCGACCAGGGCCGACACCGCCGCGGCGTCCACGCCAGCATCCCGCAGCTGCCGCAGCGAATCCTCCAGCCCGCCCGGCTGCGGCGCCTCGCCCAGCCGCTGGTAGTCGCGGCGGCGACGGATGCGGTGCACGCGCTCGGCCAGGTTCACGGCCTGGAAATAGCTGGCGAAGGCCCGCACCAGCAGTTCGGCCCGGTCCAGCGGCAGGCCGTCGAGCCGCCGCGAAAGTTCTTCGATCGGGGCACCGGCCTCGCGCCGGCGGATGGCGGCGATACGCAGGGTTTCGACTTCGGCCAGGAATTCGGGCGCCACCTGTTCGGCCAGGATCTCGCCCACCAGGGCGCCGAGGCGTTTGACGTCCTCGCGCAGCAGGGCGTCGGTGGGCGGCAGGTCGATGTCGCGCAGGGGCTCGGTGTCGAGGGGCGTCGTGTTCATGCGCCAAGCCTAGCGCCTGCGGAGCTCGGGCGGCGATAGGCCGCCGCCCGCTCCGGCCACGTGCAGGCGCGCTCAGCCCTGTGGCGGCGCCTGGCAGGTGCCGCTGGGAATGTCGCAGGCGGTGCCGGGGCCGCAGTGCAGGCTGGTGGTGCAGCGGTTGCGGCAGAGGCCGCTGGCGTCGTTGCAGGTGTAGACGCCGCAGTTGTCGACGCCGCCGGCCGTGTTGCGGCTTTCCTGGGGGTTCTCGCAGTAGGCGGTCACGGCGCTGCCGCCGCGCACGGTCATCGCGTCGATGCGGGCCTTGAGTTCGTTGTTCTCGGCGCGCAGGCGCTGGTTGCTTTCGGTCAGGCGTTGGATCTGGGCGTCCTTGTCCATCACGGCGACGTTGGGGGCGGCCTGGACGGGAGTCGGTTCGATGGTTCGCAGGCGGGGGGCGGTCTGGGCGGCCGCGGCGAGGGTGAGCATGGACAGGCAGAAGGCAATCAGGACCTGGCGGGCAGTCATGGCACGTCTCCCAAGCGGCCAAGGCGGCCGCCCGCGCATCCTATTCCAACCCGGGCCGCTCCATGCCCCTCCCTCGCTCTTGCGCCTTTGGCGCAAGCAGGTCACTTGCTCGTTTTCGGTTGATCTGGCGTGCGCCGCCCCCCACACAAAACCGGCCCCGCCCCCCCCCCCCCCACCCGCCTCAACACCAAAAAAAAGACCGCCCCCA
>CAMLKR010000148.1 GCA_946480565.1 uncultured Arenimonas sp. | reverse complement strand
GCTTCCGGCGTGTGGCCAAAACCGAGCATGCCGTAGCCGCCGGAGTCGTGCAGCACGGCGCCCTTCAGCGTGACCACCCAGGGCCCGCGCGCGGCGAGCGCGACATAGGGGTTCACCGCGTCCTCGGAATAGAAGTTGACGAAGCCGGCCTGCACCGCGTCGATCTGGGCCTGTTCGTCCAGGTCGAGCAGGTCGGCGAACTCGCCGCGGATCGCGGCATATTGTTCGGCGGCGGCCTGCACCGCGGCGGCCAGCTCCGGGAACTGGCCGGCCAGGCGCAGCACGGTGGCGTCGTCGAGGCCGCGGGTGCGGACGGTGCCGGCGTGGTTGCGCAGCGGGGCGAGGGTGTCGATCAGGCTCATGGTGGTCTCCGGACCCGGAGATGGAGCGCCACGTAGGGCCCGCTTGCCGAGTCTTGCGTTGAAAATCAAATACTTGGCGGCGATGGTACCACCGCGCCCGGAGTGGCGTAACCCCCAGCTGTTTGAATCCGGGGCGGCATGACAGCTGTCAGGCGCAAGTGCTGACGGCCGCTACTGGGGTCGGCCCCGCCATCGCGTGACAGTGGCCGCACCCCAGGAGGTGCCCGATGACCACCCATGTGTCCCCCGACCGACCCCTCGCCGCGCTGCGCGGCGCCCGCAAGCGCTACGGCGCCTTGACCGCGCTGGACGGCGTCGACCTCGACGTGCGCGCCGGCGAGGTCCTGGCGGTGCTGGGCGCCAATGGCGCCGGCAAGACCACCGCGCTCGGCCTGCTGACCGGCCGGCTGGAGCCCGACGGCGGCGGGGTCGAGCTGTTCGGCGCCGACCCGCGCGACCCGGCGGTGCGCCGCGGCATCGGCGTGATGCTGCAGGATGGCGGCCTGGCCGACACCGTGCGCGTCGCGGAACATGTCCGCCTGTTCTCGAGCTATTACCCCGACCCGCGTCCGCTGGCCGAAACCCTGGCCCTGGCCGGCATCGCCGACCTGGCGCGCCGGCCCTATGCCGCGCTGTCGGGCGGCCAGCAGCGCCGCGTGCAGTTCGCGCTGGCGATCTGCGGCCGGCCGCCGCTGCTGTTCGTGGACGAACCCACGGTGGGGCTGGACGTCGAGTCGCGCCGCAACTTCTGGGCCGTGCTGCGCCGCCTGCGCCAGGAGGGCACGGCCATCGTGCTGACCACGCACTACCTGGAAGAGGCCGACGCGCTCGCCGACCGCATCGTGCTGCTGGCCGGCGGCCGCGTACTGGCCCAGGACACGCCGGCCGGCGTAAAGGCGCGCGCCGCCGGCAAGCGCGTGCGCGCCCGCAGTTCGCTGCCCGCCGCCGAACTGGCGCGCTGGCCGGAGGTGGCGCGCGTGCAGGCCGACGACGGCCGGGTGGACGTCACCAGCCCCGACGTCGAAGGCCTGCTGCGCCGCTGGCTGGCCGCCGACGCCGGGCTGTGCGAGCTCGAGGTGCGCCCGCTGAACCTCGAGGAGGCCTTCCTTTCCCTCACCGCCGCATCCACCCCCGAGGTGACCGCATGAGCACCGCCGCCCATCCCGCCCTGGCCCGCCTGGGCCGGCCCTCCGCGCTGCGCATCCATGCGCTCGAGGCCTGGTTCGAGTTCCTGCGCGTGCTGCGCACGCCCGCCTTCGCGCTGCCGACGCTGTGTTTCCCGCTGGTGTTCTACGTGGTGTTCGCGCTGCTGGTGCCCGGGTCCTGGGGCAACCTGCACAAGGCCTCCTATCTGTTCGCGACCTACTCGGCCTTCGGCGTGATCGGGCCGGCACTGTTCGGCTTCGGCGTCGGCCTGGCGCTGGAGCGGCAGCAGGGCCTGCTCGAACTCAAGCGCGTATCGCCGATGCCGGCCTCGGCCTACTTCCTGGCCAAGATCGCGATGAGCCTGGCCTTCGGGCTGGCCGTGGTCGGGCTGCTGTCCATCGCCGCGCTTGGTTTTGGCGGCGTCCAGATCAGTCTGCCGGACTGGCTGCGCCTGGTCGGCGTGCTGCTGCTGGGCACGTTGCCCTTCTGCGCGATCGGCCTGTGGATCGGCACGCTGGTGAAGGGCGAGGCGGCGGTGGCCATCGTCAACCTGGTCTACCTGCCGATGGCCCTGCTCAGCGGCCTGTGGCTGCCGCTGTTCGTGTTCCCGGCCTTCCTGCAGAAGATGGCGGTGGTCTGGCCGTCGTGGCACCTCGGGCAGATGGCGCTGGGCGTGGTAGGGCAGGTGGCCGACGTGCGCTACGGCCTGCATGCCGGCGTGCTGCTGGCGACCACGACCTTGTTCCTGTCCCTGGCCGCGCTGCGGCTGCGCAAGGAAATGGCATGAAGCTCCTGAAGCTTGGCGTGGCCGCCAGCGCGATCGCGCTGTTGGCGTTGCTGTGGACGGCGACGCCGGAACCGGCGGCCACCGCGCCGGCGCGCCCCGATCCGGCCCGCTTCGCCATCCGCGACGTGCGTGTGTTCGACGGTGAAGCCTTCATCGAGCGCGCCACCGTGCGGGTCCGGGATGGCCGGATCGAGGCCGTGGGCGAGGACCTCGACGTGCCGGCGGGCTGGGACGTCGTGGACGGCCGCGGCCGCACCCTGCTGCCGGGCCTGATCGACGCCCACGCGCACACCTGGGGGCAGGCGCGCCGCGACGCGCTGCGCTTCGGCGTCACCACCCAGATCGACATGTTCAGCGACCATCGCCAGCTCGCCGCGGCGAAGGCCGAACGCGTGGACCTGCACCGCCACGACCAGGCCGACCTGTGGTCGGCCGGCACCCTGGCCACCGCGGCGGGTGGACACGGCACCCAGTTCGGACTGGCCGTGCCGACGCTGTCGGCGCCGTCCGAGGCGCTGGCCTGGGTGGCCGCGCGCGCCGCCGAAGGTTCCGACTTCATCAAGATCGTGCGCGAAGACCTGCACGTCTACTCCGACACGCAGTCGCTGCCGACGCTCGACGCGGCGACCGCGGCCGCCGTGATCGCCGCCGCGCACGCCGCCGGCCTGCGCGCCGTGGTGCACGCCTCGGCGCAGGAAACAGCGCGCGAATCGCTGCGCGACGGTGCCGACGGCCTGGTGCATGTGTTCCAGGACCAGGCGGCCGACGCGGGCTTCGTGGCGCTGGCGAAACGGCGCGGCGCCTTCGTCGTGCCGACGCTGACCGTGATCGCCGGCTTTTCCGGCCAGCGCAGTCCGCTTGCGGATGATCCGCGGGTTGCGGCGTGGCTGTCCGCCGGCCAGCGCGAAACCCTGTCGGCCCGGATCCACGAGGGTGCCGGCGATCCCGCGATGCTGGCCAGGGCGATGGAAAGCGTGCGCCGCCTGCATGCCGCCGGCGTGCCGATCCTCGCCGGCACCGACGCGCCCAATCCCAACACCGCGCACGGCGTGTCGATGCATGAAGAGATCCTGAGGCTGGCCGAGGCCGGCCTGGGCCCGGCCGCCGCCCTGGCCGCCGCGACCTCGGCCCCGGCCCGCGCCTTCGGCCTCGACGACCGTGGCCGCATCGCGCCCGGCCTTCGCGCCGACCTGATCCTGGTCGAGGGCGATCCGGGCAGCGACCTCACCGCGACCCGCGCGATCGCCGCGATCTGGAAAAACGGCCGGCGGGTCGACCGGCGCGTGGCGCCGTCGTCCGCGCCGGTGCTGGAGCCCGGCCTGCTGAGCCACTTCGACGGCGAACGCATCGACGGCCGGCTCGGCAGCGGCTGGGTCCCCACCAGCGACCAGATGGCCGGCGGCCGGTCCGAGGCCCGCATCGACCGCGTAGACGGCGGCGCCGCCGGCAGCCCCGGCGCGCTGCGGGTGCGGGGCGTGGTGCGGGCCGCTGGCACCCAGGCCTGGGCCGGCGCCTTCTACAACCCCGGCGACCAGATGATGCAGGCGCTGGACGCCCGCGGCGCCCGCGAACTGGTGTTCCAGGTGCGCGGCGACGGCCGCGAACTCAGCGTGCTGCTGTTCTCCGGCGCGCAGGGCGCGGCCCCCGCCTCGCGGCGCGTGTCCACCGGCCCCGACTGGCGCGAACACCGGCTGGCCCTCGACGGGTTCGCCGGCGCCGATCCGGCCCGGCTTCGCGCCTTCGCCATCACCACTACGGGCCCGGAGGGCGAATTCGCGTTCGACCTGGACCAGGTCGAAATCCGCTAAGGTCGCGCCCTATGGAAGCACAGGTCGCCGTGATCGAAAACGCGCCCAGGCCGCGGGACGACATCCACGAGAACCCGTGGCTGACCCTGCTGTACCTGGCCTTCGTGTTCGTGCCGCTGGTGTTCTATCCGCGGCCCGCCGGGCTGCCGCTGTGGGCCAGCCTGGCGGCGATCGCGGTGTTCCTGCCGCTGCACTTCCGCTTCTACCGCGTTCAGGGCACGGCCCGGCCGCCGCTGGTGCTCGCGGTGGCGTTGATCGGCTACGCGCTGATCCCCTTCAACGCCGGCGGCCAGACCTTCCTCATCTACGCCTGCGCGATGTGCGGCTGGAGCTTCCCGCCGCGGCGCGCGATCGCGGTGGCGATCGCGCTGCTGGCGGTGATGGTCGCCGAATTCTTCTGGGTGATGCCGACCCTGCGCCTGGCCCTGGCCTGGAGCGGCATGGCGACCCTGATCGCGGGCATGGTGTTCACCGGAACCCTGTTCGCCCGGCACAAGATCCGGCGCGACGCCGAGCTGCGCCTCACCCGGGACGAGGTCGCCCGCCTGGCCGCGATGGCCGAACGCGAGCGCATCGGCCGCGACCTGCACGACCTGCTCGGCCACACGCTGTCGCTGGTGGCGATCAAGAGCGAGCTGGCCGGCCGCCTGGTCGACCACGACCCCGCCGCGGCGAAGGCACAGATGGGCGAAGTCGAGACGGTCGCGCGCCAGGCCCTGGCCCAGGTGCGCGAGGCGGTGGTCGGCATCCGCGCCACCGGCCTGCAGGCCGAGCTGGCCGCGGCGCGGCTGGCCCTGCTCTCGGCCGAGATCCGCCTCGACCAGCGGCTCGAACCGCTGGCGCTGTCGCCGGCGGTGGAATCGGTGCTGGCGATGGCGCTGCGCGAGGCGGTGACGAATGTGCTTCGACATGCGTCCGCCAGTCGCGTCGAGGTCGAGCTGTCGCGGCGCGACGGCGGCCTGTGCCTGGCCATCGCCGACGACGGCCGCGGCGGCGTGGCCACGCAGGGCAACGGCCTGCTGGGCATGCGCGAGCGGCTGGCGACGGTCGGCGGCCTGCTCGAGGTAGACAGCCCGCCGGGTGCGGGCACGCGTCTGCTGCTGAAGCTTCCGGCGACGGCGATCGAGGGCCCAACCCCATGATCCGGCTGGTGCTGGCCGAGGACCAGGCCATGGTGCGGGGCGCGCTGGCGGCGCTGCTGCGCCTGGAATCCGACCTGGCCGTGGTGGCCGAGGCCGGCGACGGCGAAGCCGCGTGGAAGGCGGTGCGGGATCAGCAGCCCGACCTGCTGGTCACCGACATCGAGATGCCCGGGCTGACCGGGCTCGACCTGGCGCTGAAGGTGCAGGAGTCCGGCCTGGCCACGCGGGTGGTCATCCTCACCACCTTCGCGCGGGCCGGTTATCTGCGGCGTGCGCTCGACGCCGGGGTGCGTGGTTATCTGCTCAAGGACGCGCCTTCGGCGCAGTTGGCGCAGGCGCTGCGCCAGGTCCACGCCGGCGGGCGGGCCATCGATCCGCAGTTGGCGGTCGCCGCCTGGGGTGAGGACGATCCGCTGTCGGAGCGGGAGCGGCAGGTGCTGCGGTTGGCGGGCGAGGGCGTCAAGAGCGCCGAGATCGCCGAGCGCCTGCATCTGTCGCAGGGCACGGTGCGCAACTATCTGTCCGAAGCCATCGGCAAGCTCGGCGCCGCCAACCGCATCGAGGCCTACCGCAC
>CAMLKR010000147.1 GCA_946480565.1 uncultured Arenimonas sp. | reverse complement strand
TGCGCGCCTTCCACGACGCCCTGCTCGCCGATGGCGCACTGCCGCTGTCGGTGCTGGAGGAACGCATGGACGACTGGATCACGCGCCGGGGCGAAGCGGCGACCGAATAGTTTCCGCCCGCCGGACGGTCCCACCGTCCCGACGTCGGCAGGGAGGCAGGAAAGGGCGCCGGACGGCGCCCTTCCGTTACTTCTTCGCGGCGGCCTTCTTGGCCGGCCCCTTCCTGGCGGCGGCTTTCTTGGCCGGGGCCTTCTTCACCGCGGCGGCCTTCTTCGGAGCGGCCTTCTTGGCGGTGGCCTTCTTCGCCACGATCTGTTTGGAACCCGGCTTCGCGGCGGCGGCCTTCTTGCGCTTGTTGGCGACGTAGACCGCGGCTCCGACGGCAGCCAGAGTCGCGGCGGCCACGGCCGCGCCGACCGGATGCTTGCGCACGGTCTTGACCGCAGCGGAACCGCCCTTCTTGACCGCGGCCAGGCCGGCGCCGGCGCCGACCAGGGCGCTGGCCTTGCTGGTCAGGTCGGACTTGTCCCAGGCCTTCTTGGCGGCGGCGCCGGTGTCGCTGAGTTTCGCGAGGGCGGTGTTTACGATCTCTTTCGTCTTGCTCATGGCGGATCTCCGTTGAGGGGGACTGGATCGTGTTTCGGGCTTGCCGCCCAAGACTAAACCCAAAACCATGAACGGAACGCGGCGACCGCCGCGGCCTTTAGGCCCGCAGGGTCCTGCGCCGTGGCGACGGCGCTGACCGGGACCGCCCGGCGGATCACCAGCCCACGCCCAGGCCGCCGCCGACGCTGCGCTCCTTGCCGCTGATCGAGGCACCGAAGGTCAGCGTCACGTTGTCGCGCACCGCGCGCTGGAAGCCGACCGCGACCGCCTGATAGCCGCCCTGGTAACCCACGCCGACGGCGATGCGGTTGCTGCGTTCGATCGCCGCCGCGGCCGCGCTCATCTGCGCCATCGCGGTGTTCATGGCGCCGCTGCGGGAGATGCGCCGGTCGGTCCGGTCGAAACGGTCCCAGACGTCCATCTGCAGCTGGTCGAAGGCTTGAGTCATCGCAGCGAGCCGCTGGTCGGTGTAGCCATTGGCCCGGGCGAGCGTTGCGGCGTCGCCGGCGTCCGAATGGGCCTGGGCGGCGCTGAGCGCGGCGGCCGCGCGGCCGTCGGCATAGGCATTGGCCTGGGCGATCCCGGCCGCGACCTGGGTGTCGGCATGGCCGTTGGCCTGGGCGACGCCGGCCGCCACCTGCTGGTCGGTGTAGTCGTGGGCCACGCCTACCACATTGCCCACGGCGGCCAGCGCGGTATCGGCCGTCGCCTGGGCGGCATTGGCCGCACCCAGCGCGGTATCGGCGGTCGACTGCGCGGTGCCGGCCGCCGTGAGCGCCGAGTTGGCGGTGGACTGCGCGGTCCCGGCCGCGGCCAGCGCCGTATCCGCCGTGGCCTGGGCCGTGCCTGCGGCCGCGAGCGCCGTATCCGCCGTCGACTGCGCGTTGGCGGCCGCGGCACCGTTGCCGGTCGCGGCGGCCAGGGCCGCGTCGGCGGTGGACTGCGCCGACGCGGCCGCCGACAGCGCGGTGTCGGCCGTGGCCTGGGCGGTGCCCGCGGCGGAAAGCGCGTTGGCCGCAAGCGCCTGCGCCCCGGTGGCGGTCGCGTTCGCCGCCTGCGCGGCGGACTCCGCGCCGGTGGCGGCCGCAGCGGCGGTCTGGGCCACGGATTGCGCGCCCGTGGCGGCGGTGACAGCCGACTGCGCCGTGGCCAGCGCCTGGTCGGCCGAGCCCTGGGCAGCGACGGCGGCCGCATGGGCCCCGCCCACCAGCGACTGCGCGGCGCTGGCCGCGGTCTGGGCGCTGCTGGCCACGGCCGCGACGACGTTGAGCTGGTTGAGGTTCACGGCGTCGGTGCCCACGGTGCCGGCCGCGACGTGGACCAGCTGGCGCTCGTTGCCGGAGGACCCGAAGGACACGGTCCAGGCCCGATCGGCGTTCGAGCGCCAGCCGATGGCGACCGCATTGGCCGCGACGACGGTGGTCCCCGCCCCCAGAGCAAGGCTGTTCTGACCGTGGGCCCAGGCATCGCGGCCGAGCGCGACCGAGAACGAGCCCTTGGCCTCGCTGTAATGGCCTATCGCGATGCTGCCGTCGGCGATCGAGTAGCTGTCGTCGCCGATGGCGATGGCGCCGTAACCGGACGCCTGGGAGGTGGCCCCGAGGGCGATCGAACTTTCACCGGTGGCATCCGCGGTGTAGCCGACGGCGATCGCACGCAGGCCGCGCGCCTCGGCGAACGCCCCCAGCGCGATGGCGCCGGGCAGGCTGGCCAGCGCGAAGTTGCCGCAGGCGACGGTGTTGTAGGCCTCGGTCGTCTGGTTCGCCCCGCCGACGCAGGACACCTGCGCCCACGCCATGCCGGTCGGCAGGCAGAACGCGGCCAGGCAGGCCAGGGACAGGCTGCGGGCGGGGATTGTGTTCGGATGCATGGCTGGGCTCCTGCGGTGCCCGCCACCGGGCACTCACGGAGACAACCGGGGAAAGGGGGCGCCGCCTATCACGGGGCCGGCGGCGGCTCCGCGGCGGGAGCCAGCAGGGCCTGGATGCGGCGGGCCGCGGGGCTGTCGGCGCCGGTTAGGGCGGTCTGGGCGGCCAGCGCGCGTTCGCGGCTGGCGCGGGCGGCGGCGGCGTCGCCGCGCCGGGCCGCGATGTCCGCCAGCAGCAGTTCGCGGGTGATCTGCAGCGGCCGATGGCCCGGCGAGTCGTCGAGCGCGAGGTCGGCCAGCAGCGCCTCGGCCTGGTCGGGTGCGCCGCGGCGCAGGCGCAGCTCGGCGATCAGCAGCCGGGTGCGCAAGGCCTCGTGGCCCGTGGCCAGGCCGCTGGACTGCAGCGCGTCCAGCAGCGCGCCGGCGGCGTCCAGGCGGCCCGTGCGCAGCAGCAGGCGCGCCAGGTTCAGCTGGCCGCGCAGCACCGAGGTGTCGCCCGCCGGCAGCGCCGCTTCGCGGATCGCCAGCGACTGCCGGAAATAGGCCTCGGCCGCGGCGGGGTCGCCGCGGTCTTCGGCCAGCGCGCCGAGGTTGTTCAGTACCACCGCGTAGCGCGGGCTGTCCTGTCCCGACACGGCCGCCTCGATGTCGAGCGAGGCGCGGTAGTGGCGCTCGGCGTCGTCCCAGCGGCCCAGGTCGTGCAGCAGGTTGGCCAGTTCGTTGTGGGCGCCCGCCACCGCGTTGCTCTGCGGGCCATAGAGTCCGGCGGCGAGCGCGAGGCTGCGTTCGAACACCGGCCAGGCCTCGTCCCGGCGGCCGGCCATCAGCAGCGCACGTGCGATGCCGTCGAGCGAAAGCTGGGCCATCGGTTGCCCCACCGGTCCCAGCGACTGCGCCAACGACAGGGCCTCGCGATGGCTGGCTTCCGACGCCGCCGCGTCGCCATGCAGGCGCTGCGCTCGGCCCAGGTTGTTGAGCGTGGCCACCACGGCTGCCGCGCCCGCGGCACCCTCGGCGCGACGCAGGGTTAATGCGTCCCGCAACGCGACCATGGCGGCAGGCAGGTCGCCCTTCGCCGTCAGGGCGATGCCCAGGGAATTGAGCGTGTCTGCCTGTTCGGCCGGCGTCGGCCGCGGACCGCGCAGGCGCTGGGCCTCGCGCGCGGCGGCCACCGCTTCGTCGCCGCGACGGTCGTTGGCCAGCAGGGTGGCGAGCTGGCTCCAGGCCGAGGCGGCCTGCGCCGGCTGGTCCAGGCCCTCCGACGAAAAGCCGGCGGCGGCCGCGCGCAGCAGCGCCTCGGCCTGACGGGGCTGGCCCAGGCTGCGATAGGCGCGGCCGAGCACCAGGCGCAGTTCGGCGGCGATATCGGGGCTGGCGGACAGTTCGTCGTCGATGCGTCGCGCGCTGGCGTCGAGTACTTCGCGCGCCGACATCTCGTGGCTGCCGGCGGTGCGGCGCGGATCCGCGGCGTCGAAGGCGCCCACCAGCAGCTCGCTGACCTGGCGCGCGGTGGCGGCGGCCCGTTCGGCGCGATCGCGTTCCTCGGCCAGGCGCCAGGTGAACACCAGGGCCGCGATCGCCATCGCCGCCGCGACCGTGCCGCCCCGCCAGTGCCGCTGCATCCAGCGTCGCGCGCGGTAGGCAGCGCCGCCGCCACGCGCAGCCACCGGTTCGCGGCGCTGCCAGCGCTCCAGGTCGTCCACCAGGGCGTCGACGCCGGGGTAGCGCGCGGCCGGGTCGAGCGCCGTGGCGCGCATCGTGATGGCGTCGAGGTCGCCATGCAGGCGACGGGCCCAGGGCAGCGCGCCGGCGCGCTGCGAGGGCGGCGGCGGTGGCCGGTCCACGTCGTCCGGGCCGCGGCCCGGCGGTGCGTCGGTCAACAGTTCGCCCAGCATCATGCCCAGGCCGAACACGTCGGCGGCCACGCCCACGCGTTCGCCGCGCAGCTGCTCGGGCGCGGCATAGGCCGGCGTGCAGTAGCGCAGGCCATCGTCGCCCTCCGCGGCGATGGCGCGGGCGATGCCGAAGTCCAGCAGCGACGGGTGCCCGCCCTCGCGCACCAGCACGTTGCCGGGCTTGAGGTCGCAGTGCACCACCAGCTGGCGATGGGCGTGGGCGACCGCGCGGCAGATGCGCAGGAACAGCACGAGGCGCTCTTCCAGTCCGGGGCGGTGCCGGGCGAGGTAGCGGTCGAGCGGCAGGCCGGCGACGAATTCCATCACCAGGTAGGGCTGGCCCGCCGGCGTCGTGCCGCCATCGTAGAGCCGGGCGATGCCGGGATGCTGCAGGCTGGCCAGGATCTGGCGTTCGGCGGCCAGCCGTTCGGCCACGGCGGGATCGGGGCGGCCCCGCAGCAGCTTCACCGCCACGCGCTGGCGGTACAGGCCGTCGGCGCGTTCGGCCACGAACACCGTGCCCATGCCGCCGCTGGCCAGGCGTTCGACCAGGCGCCACTGGCCCAGCGACTCGCCTTCGGCCAGCTCGGTCTCGGGCAGGCTGGCCATCAGTTCACCCAGCGGGCGCAGCGCGCGGCCCAGGGCTTCGGTCTGGGCCGCGAGCAGGGCCTCCACCTCGCGCCGCAGCGCCGGGTCGTCGGTGAGCCCGTGCAGGGCCGGGGCCTGCTGCTCGGCCGGCAGGTCGCAGACCGCTTCGAACAGGCGGCGCACCGCCTGCAGGGAATTCACGCCAGCGCCTTGTTGAGCCATGCCCGGGCGAAACGAAGGTCGCGGTCCACGGTGGGCACCGACACGCCGAGCACGGCGGCGATCTCGTCGCGCTCCATGCCGCCGAAGCAGGCCATCTCCAGCGCGCGTGCGGCACGCGGTTCGGCGGCGGCCAGCTGTTCCAGCGCCTGGTGCAGGCCCAGCACCTCGATGCCGGCGGGGCTTCCGGCCTGCGCGTCGGCCTGCGACAGCGTGACGAAGGTGGGGGCACCGCCGCGCTTCTCGGCGGCGCGGGCGCGGGCGTGGTCCACCAGCACGGCGCGCATCTTCAGCGCCGCGATCGCGAGGAAATGCGCGCGGTCGTTCCAGTCGGCGTCGCGGCCCAGCATGCGCAGCAGCGCCTCGTTCACCACGGCGGTCGGCTGCAGCGTCGCCGAAGGCGCCGCCTGGCGCATGCGCGCCGAGGCCATGTGCCGGAGCGTGTCGTAGACCAGCGGCAGCAGCTGGTCCATGGCGCGGGCGTCGCCGCCCCGCCATTCACGCAGCAAGACCGTCACCTCCGACATGCCCATCCCTCCGGGGCGTTCCCCGGCCCATGATGCCAAGGCCGGGCGCAAGGGGGAACGACGGCGGCCTCAGGTCCCGCGCGGCTTGGCGCGGTGGGTGGCGGTGGCGGTCCAGGGGTCGTCGGGCCAGGGATGGCGCGGGTAGC
>CAMLKR010000146.1 GCA_946480565.1 uncultured Arenimonas sp. | reverse complement strand
GGGCGCCGAAGTCGCTGGTCATCACGTAGACCGGGAAATCCACCAGGTCGACGATCTCGGAGTCGGACTGGCCGATGCCGGCGGTTTCCACCATCACCAGGTCGTAGCCCTGGGCGCGCAGGAAGGCCACGCAGTCCTTCAACACGGCGTTGATGGCGGCGTGCTGGCGGCGGGTGGCCATCGAACGCATGAACACGCGCGGGCTGCGCAGCGAGTTCATCCGGATGCGGTCGCCCAGCAGGGCGCCGCCGGTGCGGCGGCGGGTCGGATCGACGCTGATCACCGCGATGCGCATTTCCGGGAAATGCTGCAGGAAGCGGTTCATCAGCTCGTCGGTGACGGACGACTTGCCCGCGCCGCCGGTGCCGGTGAGGCCGATGACCGGGGTCTTGCCGCCGGCCAGCTGCCATTCCTTGCGCAGGGTGGCCAGCTGGGCTTCGTCGAGTTCGCCTTCTTCGATGGCGGTCAGCATCTTGCCGATGCTGATCTCGTCGTTGATGTCGGGGCGGGAAGAAAGGGGGTCAGGTTCACTTTTCCCGCGACCCTTCCCGCCCTTGGCGCCCGCATCGGGGGAAAAGTGAACCTGACCCCGTTCCTTCCTTGCGGCTTCGGTGCGGCGGACGAGGTCTTCGATCATCGCCACCAGGCCCATCTGCATGCCGTCGTTGGGGTGGTAGATGCGCTCGACGCCGTAGTCCTGCAGTTCCTTGATCTCTTCGGGCGTGATGGTGCCGCCGCCGCCGCCGAACACGCGGATGTGGCCGGCGCCGCGCTCGCGCAGCATGTCCACCATGTACTTGAAGTATTCGGTGTGGCCGCCCTGGTAGCTGGAAAGCGCGATGCCGTCGGCGTCTTCCTGCAGCGCGGCGCGCACCACGTCCTCGACGCTGCGGTTGTGGCCCAGGTGCACCACTTCCACGCCCTGGGCCTGGATCAGGCGGCGCATGATGTTGATGGCGGCGTCGTGGCCGTCGAACAGGCTGGCCGCGGTGACGAAGCGCAGCGGGCTGCGCTCGGCCTGGGTGTCGGCGCTCGGGACCTGGGAGGCGGGGGTGCTCATGGGGCGGACTCGTACGGCGGGTGCGGGGATGGCCCGATTGTAACGTTCCCGCGGGTCCCTGCCCGCCCCGCCGGGGCCTCAGCCGCCCAGGGTCTCGCAGAAGGACTTGGCGTAGGCGCTGCGCCGCACTTCGGCATCGCGCCTTCGCGCCGCATCCACCAGCTCCAGGCTGGCCCCGCGCAGCCGGTCGATCTCGGCCCCGCGGCGGAAGGCGACCTCGCGCTGCAGCCGGGCGCGGCGGTGGTCGTCGAGGCCCGAGGCGAAGGTGACGCGGTTGTCCGCCAGCGCCCGCCAGGGCACGAAGATGGCGTGCAGTTCGCCCTCGGCCACCGCGAAGAAGCCGGCGCCAAACAGGTCGGCGCTGGCGGTGTGCGCGTGCAGGGTCCACTCGCCGCCGTCGCGGTATTTCAGGGTACTGGTCACCGACTGCGGCGGCGCCACCGGCCGGCCCTCGGCCTCGGCGCTGAGCAGGATGCCGCGCAGGTCGCCGATGGGGTTGGAATGGGTTTCGTCGCCGGCGCGCAGGATGACGTTGCCGCCTTCCCAGTCCAGGCCCACCAGGTGGCCGAACAGCAGGTCGCCGGAGTTGAGCAGCAGGATGACCTTCTGCAGGTCCGGGTTCACGTGGCCCATCCAGCGCGGCGGCTGCGGCAGGCCGTAAAGCACGCCGGCGCCGTAGCCGAAGCTGCCGGGCAGGTCGTCGATGCGCTGCATCTCGCTCATGGCGCGAGTCTAGAACGGTTCCGGGCGGATTTTCACCGTCGGCCCAACCGCGGCCGGGCCGGGTTCATGCCCGGTTCCCGGCCCGTTCAAGAACGTGGCCCGCGTCACAAAAAAAAAGCGGGACCGGGCCTTGCCCTGCACCGGTCCCGCTGCCCCACTTGAAGTTATTCGGTCACCACTTCACGGTGCATCGGCGCCAGCTTGGCCAGCAGCTTGTTCTGGGCGCTGAAGGGCACGTCGTGCTGGTCCATCGCCACCTGCAGCACTTCCACCAGGCGGTTGAAGTCGGCGCGGTCCACGCCCATGCCGGCGTGCGAGCTCTTCATGTCGCGGCCGGTGTAGGTGCAGTCGCCGCCCAGGATCACGCAGAACTGCTCGACCAGCTGGCGCTTCACCCGCGCCTGGTCGGCGTTGGCGAAAAACGGGCCCATCTGCTCGTCGGCCAGCAGGCCGGCCATGAAGGTGTCCATCAGCCTGGTCAGGCCGGCTTCGCCGCCGAACTGCTCCAGCACCGGGCGCAGTTCCGGATGGGCGGGCGCGGGGTTGGGCGCGGTCGGGTCGTTGGCGGGGGCGGCGGCGGTCCCGGCGGCGGCCTCCTCGGCCTCGAGCCGGGCCTCTTCGTCCAGCATGGCCTGCTCTTCGGCGCTGACGGCGGGTTCCTGCGCGTAGGCCGGCAGGGCCAGGCCCAGGGCCAGGAGGACGATCAAACGGGTGCGGATGTTCATGGGTTTCTCCTGGAGGCTCAGAAGCCGACCTGCAGCGAGGCGTACAGCCCGCGCTGGTCGTCGGCGATGACGATGTTGCCGAGGTCGACATAGGCGACCGTCAGCGAGACGTTCTTGTACGGAGCCCAGGCCACGAAGGCGTCGAAGGCGTTTTCCTCGACCGCGATGCCCAGGTTGTCGGGCTTGTTGCGGTACTCGGCGCCGATGGCCAGGTTGCGGCTGAGCAGATACGCCACCGAGGCCTCGAACTGCGGCTGGTAGCCGTTGTTTAGGTCGCCGCCAAAACCCAGGATGCCGAACTGGTTGGCCTTGGTGAAACGCACGGTGCCGTTCACCAGCAGGCTCTGGGCCAGGAAGAGTTTGGTGGCGCTGACGTAATAGTCCACGCCGCTGTCGTCGCGGGCGCCGACGAAGGCCAGCACGGCCGACTGGTCGTTCTTCTTGTACTGGGCGCCGATGGCAATCTGCGGCATCCAGCTGTCCTGCTCCAGCACCGCGTCGCCGGCGATCTTCACCTTCACGCCGATCGTGTCCTGGGTGAAGGTGAAGCCGCGGCCCAGGCCCAGGGCGGCGCCGACGTTCTCGGTGTCGAACTTCTGGCGCGACAGGCTCAGCTCGACCCGGTCGTACAGGCCGACCAGCACGCCGTAGCTGTTGAGGCTGTAGTCGTCGACGTTGACGCGGGTATAGAAGGTGTTGCCGCCGATCTGGTCGCGGGTGCCGTAGCCGCCGATCACGGCCCAGGGCGTCAGGCCGCCGCCGGCGGATCCCTCCACCTGGGTCACGCCGCCGGTGAGCAGCAGCTTGCCGGAGGTGTCGAAGCCGTCGTCACCGGCGGTGTCCTGGGAGAAGGCGGGTTGGGAAAGGGCGAGCAGGCAGGCACTGGTCAGCACGGTGCGTCGGAAGGCACTCATCGGGTGGTCCTCGGGGCGGTGTCGGTGGAAGAAGGCGCCGGCCGGGTCTGGCCCGGGCGCGGCATCGGCATCGGGAAATACGGGGTCACCTGGGACTGCAGCGCCGGCGGCACCTTCACCAGGAACCAGACGCCGGCCACGCCGTCGCCGCCGGCGGCGCCGCGCTTGCGGTCCGAGACCCAGCGGTACAGCGGCTGGCCCTGCCAGGCCCACATCGGGCGGCCGTCGCGGCTCTTGGCCAGGGTGAAGGGGCCGTAGGGCTTGGCGCCGGGTTCGGCGTAGTGCGGCGGCCACAGGGCTTCGCAGGGCGCGTCGCAGCGGCTCTGGCCCGGAACGTCCTTGGTATAGGTGTAGAGCGCGCGACCGCCCTGCTCCACCAGCAGGCCATTGCGGCGCCAGATCGGCACCGGGCTGGCCGCCGCGATTTCAGCGGGGCTGCGCGCGCGGGTTGGCTCGGAAGCCGGGGACGCCGGCGCGGTGGACTGCGCCGAGGCCAGGGACACGGCGCAGAGGAATACGGTGGCCAGCAGGCTGGCGATCAGGCGGCTCATGGTGGGCAAGGTCTTCGGCAGGCACGCTTGGGCGTGCAGCAGGCCTTACGCAGGCACCGGGCCGGCCGGATGCACTAGCCGCCGGAATCGGGCGAAGAAAGTTTCCGCAGCAGCTCGGGGTCGGGGATCAGCTCGCTGCGGATCATCAGCAGGGCGCCGTTCGGGGCCTCGAAGGGGTGGTGGCGTTCGCCCGGCGGGGCCAGCAGGAAGTCGCCGGGGAAATATTCGACGCCGTCGTGGATCACCGATCCCTCCAGCACCAGGCACTCTTCTTCGTGGGTGTGCGGGTGCGGCGGCACGGCGGCGCCGGGCTCGATGCGCCACAGGCTGGTCTGGGTGCCGGCGGCTTCGTCGCGGCGCAGGGTCTTGATGCGGATGCCGGGCACGAAGGGTTTCCACTCGCCTTCGTCGGCGCGCAGCACTTGCGTGCGGCTGCGGCGGGCGTCGGCCAGGATGCGGGCGCGCAGCGCCGACGCGGCCTCGGGCGCCGGCGATTGCGGCGGCACCAGGCCGGCCAGGGCGGCCAGCAGCAGGTCGTCGTGCGGAGGCTTGCGGGTGCTCATGGGCGTTCGCCCTCGCCGTCCAGCGCGGCCCGCAGCGCGGCCAGGCCGCGGCGGGCGTGCGATTTCACCGTGCCCAGGGGCAGGCCGGTGCGCTGCGCGATTTCGGGTTGCGACAACTCCTCCTGGTAGGCCAGCTCCAGCACGCGGCGCTGGGCGGGGGTGAGCGAGGCGAAAGCGCGCTGGATGGCCTGGGCCTGGTCCAGGCGCTCGACCAGGACCGGGGCCGCTTCGTCTTCACCTGGCATATACGCGTCTTCGGGGGCGTCCGGATGCAGGGGCTGTTCCAGGCGCTGGCGGCGGCCTCGGCGCAGGCGGTCGACGGCGCGGCTCCAGGTCAGGGTCATCAGCCAGGACATCACCGCGCCGCGTTCCGGGCAATAGCTGATGGCGCGGTCCCAGACCTGCAGGAAGACATCGCTGACCACTTCCTCCGCGTCCTGCGGTTGGCGCAGCACGCGCAGGGCCAGGGCGTAGACGCGGCCCAGGGCCAGGTCGTAGAGCAGGCCCAGGGCCTCGGCGTCACCGCCGCGGATACGGCCGATCAGCGCGACGAGCTGGGCTTCGTCGGGATCGGCGACCGCAGCGGCAGTGGACGGCAACGCGGGCGCCATGGCGGTCCGGAGCGGGAGACGCGCCATTAGCGCCGCCGTCGCCGCGAGGCGATGTGAAGGCGAAAAAAAGGGCGACCGCGTGGCGGTCGCCCAAGAAACCCTGCTCTAGGGTTGGAGGCTGGCGGTTTTCCGGGGAGAGACAAAACCACCAAGCCCTCAGAGGAACGCTCCGCCCGGCGCGAACAGGACAGCCGGCGCCGTGCGCCACCGCCGGACGGCGTGAACCGACCGATGGACGCGGACCGGCGCCTCGCGGCAGGTCCCGGGCGCGCCGCCTGCCCGTCTAGAGCGTTTGCTTTACACTACGGCGCGCCCAGGCCCGGGGGCATGCCGTTTTTGCCGGGTCAGGCCGTATCAAATCAATCACTTGCGGAACACTCTTCGAGTAACAGCGCACGCCCGCACTCGCGCAGGCGCCCGCGTTTTCCGCCGGACCGGAGCTTTCCATGATCTTCGAAACCATCTCCACCTCGGGCCACGAGGAAGTGGTGTTCTGCCACAACAAGGACGCGGGCCTGAAGGCCATCATCGCGATCCACAACACCGTGCTGGGCCCCGCGCTGGGCGGCACGCGCATGTGGCCCTACGCCAGCGAGGCCGAAGCCCTGAACGACGTGCTGCGCCTTAGCCGCGGCATGACCTACAAGGCGGCGGTGTCGGGCCTGAACCTGGGCGGTGGCAAGGCGGTGATCTGGGGCGACCCGAACAAGGACAAGTCCGAGGCGCTGTTCCGCGCCTTCGGCCGTTTCGTGAATTCGCTGGGCGGCCGCTACATCACCGCCGAGGACGTCGGCATCGACGTCAACGACA
>CAMLKR010000145.1 GCA_946480565.1 uncultured Arenimonas sp. | reverse complement strand
CGCGTGCTGGGCGTGTCGGCGCGCATCGAGGACGAGGCCGAGCGCACGCGCCTGAAGACCCTGATGGCCGAGCTGGCCAACGGCAGTGGCCAAGGCTACATCGTTCGCACCAATGCCGAGGGCCAACCCGACGAGGCCCTGGCCGAGGATGTGGCCTACCTGCGCCGCGCCTGGGAGGTGATCCGCCAGGCCAGCGCCACCACCAAGGTCGGCCAGCGCATCTACGAGGACCTGGCGCTGCCGCTGCGCGCCGTGCGCGACCTGATGCGCAAGGACGTCGACAAGGTGCGGGTGGATTCGCGCGAGGCCTTCGACAAGCTCAGCGCCTTCGCCGCGCAGTTCATGCCGGCCCTGGCCGAGCGCATCGAGCACTACACCGGCGAGCGGCCGATCTTCGACCTCTACGGCGTCGAGGACGAGATCCTGCGGGCGATGCAGAAGGAGGTGCCGCTCAAGTCCGGTGGTTACCTGATCATCGACCAGACCGAGGCGATGGCCACGGTGGACGTGAACACCGGCAGCTTCCTGGGCCAGCGCAACCTCGAGGAAACCGTCTACCGCACCAACCTCGAGGCGGCGCAGGCGGTGGCGCGCCAGCTGCGGCTGCGCAACCTGGGCGGCATCATCATCATCGACTTCATCGACATGACCGACGACGAACACCGGCGCCAGGTGCTGCGCACGCTCGAGAAGGGTCTGTCGCACGACCACGCCCGGACCTCGGTGCACGAGTTCTCGCCACTGGGCCTGGTCGAGATGACCCGCAAGCGCACCACCGAGAGCCTGGAGCGCCAGCTCTGCGAGCCCTGCCACGAATGCGGCGGCCGCGGCACGCTCAAGACCGCCGAGACGCTGACCTACGAGATCTTCCGCGAGATCACCCGCGCGGTGCGCCAGTTCGAGGCCTCGCAGTTGCTGGTGATCGCCTCGCCCAAGGTCGTCACCAAGATCACCGAGGAGGAGTCGGCCGCGGTGGCCGAGCTGGAGGAGTTCCTCGGCAAGTCGATCCGCTTCCAGGCCGACGAGCAGTACGCGCAGGAACAGTACGACGTGGTCCTGCTCTGACCCGTCGATGACCAGCCCGCTGCGCCGCCGGATCCGCCACGCCCGCCGTTTTTTCGGCTACGGCCTGCTGGTCCTGCTGATCCTGGCCGCCACCCTGGTCGGCGGCGTGAACCAGCTGCTGCCCCTGGTCGAACGCCATCCCGACAAGGTCGCCGCCTGGCTGGGCGAGCGCATCGGCCAGCCGGTCAGCTTCTCCCGCGCCGTGGGCGAGTGGACCCGGCGTGGGCCGCGCTTCACCCTCGACGGCCTGCGCATCGGCGCCGGCGGCCGCGCCCTGGACATCGGCCGCGCCGAGCTGCTGGTGGCGGTGTATTCGGGCCTGCTGCCGGGCGGCAACCTGACCGAGCTGAAGGTGCGCGAACTGTCGCTGAGACTGGAGCAGGGCGATGACCGGCGCTGGCGCCTGGCCGGCCTGCCGTTCGAGCCGCAGCCGGGCGTGGACCCGCTGGACACGCTCGAGGCCCTGGGCGAACTGCAGGTGGAGCGTGCGCGCCTGACCGTGCATTCGCCGTCGCTGCGCCGCGAACTTCGGCTGGCGCGCGTGGACCTGCGGCTGCGGGTCAGCGGCTCGAACGTCACTGCCGGCCTGCGCGCCTGGGCCGAGCCCGCGGGCACGCCGCTGCACGCCGTGGTCGACCTGGAGCGCAGCGACTGGTCGGGCCGGCTCTGGGCCGGCGGCAAGAAGCTGCGGCTGGACGAATGGTCGCCGCTGCTGGCCGACACCGGCCTGGTGGTCGCCGGTGCCGGCAACCTCGACCTGTGGGCGCGCATCCAGGCCCAGCGCGTGATGGACGTGCGCAGTCGCGCCGAATTCGCGCCGCTGGCGCTGGGCGCGCGCGCGCCCTGGCGCGACCGCGGCGACGGCCGGCTCGAATCGCCGCCGGTCGCCTTCGAACGCGCCGACCTGCTGGCGCGCTGGCAGGTCGACGCCAACGGCTGGCAGCTGCACGCCCCGGAACTGCATTTCCACGAAACCGGCCGGCGCGAGCCGCGCAGCTTCGACGGCCTGTGGCTGGCCGGCGGCGACACCTTCGCGCTGCAGGCGCCGCGCCTGGACCTGGCGCCGGCGCGCGCACTGGCCACGCTGAGCCCGGCGGTGCCACCCGGGCTGCGGCGCTGGCTGCACGAAGCCGCGCCGGATGGCGAGGTGCGCGCGCTCGAGGTGCTCGGCCGCACCGGCGCCTGGCGTGGATCGGCGCGTTTCGACGCGGTCGGCTGGAGCCCCTACGGCGACAGCCCCGGCCTGCAGGGGCTGGGCGGCCACGCGGCCTTCGACCAGGACGGCGGCGTGCTGCGGCTGGCCGACGGCCCGGCGCGGTTCGACTGGCCGCGTTTCCGCCAGCCACTGGACCTGCGCCTGGACGGCACGCTGGGCTGGTGGCGCGACGGCGCCCAGTGGAGCGCCGGAGCCGGCGGCCTGCGCGTGCGCGGCCCCGACTTCGGCGCCAGCGTGCGCGGCGAACTGCATTTCCCCGGCGACGGCAGCCGCCCGCGCGTGGACCTGGCGGCGACGGTGGACCCGTCCGCCGTGGTCACATCGCGCAAGTTCTGGGTGGTCGGCAAGATGCCACCGGCCACCATCGACTGGCTCGACAACGCGCTGCAGGATGGCCGGGTCGAGAACGGCCGCGCCGTGCTGGCCGGCGACCTCGACCACTGGCCCTTCCGCGAAGGCGAGGGCCGCTTCGATGCGCGCGCCCGTGTGACCCAGGCGCGTGTCGCCTTCAACGCCGCCTGGCCGCCGGCCGAGGCGCTGGACCTGGACGTCAGCTTCGACGGCCCGGGCATGGCGCTGGAGGGCGAGGGCATGATCCAGGGCAACCGGGTGCGCCGCGTCGCCGGCGGCATTCCCGACTTCAAGGACCCGCGCCTGCTGCTGGACATCGATTCGCCGGCCAACGGCGAGTCGCTGCAGGCGCTGATGCTGGCCAGCCCGCTGCGCGAACGCTACGAGGAGCACCTGCTCAACGCCCGCATCCGCGGCCCGGCGACCGTGGCGCTGGACCTGGACCTGCCGCTGGCGGCCCGCCTGGGCGGCCGGCGCATCGAGGGCACGCTGGACCTGGAGAAGGCTCAGCTTTCCGACCCGCGCTGGAAGATCGACTTCAACCAGGTCAGCGGCCGCACGCGTTTCAGCGACCAGGGTTTCGCCGCGGAGGATCTCGCGGTCGAGTTCGAGGGCCGCCCGGCGGTCTTCAGCCTGCTCGTGGGCGACTTCACCGGCGAACCGGCCCTGGCCGCGCGCGCCACCCTGGTCGGCGACCTGCCGCCGCAGGCGCTGCTGGCGCGGCATCCGCCGCTGGCCTGGCTCGAACCCTGGCTGCAGGGCAGCAGCCGCTGGACCGTGGATGTGCGCATCCCGCAGGCGCCGCCCGGGCAGCCCGCGCCGCCGGCGCAGCTGGTCATCGACACCGACCTGGTGGGCACCGCGGTGGGCCTGCCCGCGCCGCTGGCCAAGCATGCCGCCGACCCGCTGCCGCTGAGCCTGCAGGCGCTGCTGCCGGTGGGTGCGGGCGAAGTGCGGCTGCGCCTGGGCGAAGTGATGCAGATGCGCGGCCGCGTCGGCGCCGACGAGGCCATGACCGGCCTGATCCACTTCGGTCCCGGCGAACCGGGCACGCCGCCGGCGCAGGGCCTGGCCGTGCGCGGCGCCAGCCGAACCCTCGACGCCGCCGGCTGGATCGGTTTCGCCGCCAAGGGCGAGGGCGCCGGCGCGCTGCGCGAGGTCGACCTGCAGGTGGCCACGCTGGACCTGCTGGGTTCGCCCTTCGCCGACACCCGCCTGCAGCTGCGGCGCGAGGCGGCGCTGACGCGGGTCAGCCTGGAGGGACCGGCGATCAGCGGCCGGGTCGATATTCCCGGCGAACTGTCGCAGGGCGTGCAGGGCGATTTCGCCCGCTTGCACTGGCCGCGGAAGCCGGAGCCGACGCTGGAGCAGATCGCCGCCGCCGACGCCGGGCTCAGCGATGATCCGCGCAAGCTGCCGCCGCTGCGTTTCGCGGTCGAGGACCTGCGCATGGGCAGCCTGGTCCTGGGCAAGGCCGAACTGCTGGCCGCACCGGTGCCCGAAGGCCTGCGCATCGAGCGCTTCAGCACCCGTTCGCCCAGCCTGGAGCTGCTGGCCAGCGGCGACTGGCAGCACGCCGGCGAAGGCAGCAGCCGTTCGCGCTTCGAGGTCGACTTCACCGCCTCCAGCCTGGGCGAACTGCTCGACGCCTTCGGCCTGGCCGGCATGATCGACGACGGCGAAACCCGCGGCCGGCTCGACGGCAGCTGGGCGGGTTCGCCGGGCAACTTCGCGCTGTCGCGCTTCACCGGCCGACTGAAGGCCGATGTCGGCGAAGGCCATTTGCTCGAGGTCGAGCCGGGCGGCGGCGGCCGCGTGCTCGGCCTGATCAGCCTGGCCGAGATCCCGCGCCGGCTGAGCCTGGACTTCAGCGACTTCTTCAACAAGGGTTTCGCCTTCAACACCATGAGCGGCGAATTCGTGTTCGCCGACGGCTATGCCCGCACCGACCTGCTGCAGATCAACGGGCCCGCCGCCGAGATCCGCGTCAGCGGCTCCACCGACCTGCGCCGCCAGGAATACGACCAGCGCATCGAGGTGCTGCCCAAGGCCGGTGGCGTGCTGCCGGCGATCGGCCTGGTGGCCGGCGGCCCGGTCGGCGCGGCGGTGGGCGCGGTGGCGCAGGCGGTGCTGCAGAAGCCGCTGAAGGAGGCCGCGCGCACCGTGTACCGGGTGACCGGACCCTGGAAGGATCCGAAGGTGGATGTGGTGGAGAAGGGACCGCCGCCGCCCGCCGCCCGCCGCCCGGAATCGCCGGAACCGGGCTGAGCCGCCGGAACCGGAGCTGACGCGTGCCGCCCGGCCGGCCCTTGCCGCCGACCCCGGTCGCCCGCATCTGTCACCCTATGAGCCTGATTTCACTGCGATGACCCCATGACCGATACCCTGCACCTCGCGCAGTCGCGCCTTCTGACGCCCGGCGGCCTCGGCCTGGACGGCCTGGACGCGGCCTTCTCGCGGCTGATGGGCCCGGGCGTGGACTTCGGCGACCTGTATTTCCAGCACAGCCGCCGCGAAAGCTGGAGCCTGGAGGACGGCATCGTCAAGGACGGCTCGCATGCGATCGAGCAGGGCGTGGGCGTGCGCGCGGTCAGCGGCGAAAAAACCGGCTTCGCCTATTCCGACGACATCCGGGCCGAGGCGCTGCTCGAATCCGCCGGCGCCGCGCGCGCGATCAGCCGCAGCGGCGCCCGCCACGGCGGCGGCCAGCGCATCGTGGTGCCGGGGCGCGCGCTGTACGCGCCGCTGGACCCGATCGAGGGCATGGACGCCGACGGCAAGATCGCCGCGCTGCGCGCCGTGGACCAGTGGCTGCGCGAACAGGATCCGCGCGTGCGCCAGGTCATCGTCAGCCTGGCGGGCGGCGTCGACACGGTGCTGGTGGCGCGCAGCGACGGCGTGCTGGCCAGCGACGTGCGCCCGCTGGTGCGCTTCAACGTGCAGGTGATCGTCGAGGACCGGGGCCGCCGCGAACAGGGTTATGCCGGAGCGGGCGGGCGTTATTCCTACGAGGAACTCTTTTCCGGCGACCGGCCGCGCGAGGTGGCGCGCGAGGCGCTGCGCCAGGCCCTGGTGAACCTGGAGGCCGTGGACGCGCCCGCCGGCACGCTGCCGGTGGTGCTGGGCCCGGGCTGGCCCGGCGTGCTGCTGCACGAGGCGGTGGGCCACGGCCTGGAGGGCGACTTCAACCGCAAGGGCACGTCCGTGTACGCCGGCCGCATCGGCGAACGGGTCGCGGCGCCGGGCGTCACCATCGTCGACGACGGCACGCTGGCGGCGCGCCGCGGCTCGCTCAACGTCGACGACGAGGGCACGCCGACCCAGTGCACCACGCTGATCGAG
>CAMLKR010000144.1 GCA_946480565.1 uncultured Arenimonas sp. | reverse complement strand
CCATGGCCAAATACCTCATCTCCTTCCCCAGCAAAGCCATGGCCGTTCCGGCGGATGAAATGGAAGCGGTGAGCCGCGACTCGCACGCCGTGATCGAGCAGGCCAAGGCCGCCGGCGTCTATGTGTTCGGCGGCGGCATCGACGAGTCGGTGCCGCCGGTGCGGGTCTCGGCGGACGGCAGCGTGGCCGCGGGCGGCTATCCCTGGGCGCCGACGCTGGACGGCGGCTTCACCGTGCTCGAGCTGCCGACCCGCGAGGACGCCGTGGCCTGGGCCGCGCGGCTCGCCCGGGCCTGCCGCTGCGACCAGGAACTGCGCGTCTTCGGTTTCGACCCGCAGTCCTGAGCCCCACGCCGGCCGCTTCGCCCGCGTTGCCCCTAAGGACTATGATCGGCACGGCCCATCCAGGGCCGGTGGAGGCGTCATGCGCATCCTGTTCGCGGGTTCCGCTTTGTTTTGCGTTGCGGTCGGCTTCTTTGCCGGCGCCAGTTTCGGTTCAAACCAGGCCAAGGCCAAGGTGACGAATCTCCTGCAGGCCCCGCTCGACGACGATTTCACTCCGGGCCGCGAGGTGCTGGTGGACCGGGTCGAGATACCGCCGAACACCTCGCTGGACCGGCACTGGCACCCCGGCGAGGAATTCCACTACTACCTCGCCGGCGATCCCGAGGTGCTGGTCGAAGGAAAGGGCCTGGTCCGTCCGGCGCTCGGAACGGTCGGGCATGTCACCTACGAGACGCGCCATCGCGCGGGCGCCGGCAAGGCGGGCGCGACCATCCTGGTCTTCCGCATTCACGAGACGGGCAAGCCCTGGCGTTATCTCGAGGATGAAGCCCGGGAGGGCCAGGACGCTGTCCGGAACTAGGCCGCCTTCGCCAGCTGCCGTCGCTGCGGCGCTGCTGGTCGCCGTCTTCTCGGCCGGCTCGCTCTTCGCGGGCGCGGACTACGTTTCGTTCCTGCTTCCGGGCGGACTGCCCTTTGGCAATGTCCTGGCGGCCGGGGTTCTTTGCGGCGTTTCCGGCGCGGCGATGCTCATCGCGCCGCGGAACGGCATGGCGCGCCGGGCCGCTTTGTTTGCGCTGGCCGCCTCCGTCGCGTGGCTGCCCCTTTCCATCGCACTCGCGGGCGATGTGTCGCTCAACTTCTCGGGCGGCCTGGGCACCGTATGGTTGTGGTGTTCGGCGGGTCTTTTCGTGTGCGTGTCGGGCGCCCTGATTGCGGCGGCCGGCGCGGCCTTCCTCGCCCGTCGCACGCAGGGCGACCCGGACTGACCTGCGCTTCGAACTGCCCTGGTCATCGTTCCGATTATCTGTTTCTCCAGGTAATTGAAGGCCTTCCGTCGGAGTGCGATAAGGTCGAGGGCGATCATCGGAGAGCCAGATGGATGCCGGGATAAGGAAGTACAACGGGACGCAGGAGGCCGGTGACAGGGAGATATGTGACCTGCTGGCGGCGGAGATCGACCGGAACCTGCCGGGCGCCGAGAGCAGGATCTGGCACGCGCACCCGGTCTGGTTCCTGGAAGGGAACCCGACGGTCGGCTACAGCCGGCAGAAGCCGGGCATACGCCTGATGTTCTGGAGTGGCGCGGACTTCGGGGAACCCGGCCTGGACGTCCTTGGAGGCAAGTTCAAGGATGCATCGGTGTTCTTCAATCGCGCGGCCGAGGTCAACAAGACCGACCTTCGCCGATGGCTGACGAAGGCGACGGAAATCCAGTGGGACTACCGGAACCTGGTCAAGCGCAAGGGGCGGCTGGAGAGACTCAGGTAGCCACCTGCCCTTCGCCCCGCCATGCTTCGACTCCGCCCTGCCACCCCCGCCGACCTGCCCCTGCTCACCCGCTGGGACGACGAGCCGCACGTGCTCGAATCCGATCCCAATGACGACTGGGGCTGGGAAACCGAGCTGGCGCGCGACCCGGACTGGCGCGAACAGCTGATCGCGGAAGTGGACGGCGTGCCGATCGGTTTCGTCCAGATCATCGATCCGGCGCGCGAGGACAGCCATTACTGGGGCGAGGTGGCGCCGGACCTGCGCGCGATCGACATCTGGATCGGCGAAGCGGACTACCTGGGCCGCGGCCACGGCACGGTGATGATGCAGCTGGCGCTGGATCGCTGTTTCGCCGAACCTTCGGTGACGGCGGTGCTGATCGACCCGCTGGCCTCCAACACCCGCGCGCACGTGTTCTACGAACGCCTGGGTTTCCGCTTCGTCGAGCGCCGGCGGTTCGGCATGGACGATTGTTTCGTCTACCAGCTTGGGCGCGCGGACTGGACCGCTCAGTCCAGCGCCGGCCAGGACGAGGCGTCCAGCGTTTCCCGGTAGGCGTGCCAGGCCGCGTAGGCCAGCCAGGGCATGATCACCGCCAGGCCCAGGCCGGCGGTCAGGAAACCCAGGGCGGTCAGGACGGCGATGATCGCCGCCCACAGCAGCAGCACGCCCTTGTTGCGCAGCACCGCGTTCACGCTCGACACGCCGGCGGTGACCATGTCCACGTCGCGGTCGGCGATCATCGGCAGCGAGAAAGCGGCGATGGCGAAGGTCAGGGCCGCGAACACGGAACCGGCGGCCGTGCCGATCAGCAGGAACTCGACCAGGGCGCGGAGGCTGCCAGGCTCCACCGGTACGAAGGCCTCGACCATCATGCCGGCGCGCACCCACAGCATCAGGATCACCAGCTGGGCCAGCGCGAACACGCCGGCCTGGCCGACCACGCGCCGCGCGAGAACGAAGCTGTGGCGCAGGGAGGGCACGCGACCCGCTTCAAGTTCGCGGCTGACGCAGTACAGCCCCACGGCGATCAACGGCGCCACGAACACGAAGCCCGACAGCAGCAGGGCCAGCAGGGCGAAGCGGCCCAGGCCCCAGGCCATCAGCGACACCCCCAGGCTGACCAGCAGGATGACGCCGCCGAACAGCAGGCTGAGCCCCGGCGCGCGCCGGAAATCGCCCCAGCCCCGCCGCAGCCAGCGCAGCGGCGCCGACCAGGGCAGCGCGGCGCAGGGCACGACGAAGGGGCGCGGCGTGTCGGGGTCGGTCGGCAGCTCGGACGGGCTCATCGCGCCATTCCTCGGGGGCTGGCGACGATGCTAACCGGTGGCCGGGGATTCGTCCTTCCGCGGGGCTCTGCTAGCCTTGCCGGCCCCTCGCTGCCAAGCCATTCCATGCCCTGTCGTTCTTCCGCCGCCGCCGGCGGGTTTTCCGCAAGAATCCGGAATGCCTCGCTTCGCCTGGCCTTGTTCGCACTGCTGTTGCCCGCGGCCGGCGCAGGCGCCGAGCCGCTGCGCGGCGTGGCGCTGAAGCGCGACATCACACGCGAGCTGCAGCTGGGCGGCGTATCGGCATCACGTCCGAATGTCATCGTCTGGGTCCAACGCGGCCGCCTGGACGCCGCGCAGCTTCGCGATTTCACGGCCCTTGCGGACGAAGGCGTGGCCAACGTCCGCCGCTACCTCGGCCATACCCTGGACGCGCCCGGTGCCGACGACGCGCCGGTCCACATCTACATCAGCGACCGCGTGCACCTGGCCAGCGTCACCATCGACCCGCTGCCGCACATCTTCATCCACACCGATTCCGTGCTGTCCGGTCGCGCGCCCTACCTGCACGAAATCGTGCACGCGCTGGCGCAATGGTCCTGGCGCCGCTCGGAGTGGATGGCCGAGGGTTTCGCCAATCACGCCGCCGCCGAGGTGGCGCGACGCTACGGCGGCTTCCACGCCACCGGCCCGGAACCGCGCGGCCTGGCGGCGCTGGGCGTGCACCTGGATTCCGACGAGGGGCGCGAGGTGCTGCCGCTGATCGGCCTCTGGGGTCGGCGCGGCGACTATGCGCCGGCGCAGCGCGCGTTGTTCGAGAAGGTGCTCACCCAGCGTCGGCGTTACGCCGGGCCCTATTACACGCTGGCCTGGTCCTACGTGGATTTCCTGATGGCCGAGCTGGGGCTGGCGGGCCTGCACCGTGTGGCCACGGCCGCGGACCCGGATGCCGAGGCGCGACGCCTGACCGGGCGATCCCTGGACCGACTGAAGACGGAGTGGCTCTCCGGGCTC
Source organism: uncultured Arenimonas sp. (assembly GCA_946480565.1). The sequence goes on along the minus strand of CAMLKR010000144.1, from coordinate 1,937 downwards.
CGTCCGCGGCTGGCGGTGCCCCCTGCCGAACGCCCTATCGCCGGGCCTCCGCTCCGGCGCTAGGATGCGCCAAAGCCCCGGGGGAGCCGCGCATGATCCGTCGCCTGTTTATCCTGCTGTCCTGCCTCACGCTCGCGGCCTGCATGTCGGTGCCGCCGAAGTCGCCGCAGGACACCGCTGAACTGGAACGCCAGGTCGCCGCCGCCGAGACCGCGTTCGCGCAGTCCATGGCCGACCGCGATTTCGAAGCCTTCGCGTCCTTCATCGCCGACGACGCCATCTTCGTCAACGGCCGCGATCCGCTGCGCGGCAAGACGGCGATATTGGCGGACTGGAAGAAGTACTTCGACGGGGCGGCGCCGTTCTCGTGGAAACCGGAAACCGTGGTGGCGCTGGACGACGGTTCGCTGGCGCAGACCAAGGGCCCGGTGTTCGACCCGGCCGGCAAGCCGATCCTGGAATTCCGCTCGACCTGGCGCCGCGAGGCCGACGGCGGCTGGAAGGTGGTTTTCGACGACGGCGCCTGCCGCTGCGCCGCGCGGCCGACCGCGGACTGATCACCGCCGCGCAGCCTAGATTTCGCGCTCCAGCCCGGGACGCGCCAGCACCACCTCGTTGCCGTACTTCGCGCGCATCACGCCGGCCAGGGCTTCGCGCGCGTCGTCTTCGCCGTGCACCAGCACCACCGGCGGGCGGTTTTCGACCTGGCCGTACCAGGCCAGCAGGCCGGGCTGGTCGGTGTGCGCCGACAGGCCGCCGACGGTATGGCGCTGGGCCTTGACGTGGATTTCCTCGCCGAAGATGCGGACCTCGCGCGCGCCGTCCACCAGCCGACGGCCGAGCGTGCCGTTCGCCTGGTAGCCGACGAACATCAGGTGCGCGTTCTTGCGGCCCAGGTTCTGCCGCAGGTGGTGGCGGATGCGGCCGCCGTTGCACATGCCCGAGCCGGCGATGATGATCGCGCCGCCGGTGTGGCCGTTGATCGCCCGCGACTGGTCCACGTCCACGGTGAACTTCAGGTTGGGCAGCCGGAACGGATGCGGGCGGCCGCGCCAGGCCTTCTGCGCGGCGTGGTCGAACAGGGATTCATGGCGGTCGTAGACCTCCAGCACCTTGGCGGCCATCGGGCTGTCGAGGAAGATCTTCCAGCGCGACATCTTCCACTCATCCCAGTAGCGCGCGAACCAGTACAGGATCTCCTGGCTGCGGCCGACCGCGAAGGCCGGGATCAGCACGTTGCCGCCGCTCTGCCAGGCGGTTTCCAGCACGTCGTGGATCTCGTCCAGGGTGGCGGCGCGTTCGCGGTGGGCGCGGCCGCCGTAGGTGGACTCGAGCAGCAGCAGGTCGGCGCGCGGCACCGGCGCCGGGTCGCGCAGGATCGGCGTGCCCTTGGGGCCGAGGTCGCCGGAGAACACCAGCACCTTCTCGGTACCGGCCTCCTGCGCGCGCAGCTCGACGCTGGCCGAGCCCAGGATGTGGCCGGCGTCGCGCAGGGTGACGGTGAGGCCGGGCAGGATCTCCTGCGGCGAGTCGTAGGCCATCGGCCGCACCTGGCGCAGCACGTGGCCGACGTCGGCGCGGGTGAACAGGGGCACGTGCCGGGCATGGCCGTCGCGGCGGTGCTTGTTGTCCTGCTCGGCGTCCATCTCGGCCAGCGAGGCGGCGTCCTCGAGCATGATGCGCAGCAGGTCGGCGGTGGCCAGCTGGGTCCAGATCGGGCCGCGGTAGCCGCGCTTGACCAGCAGCGGCAGCCGGCCGCAGTGGTCGATGTGGGCGTGGCTGAGCACGACCGCGTCGATGGCCTCGATGTCGAAGGGGAAGGGTTCGAAGTTGCGGCGCTCGTCCTCGTCGCTGCCCTGGATCATGCCGCAGTCGAGCAGCAGGCGGTGGCCGGCGGCCTCGACCTCGTGGCAGGAGCCGGTGACTTCGCCGGCGGC
>CAMLKR010000143.1 GCA_946480565.1 uncultured Arenimonas sp. | reverse complement strand
CGGCCCACTTGAAGGCGTTCTCCAGCAGGTTGCCCAGCAGCTCCTGCAGGTCGCCGAGTTCGCCGTGGAAACGCGCGGCGGCGTCGATCTCGAATTCGCAGAGCACGCCCTTGCCGGCATAGACCTTCTCCAGGCCGGCGACGATCTCCTCGGCGCGCGGCTCGATCTCGATCGGTGCGGCGAACAGGGCGTGGCCGCTGCGGGCGGCGCGCGAGAGCTGGTAGGACACGATCTCGTTCATGCGCTGGACCTGGGCGCCGACCTCGGCGCGCAGCTGCTCGTGGCTGGCGTCGGCGTCCAGGCGCGACCGCAGCACGGCCAGCGGCGTCTTCAGGCTGTGGGCCAGGTCCGACAGCGTGTTGCGGCTGCGCTCGAGGTGGCTGCGTTCGCTCTCGATCAGGCTGTTGATGCTGTCGGTCACCGACTCCAGCTCGCGCGGGTGCCAGCCCGACAGGCGCTGGCTCTGGCCCTGGCGCACGCGCGCCAGTTCGCGCTCGACGTTGCGCAGGGGCAGCAGGCTCCAGCGCAGCACCAGCATCTGCACCAGCACCAGCAGCGCCGCCGCCAGGCCCAGGTAGCCCCAGAGCGCGCGCCGGAAGATGTTCACCTGGTCCTGGATCTGGGCCGCGTCCTCGTAGACGCTGAAGGTGAGCCGGAAGTCGCCGGCCGATTCCCAGATGACGCCGATCGAATAGGCGTAGACGCTGTTCTCCATGCCGCGCGCGTCGATGATGCGCAGCGGACCGTCGAAGCGGCGCTCGCCCGGCGAAAGGAAGGCCACCGGCGGCAGCGAACGGCCCAGCGAGGAGGCCGACTCCCAGCGCAGGCCCTCGCCGCGCACGCTGGCGTACAGGCCGCTGCCCGGGATCATGAAGCGCATGTCGGGCGGCGTTTCCGGCGAGATGAACGCGCGGCCGCGGTCGAGTTCGGAGCCGGAAAGATAGCCGTTGGCCAGGTCGGCCAGGCGTTCGCGCAGGGCGTTCTGCGCGGTCTCGACGAAGGCGCGGTCCAGCGCGTAGCCGGTGAAGCCAAGGAAGGCGACCAGCGCGAGGCTGGCCGCCAGCAGCTGCCTTGCCTGCAGCGAAAGCGTGCGCCAGCCGCGCATCGCGGCTTATTCGTCGCGCGGGATGGCGAAGCGGTAGCCGCGGCCGCGCACGGTCTCGATCGGCTTGATCTCGCCCTCGGGGTCGAGCTTCTTGCGCAGGCGGCCGATGAAGACCTCCAGCACGTTGGAGTCGCGGTCGAAGTCCTGCTGGTAGATGTGCTCGGTCAGGTCGGCCTTGGACACCAGCTCGCCGGCGTGCAGCATCAGGTACTCGAGCACCTTGTATTCGTAGCTGGTCAGGTCGACGCCGCTGCCGTTGACGGTGACCGTCTGGGCCGAGAGGTCGAGCTTGACCGGGCCGCAGTCGAGCGTGGGCTTGCTCCAGCCGGCGGCGCGGCGCAGCAGGGCGTTGAGGCGGGCCAGGAGCTCCTCGACGTGGAAGGGCTTGACCAGGTAGTCGTCGGCGCCGGACTTCAGGCCCTCGACCTTGTCCTGCCAGCTCGAACGCGCGGTCAGGATCAGGATAGGGAATTTCTGGCCTTCGGCGCGCAGCGCCTTCACCAGGTCCATGCCCGACATCTTGGGCAGGCCCAGGTCGATCACGGCGATGTCGAACGGTACTTCGCGGCCGTGGTACAGGCCTTCCTCGCCGTCACCGGCGGTGTCCACGGCGAACCCTTCGCGCTTCAGGCGCGCGGCCAGGGTTTCACGCAGCGGAGCTTCATCCTCGACCAGCAGTACGCGCATGTCGTCTCCTTTCGACAGGGGGGCCGGCCTGAGGGCCGGATCGATCAATTGCCGCGCGGATCGCCGTCGCGGGCGGCCCGACGCTGGCGGGCGCGCTCCTCGCGGTCGCGCGCCAGTTCGGCGCTGCCCACCGGGCGGGCCCCGGCTTCGCGCAGGCGCTCGCGGCCGCCGAAATCGCGGCGCGGACGGTCCTGCAGGTCGCCCTGGATGACGCGGACGCGACCCTCAGGGGTCAGCACCTTGAGCCGGTAGACCTCTTCGCCGCCGCGCTGCATGGGCTGGGCCTGGAGCACCCGGCCGCCGTCGCGTTCGACCTGGCGCACGCGCGCGCCCGCGTCCTCGCGCTGCACGCCACGCGGCTGGGCGTCGGCCGGGACAGGCGTCAGCACCGCGAAGACGGCGAGCAGCAGCAGGGGGCGCAGGGCGTTCAGCATCGTCGGGATACTAGCTCCATGGGGGCGGGCCGGCTAGGCCGGGGGTTTGCGGGGCGAAGTCTGGGCGGAAAGCGGTGAATCCGATATGAACCCTAAGCCGGTCAATCACTTGGCGGCGGCGCGGGTTCAGGCCTCAGTAGATTTCGGCCACGCAGCAGCGCAGCGAACCCCCGGCCTTCTCGATTTCGTCCAGCGGCACCGCCTCCACCCGGAAGCCCGCGCGCGCCAGGACCTCGCGCTGGGCGGGACCCAAAGTCGCCGCGCCGGCCTGGCTGACGAAGACCGCGTCGGGCGAGACCGCGATGCAGTTGCCGGCGAACGCCGCTTTCTGCGCCGCGTCCAGGACCAGCACGTGCGGCGCGTAGAGCGCGGCGATGGCCGCCGCGGCGGTGGGATCGGCGAAGCCCGGGGGACAGACCACCAGGGCGCGGCCGGCCAGCACGCTCATCACCACGTTGGTGTGGTACTCGCCGGCCGCCAGGTCGAACATCAGGGTGGCGCGCAGGCCGAAGGCGGCGTGCATCGCGGCGGCGCCGGCTTCGTCGCAGCGCTCGCTCAGGCCGGCGAAGCCCAGGCCGCGGGCGCGGTCGATCACCAGGGCACCGGTGAGCTCGGCCACGCCGGGCTGGGCGCGCAGGTCGGTTTCGGCATAACCCATCGCGGCGAAGAAACCGCGGATGTCGGCGCGCTCGGCCTCGCGCTGGCGCACCGGATGGCGCATGTGGCCCAGGATCAGCCGGCCCGGCACCGTGGCGAACACGTTGTTCGGGAACAGCCCGTCGGGCGCGGCCGGGTCGCCGGGAAAGGCGATGGTCGGCACGGCGCCGGCCAGGCGGCGCTGCAGTTCGCGGTGCTGGGCCAGGGCCCGCGCCGGGTCCACGGCCACGCCCAGGTCCATGTAGGCGTTGTCGCTGGCCGACTGCTCGGCCAGCGCGAATCCCTCGGGCGTGACCAGGAAGGCGGCCTTGGCGCAGGCCGGGCCGGCGTCGGCGGCGAGGCCGCGGGCATGGGCGAGGAAGGCGGCGGGGTCGCGGGTGATCATGGCGTCGGCTCGCGGCGTTCGGTGGCGGCCAGCGCGCGTTCGAGCAGCTCCCAGCCGGCGTCGGCGCGCGGCGCGCCTTCGCTGAGCACCTGGCGGAAGGCGCGCCCGCCGGGCTGGCCATGGAACAGGCCCAGCAGGTGGCGGGTGAGGTGTTTGACGGCGATGCCGCGCGAACGGCAGTCCTCGACATAAGGCCGCAAGGCGCGCAGCAGGTCGGCGCGCGGAAGCGGCGGCGTATCCGGCGCGAACATCGCGCGGTCCATCAGGTGCAGCCGGTAGGGCTCGTGGTAGGCGGCGCGGCCGATCATCACGCCGTCGACCGCGTCCAGCTGGGCCAGCGCGTCCTCGACCGTGGCGATGCCGCCGTTGATCAGGATGCGCAGCTCCGGCCGCTCGCGCTTGAGCTGGTGCACCCAGTCGTAGCGCAGCGGCGGGATCTCGCGGTTTTCCTTCGGGCTCAGGCCCTGCAGCCAGGCCTTGCGCGCGTGCACGACGAACAGCGTGCAGCCGGCGGCGGCCACGATGTCGACGAAGCCGCGGAACACGCCGTAGTCCTCCATCTCGTCCACGCCCAGGCGGCATTTAACCGTCACCGGCACCGTCGTGGCCGCCGCCATCGCGGCCACGCAGTCGGCGACCAGGGACGGTTCCTTCATCAGGCAGGCGCCGAAGCGCCCGGCCTGCACCCGGTCGCTGGGGCAGCCGACGTTGAGGTTGACCTCGTCATAGCCCCAGTCGGCGCCGATGCGCGTGGCCTGGGCCAGGTGCGCCGGATCACTGCCGCCCAGCTGCAGCGCCACCGGATGTTCGGCCGGATCGAAGCCCAGCAGCCGCCCGCGGTCGCCGTGGATCACGGCCTGCGCGTGCACCATCTCGGTGTACAGGCGCGCGTTCGGCGCCAGCAGGCGATGGAAGACCCGGCAGTGGCGGTCGGTCCAGTCCATCATCGGCGCGACCGAGAGCCGGGTCGCGGCCGGCGGCGGCAGCGGGCTCATGCGCGCGACCCCGCGAACACGCCGGCCACGCGCGACCAGAAGCCGCGGTCGGCGCGCGCCGGCCGCGGCATCGGGCCGGCGTAGAGCAGCGCACGTTCGTCGGCCGGCGTGCGCGCGCTCACCACCACCTTCACCGGGGCGCGGCCCGGCGGCGGGCGGTGGCGGAAGGTCCAGCCGGCGCGGTCCAGGCGCGGGTCGGCGAAGAAGCGGCCGACGTCCTCGCGCAGGCCGCCGGTCGGGCAGCGGTGCACGACCCCGTCGAGGCTGACCTCCACCGCGTCCAGCGCGCCCTCGTCCAGCGAGGCGGCCCAGCCGCGCAGGTGGATCGTGCCGTCGTCCTCGACCCGGCGTTCGTCCACCCATCCCCAGGCGCCGTGGCGGAAGCCCGCCAGCGCCGACAGGTCGCGGCCTGGCGCGGCGACCACGTACAGGTCCTGTTCGTGCGCCAGCGCGCGCGGGATGCGCCTGCAGCCCCAGCCGGGGCCGCAGGCGCGGGCGACCGCGGCGCGCACGTAGGCTTCGGTGACGTAGGTGGTTCCGTACAGGCTGGGCTCCAGCCCGGCGTTTTCGCTGACCGGGAAAAACAGCAGCCCCTCCGGCGGCATCGTGTGTTCGGGCGGCACCAGGGCGGCGTCGTGCACGCTGAAACAGAGCGCGCCGTCCGGGCCGAGGCAGGCCGCCAGCCGCGCCAACCAGGCGTCGAACAGGCCGGCCGGCAGGTGCGAGAACAAGGAGGCGACCCAGATCGCGTCAAAGCGGCGGCCCGGCGCGAAGCGGCCGGGGTCGCCGTACGAGGCGATCGCCTGCACGCCGAAGTGCCTCCGCACGAAATCCAGGGCCTCGGCCTGGATCTCGGCGGCGAACAGCCGCTCCGCCGGCATCACCAGCGACAGGAAGCGCAGCAGGCGGCCGTAGCCGCAGGCGAAGTCGAGCAGGTCGATGCGGTCGGCCCGGCCCGGGAACAGCGCGTCCAGCACCTGCCGGGCCGCGTGGTACTGCTGCAGCGCGACGTTGTAGTACTGCGCGAACGCCGCGTTGGCGTCGCCGTGGTGCTGCAGCGAGTGGCGCAGCATCTGGTCGTCGGGATGGATCCGGGTCACCAGGCGCGCGACGTCGACGCCGTCCAGCTGCGCGCCGTGCCGCAGTATCGCCCGGCGGAAATCGGCGTCGGCGCACAGGGCGTTCGCCTGGGCCAGCAGGGCGGGCATCGGGTCGCTCATTCCGGGATCGGGACCAAGGGGGCGCAGCGCGGGGCCGACAGTCTAACGGCAGCCGGAAACGACGCGGCGGCCCGTGGGCCGCCGCGTCTGGAGCCGGATGCGGTGGTTCGCCTCAGCGGCCGCCCTTGTCCTTGCCCTTGCCACCCTGGCCCTGGCCACCCTGGCCGCGACCCTTGCCGCCGCCCTGGGCCGCGGGGCCATTGCTGCGGCCGCCCTGCGGGCCCGCCGCGGCGCGGCCGCCGTTGCCGCGGTTGGCCTTCATCTTGCCGTGGCCCTTGCCGACATTGCCCTTGAGCGCGTGGAAGGCCGCCGAACCGGGCTTGATGCCCAGGCGCTGCGCGATCGCGCCCCAGCCCATGCCGTGGTCGCGTTCGTAGATGCGGATGATCTCGAGGCAGGGCCGGCCCAGCTGGTAGGCGATGGCGCAGGCGTAATAGATGTCGCCCGGCGCCCAGCGACGCTCGAGGTAGTACTCGCTCACCAGGTGGCGCGGCGCGCCGAAGCTGACCACCACGTCGTCGATGAAACCATTGGTGTTGCCGC
>CAMLKR010000142.1 GCA_946480565.1 uncultured Arenimonas sp. | reverse complement strand
TGCGCCAGGCTGCGCACGTCGGTGTGGTTGTGGGCCAGCACGCGGCGCAGGTCGGTGGCGGGGCCGCCGAGCAGGTAATCGCGCCAGGCGCGCGGGGCTTCGCTGCCGGGCAGGTCGTCGTCGCGCAGCACGTGCAGCAGCCGGCGTTCCACCGTGGCCAGGCGGCAGTTCTCCCATTGGCCGCGGTAGCGGCGGCGCACCGGATGCAGCAGGTCCAGGTGGGCCAGTGGCGCGATCGGGCAGGGCAGGCGTGCCAGCCGGTAGCGGGTTTTCAGCAGCGGCGCGTCATAGCTGCGGCCGTTGTAGCTGACCAGCACCGTCTGCAGCGACAGCCAGCCGGCGAAGGTGCGCAGCATCGCGTCTTCGGCGGCCATGGTCGTGGTCAGCAGCTGGCGGATGCGCAGCTGGCCGTCGACCAGGTCGGCCGCGCCGATCATGAAGGCACGGGTGCCGGTGCCGCCAGCCAGGCCGGTGGTTTCGGTGTCGAAGAACAGCAGGTCGGCGCGGGCGACGATGTCGAAGTTCTTCGCGAAGCTTGCGTCCAGCTGGGGCGGCAGGGCGGGCGCGTCGTGGCGCGATTCGAGGTAGTGCAGTCCGGGGGCGATCTGCTCGCCGGGCAGGCGGCGGTCGAAGGAGGTGGCCTCAGGCGGAGGCGCCGGGCGTGCGGCCGCCGCGTCCCCGGGCGAATACGACCCGATGGTTCCGCGGGTCGATGCGGCGCGCGTCCGCAGCCCGAGCAGGCGACGGATGTGTTCCGGGACTTCCTGGCGCAGGCCCCGGCCGGTTCCCTCCCCCATCGGGGAAGGGGGAGACGCGCCCGTTGCCACCCCCACTTCCCGCCGCAGCATGCGCAGCTTTTCCGCCAGCGCCGAGCTCATGCCGTCGCCAGCAGGTCGAACACGCGCAGCGCCAGCGCCCGCGGCGTATCGCCCTTGCCGGCTTCATCGGCCGCCAGCACCGGCCCGACACAGGCGGGACAGCCGGCGCGGCAGTCGCAGGCCGCCACCAGGTCGCGGGCGCGGAGCACCAGTTCCTGCTGTCGCCGCCACAGCGGTTCGCTCAAGCCGACGCCGCCGGGATAGTTGTCGTAGAGATAGACGGTGGGCGTGAAGCGTTCCGCCGACGCCGGATCGGCCAGCGACCCGTCGGCGCCGCGCAGCTGGCCGCGGCCGCGGCCGTCGCTCTGCGCGAACCAGGCGCCGTCGCCGTTGCCCACCGCCTTCTGCAGGTCGCGGCCCTCGGCCATCACCGCCAGCGCGGCGACCACGTGCAGGGCATGCGCGGCGCCGAGGAAGGCGTCCAGCGCCTGCTGGCGGGAACCGAAGGCCTGCTCCAGCGCGGCCTGCGGCAGCTGCCACCACAGCGCGGTGGTGTGGATCTCCTGGTCGGGCAGGTTCACCGGCCCGTAGCCGATGTTCTCGTGCGTGTAGTAGCGGATCTTCTTGTAGCCGGGCACACGCCGCACCACGTGCACCTCGCCGTGCTGGGCGCTGCCCTCGCCGGCGCGCACGCCGTCGAAACGTTCCAGCACCTTGAGCTTGGTGTAGTCGATGGCGTCGGTGTAGTAGTCGACGTGGGTGCGGGTGACGTAGGCCTTGCGGCCGTCCCAGTCCAGCCGCTCCACCTGGTAGGGGGTGGACTGGATCATGTGGATGGCGCCTTCGTAGAGCGTGAGCGCCGCCGAGGAAAAATCCACCTCGGCGATGATGCGCTGCTGGCCGTCGCTGCGGTCCACCACCACGAAGTTGCCGTCGGCCACCGAACGCAGGGACACCGCATTGGCCGGGTAGCTGTCGGCGATCCAGTCCCAGCGTTCGCCCTCGCCGTGCACCACGCCGGATTCGGCCAGCACCTCCAGCCAGGGCTGCGGGTCCACCGGCCCGTAACCGTCGCCAGCGACAAAGGGCAGCTCGAAGGCGGCGCAGCGCAGGTGGTCGAGCAGGATCAGCGGCTGGTCGGGGGCGATGCGCGCGTGTTCCGGGCTGGCGCCGGCGAAGAAGTCCGGGTGCCGCACCAGGTACTGGTCGAGCGGATCGGAACTGGCCACCAGCACGCCCAGCGAGGGCTTCTGCCGGCGCCCGGCGCGGCCGATGCGCTGCCAGGCCGCGGCCACCGAGCCCGGATAGCCGTTGAGCACGACCACGTCGAGCGCACCGATGTCCACGCCCAGCTCCAGCGCCGAGGTGCTGACGATGCCGTCCACCGCGCCGGCGCGCATCGCCCGTTCGGCCTCGCGGCGTTCGTTCGGCAGATAGCCGCCGCGGTAGGCGCGGATGCGCGCCGGCTTGCGCGGATCGTGGTCGAACACGTCCTTGAGGTATTTGGTCAGCACCTCGACCATGGTGCGCGACTGCGCGAACACCAGGGTCTTCAGGCCGGCCTTGATCGCCAGCCGGGCGATGCGGTTGGACTGCGAGCGCGCCGAGGCGCGCAGGCCCAGGTCCGGGTTCACCACCGGCGGGTTCCACAGCAGCACGTGTTTTTCGCCGGTGGGCGCGCCCGATTCGGTGATCGCGCGGACTTCGTGTTCCAGCAGCGCTTCGGCGTGCTGCTTCGGGTTGCCGATGGTGGCCGAGCACAGGATGAACTGCGGGTGCGACCCGTAGAACGCGCAGACGCGCTTGAGCCGCCGGATCACGTTGGCCACGTGCGAACCGAACACGCCCCGGTAGCTGTGCACCTCGTCGATGACCACGTAGCGCAGGTTCTCGAAGAACTGCGCCCACTTGGTGTGGTGGGGCAGGATGGCCTGGTGCAGCATGTCGGGGTTGGACACCACCAGGTCGGCGTGCAGGCGGATCGCCGCGCGGGCGTCGCCCGGCGTGTCGCCATCGAAGGTGTGGCAGCGCAGGCCCAGGCCGCCGGCGCGGTTGAGCTCCAGCAGCTCGGCCACCTGGTCCTGGGCCAGGGCCTTGGTCGGGAACAGGAACAGGGCCTTGGCCTGCGCCTGCATCGCGCCCGCGACCACCGGCAGCGTGTAGCACAGGCTTTTCCCGGAAGCGGTCGGCGTCACCACGACCAGGTGTTCGCCGGCACGCGCCGCGGCCCAGGCTTCGGCCTGGTGGCTGTAGAGCTGGTGCACGCCGCGGGCGCGCAGGGCCTCGGCCAGGGCGGGCGGCAGGTCGTCGGGCAGCGGCGCGTAGCGGCCTTCGCGCGCCGGCACCACCACGTGGCCGGTGATGCGCTCGCCGTACTTGGCCTGCAGGCGCGCCGCCAGCTGGCGGCTGTCGCGGGCCAGGGCGGCACCCGCGGCGTCGGCGGGCTGGCCGGGGTCGAGCGCGAGCACCTGGGCGTCGCGGCGGGCGAGGGCGGAGCTGGGCATGGGCGGGACCGGGCGGGGGCTGTCCTGCTGTGTAGGCCCGAGCCGTCTCAAAACCTGAGACCGGGCCCTGGAATGCGGCCCTGCACGACTTGGGACACAATGCGGCCATGACCGAGAACGCGAGTCCCCGACGCGAAACCTCCCGCGAGCTGGTGCAGGCCCTTTACGCCGAGCTCAAGCAGGTGGCCAGCCGCGAACGCTGGCGGCTGGGCAACGCGCCGACCCTGCAGACCACCGCCCTGATCAGCGAGACCTACCTGAAGCTGCACAAGGTCGAGGGCTGGAACGACCGCGAACACTTCCTGCGCGCCGCCGCCGTCGCCATGCGCCAGGTGCTGGTGGACGCGGCGCGCGAACGCTTCGCGCTCAAGCGCGGCGGCGGCCTGAAGCCCGACACCCTGTCGGCCGCCGAGCGCGTGGCGATCGAATCGGACGACCAGATCCTGCACGTGAACGAGGCGCTGGAGCGTCTGCAGGAAATGGACCCGCGCCTGGCCGAAGTGGTCGAGTGCCGCTTCTTCGCCGGCTACAGCGACGCCGAGACCGCCCAGGCCCTGGACGTCAGCGAGCGCACGGTGCGCCGCGACTGGCTCAAGGCCAAGGCCTGGCTGTTCACCGAGCTCAATCCCACGACCTGAATCCGCGGCCCGGACGCGGCCTTGCCGCAGGCGCGCATCAGCGCGTGGCCGCGGCGTCCAATTCGCCGCGCAGCCGCTGCACCTCGGCCTGGTAGGGCGCCGCCGCCGGGCCCAGCGCATCGACCTTCACGGCCATCACCGCCGCAAGTTCCCGCGCTCCGGCCAGGTCGCCCCGCGCCAGCCGCAGCCGGGCGTCCAGCCCGTCGCAGAGCGCGTACAGCACCTGCTGCTCGCCCGAGTGCGCGCGCGCCGCGGCCTGCGCCTCGGCCAGCCGCGCCGCGGCCGGCTCGAGCTGGCCGAGCCGGATCAGGGCTTCGGTGAGGCCCTGCAGGGCCGAAACGGTGAGCGGGCTGTGTTCGCCGGTGAACTCGCGCGACATCGCCAGCGCGTCCTCCAGCAGCGGCGAGGCCTCGTCGGCGCGGCCGGCGCGCAGCACGATCTTGCCCAGGTTGGCCTGCATCGCGGCCAGCGCCGCCGACGGGCCGTAGAGCTGGCGGCGCAGGTCGGTGGCCTGGCGCAGGCGTTGTTCGGCCGAGGCCAGGTCGTTCTTGCGGAAGGCCACCGTGGCCCAGTTGCCGAGCGTCAGCAGGGCGCCGGCCGAGGCCTGCTGGCCGGCGGCGCCGAAGGCCTGCCAGGCGTCGCGGAAGGCGGCGTCGGCCGGCTCGATCTCGCCGTTGTGCAGCAGGGCGATGGCCAGGCTGTTGAGCACGCCGGCGGTGTTGGCGTGGTCGCGGCCGTAATGGCCGTCGTGTTCGGCCAGGGTTGCCTTCAGCGTGGCGATGGCGGTGGGCAGGCCGCTTTCCTCGCGTTCGACCTGGGCCTGCAGCAGGCGGCTGCCGAGCAGGGCGACGCGGTGTTTGCCGGCATCGGCGTTCCAGTAGGCCTGCGCGTCGTCCAGCAGGCGACGCGCCTCGGCGGTGTTGCCGCGGCGCAGTTCGACCTCGGCCAGCTGCAGCGAGATCTCGGCGCGCTGGTCGGGTGCGGCCTGGGCCTCGGGCGTGGCCAGGAACTCGCGCAGCAGCGGCGCGGCGCCCTCGTAGTCGTGCATGTAGCCGTACAGCGCGCCCAGGGTTTCGAGCAGCTCGGCGCGCGTCTGCGGCTGGTCGCGGTACTGGTCGGCCAGGCGCTTGGCGCTTTCGTCCAGCACCTGCTTGGCGGTGAGCGGGTCGGCGCCGGCGTTTTCGCCGGCGGTGCGGAACATCAGCATCAGGTAGTTTTTCACCGCTTCGGCGCGGCGCATCTCCAGCCGGGCCTGGTCGCGTTCGCGCGCGGCCTCGCGCGCCTGCCAGGCCACGCCGACCAGGCCGGCGAGCAGCGGCACCATCACCGCGGTGCTGACCGCCACCGCCACCCGGTGCCGGCTGATGAAGCGGCGCAGGCGGTAGCCGCGGGCGTCGCCGCGCGCCAGCACCGGTTCGCGGCGCTGGTGCCGGGCGATGTCGTTCCACAGCTGCGAGGCGCTCTGGTAGCGGGCCGATGGCTCGCGGCGCAGTGCCTTGAGCACGATCGCGTCCAGGTCGCCGAACAATTTGCGCCGCAGCACGGGCCCGTCGCGCACGGCGGCTTCGCTGGGCGGCGGCGGGTCGGCCTCGAGCCGGCGCGCCAGCGTGGTCGGCAGGGCCGAATCGCGCAGCCGCCACGGCGAAGCACCGACCAGCAGTTCGAACAGCAGCAGGCCGAGCGCGTAGACGTCGGTGGCCATGGTGATCGCGCCGCCCTCGATCTGCTCGGGCGCGGCGTAGTCGGGTGTCAGCAGGTGCAGGGTCTGGGCCGCGCTGCCGCTTTCTTCCATCAGCCGGGCGATGCCGAAGTCGAGCAGCTTCACGTGGCCGTCGTCGGTGACCAGGATGTTGGCTGGCTTGAGGTCGCGGTGCACCACCAGGTTGCGGTGGGCGAAGTCGACCGCGCTGCAGACTTCGCGGAACAGCTGCAGCCGCGCGTCCAGGCCCAGCCGCTTTTCCTTCGCGTAGCTCAGGATGTCGAGGCCGTCGACGTATTCCATCGCCATGTAGGGCCGGCCGTCGGGCGCCAGGCCGCCGTCGATCAGGCGGGCGATGCCGGGGTGTTC
>CAMLKR010000141.1 GCA_946480565.1 uncultured Arenimonas sp. | reverse complement strand
GTGCAGGCCGGCATGGTCGGCATCAATGTGCCGATCCCGGTGCCGATGGCCTTCCACAGCTTCGGCGGCTGGAAGCGCAGCCTGTTCGGCCCGCTGCACATGCACGGCCCCGACGGCGTGCGCTTCTACACCCGGCTCAAGACCATCACCGCACGCTGGCCCACCGGCGTGCGCGATCCCGAATTCGTGATGCCCACGATGAAATGAGGCCCCGCATGCCGACTCCCCGCACCCTGCTCTTCGCCCTGCTGCTGGCCTCGGCGCTGCCCGCGGCGGCGGCCGGAAACCCTGCGAAACTGCTGCGCAGCTTCCTAGACTCCCACGGCAACCAGTCGGGCCTGCCGACCGGCGAAAAGGCCACGGCGATCGCGCCCTTCCTCAGCCAGGCCCTGAACGATGCGATGGCCCGCGCCCGCCAGGAGCAGGAAGACTTCATCGCCCGCCACCCGGACGAAAAGCCGCCGTGGATCGAAGGCCCGCTGTTCCATTCCTCCGGCGCCGAGCCCTTCACCGCCTACGCGATCGTGCTGCCGCTCGGCGGCTGCCCGGATGCACGCTGCGTGATCCGCGTCGACATGGTCGACACCGTCGCCAGCCCCGACGTGCTCTGGTACGACGAGTTCGTGGTGGTGAAGGAGGATGGCGGCTGGCGGATCGACGACGTGAACTACCGCGCAGGCTTCGCCCACGGCAACCGGGGCTCGCTGCGCGCGAACCTCAGGGCCCACGGAGACCGCGCCTCCGGCGACTGAGACCTTGCCAGACCGGTGACCCTCGTCCCGGCGATGCCTCGCGGCAGGAACGACGAGCGGACTTCCGACGGGAGCCCCGCATGTCCACCGAAAAATCGCCCGCCACCGGCACCACCGACCTCGCCTTCACCCGGGCCACGCCCTACGGCAGCCAGGCCGAGCCGACCTATTCGGGCGCGCTGAGTTTCCTGCGCCGCCGCTACAGCAAGGACCTGGACGGCGTGGACGTCGCCGTGGTCGGCGTGCCCTTCGACCTCGCCACGACCAATCGCCCCGGCACGCGGCTGGGCCCGCGCGCGATCCGCGCCGCCTCCGCCTCGCTGGCCTGGTGCCCGCCCTATGCCTGGGATTTCGATCCGCTGGACCGCCTGCACGTGGTCGACTGGGGCGACGTGTACTTCGATTCCGGCCGGCCGCAGGACGCGCCCGACGCCATCACCACCGCCTACGCCGGCCTGCTCGCCGGCGGCGTGGTGCCGCTGAGCCTGGGCGGCGACCACTTCATCAGCTTCCCGATCCTGCGCGCGCTGCATGCCATGCACGGGCCGCTGGCCCTGGTGCATTTCGACGCCCACAGCGACACCTGGCGCGACGAGGACGGGCGCATCGACCACGGCACCATGTTCTTCCACGCCGCGCGGCTGGGTTACGTGGACCCGTCCCGCTCGATCCAGCTGGGCATGCGCACCTTCAACGCCGAGACCCATGGCTTCCGCGTCATCGACGCCCGCGAGCTGCACGGCGCCGGCCTGGAGGCCGCCATCGCGGCCATCCACGACCGCGTGGGCACTTCGAAGTGTTACGTCAGCTTCGACGTCGACTTCCTGGACCCGGCCTTCGCGCCCGGCACCGGCACGCCGGTGGTCGGCGGTTTCAGCACGCACGAGGCGCTGCGCCTGGTGCGCGGCCTCGCCGGGCTGGACATCGTCGGCATGGACGTGGTCGAGGTCAGCCCGCCCTTCGACCATGGCGAGATCACCGCCCTGGCCGGCGCGTCGGTGGCGCAGGAGCTGCTGGCGGCGCTGGCCTATTCGCGCGCCAACCGTAGCTGAGGCCACGCCGCAAACAACGAGGCCGCCCGAAGGCGGCCTCTCCCGCTTCCCTGCGGCCGGAAACTCAGGCGTTCTTGCCGGCGCCCTTCTCGGCCTGGCGCGCCGCCTGCACCGCGGGGCGCGCGGCGACGCGGGCGTGGTGCGCCGCCATCGCCGGCCATTTGGCCAGGTCGATCTTGAAGCCGGCCAGCCAGCTCAGCACGACGTAGAGGTAGCCGTCGGCGACGGTGAAGCGGTCGCCGACGATCCATTCGCGGTCGCCGAGCTGGGCGCTGAACTGGGTCAGGCGCAGGTCCAGCTTGGCCAGCACCGCCTCGCGGGCGTCGTCGGCCAGGGACGGGTTGAACAGGTTGCTGATCAGCTTGTGGATCTCGCCGTTGATGAAGGTCAGCGCCGACTGCAGGCGGTAGCGGTCCAGGGTGCCGTTGGCCGGCGCCAGGCCTGACTCCGGCTTCAGGTCGGCGATGTACTGGACGATGGCCGGGCCTTCGAGCAGCACGGTGCCGTCGTCGAGCTGCAGCGCCGGCACGTAGCCGTAGGGATTGATGGCCAGGTAGTCCTGCCCGTGTTCGGTCTTCTTGTCGCGGCCGACCTTGACCAGCTCGAAGTCCAGCCCGGCCTCGCGCAGGGCGATGTGCGGGGACAGCGAGCAGGTGCCGGTCATGGAATAGAGCTTCACGGATGTCTCCAGGTCGATGGGTCGGGCAACAGTGGACGCCGAGGCGCGGACGCCCAAGCCCCGCGGCTGCAACGATGTGTTACCGCAGCTTGTCCGGGAAGGCGTGTTCGAGTTTTTCGACCTTCGGCAGCGAGACGAAGCGGATGTAGGGCTGGCCCGGGTTTTTCGCCGCGTAGTCGTGGTGGTAGGCCTCGGCGACGAAAAACGCCTCGAGCGGCTCGATCGTGGTCGCGAGCGGCGAAGCGAATACGGCCGCGTCCGCAAGCTGGTCCATGTAGGCGCGCGCGACCCGGCGCTGGGCCTCGTCCACCGGGAATATGGCGGAACGGTACTGGGTGCCGACGTCGTTGCCCTGCCGGTCCTTCTGGGTCGGGTCGTGCGCGACCGCGAAGAAGACCTTGAGCAACTGGCCATAGCTGATGCGGGCCGGGTCGTAGGTGATGCGGATCACCTCGGCGTGGCCGGTGTCGCCGCTGCAGACCTCCCTGTAGTCCGCGGTGTCGGCGCTGCCGCCGGCATACCCGGGCTGCACCTCATCGACGCCGTCCAGGCGCCGGAACACGGCTTCGGTGCACCAGAAGCAGCCGCCGGCCAGCACCGCCTCGCCGCGCTCTTCGGCGGGAACAAGGTCAAGCGTGGGGTCGGGCACCTGGTCCGGGGCGACGCGCAGGCCCAGGCCGGGCAGTTCGCAGACGGGATTGGACATGCACGCTCTCCGGGTCGGGGGATCAACTATCCCCACAGAGACGCTAAGTGGGCGCGAAGAGGCGCGAAGCCAAGCCCGTGTTCAGCCCCGGTTGGGTCTCAGGCTTCGCGCGCCACCTCGTGGCCTTCGCTCATCCAGGCGTGGAAGCCGCCGGCCAGCGGGCGTACGCGGCCGAAGCCGCGGGCGCGCAGCTGCTTGGCCAGGATCGCGGCCGAAGCCTCGTTCGGGCAGTCGCAGTAGACGATCACCTCGTCATGCGGCTCCAGCTCGGCCTCGGCCAGGTTGGCGACGAAACGCGCGCCGGGAATCCAGCCCTCGGCGCGCTGCTTCTCGGAGCGCACGTCCAGGATCAGCGGGCCGCGGCCCTGGGCGATCAGATCATGCAGCTCGGGCACCGAGATGCGCGCCATCTCGATCTCCTTCAGGAACCGCCGACGCTGCCACCATTTCCAGGCGACAAAGGCCGCGATCACGCCGAACAGGATCGGCAGGCCCCAGCGCCCGAACTCTTCCAGCCGCAGCAGCACCTCGTTGACCGCCTCGTGGAAGATCGCGCCCAGCAGCACGGCGCCGCCGGCCCAGAGCAGCGCGCCCAGCGCGTCGAAAAACAGGAAACTGGCGAATTTCGTCCGGTTCTCGCCGGCCAGGGTGGTCGCGACCGCGGCGAAGCCCGGCACGAACTTGGCGCCGATCAGCGACGGCGCGCCCCAGCGCGTGTAGATGTCGCGGGTCATGGTGACGCAGGAATCCGGCGACAGCGACAGCCGGCACATCAACCTCAGCAGGGCGACGCCGAACCGCCGCCCGCCGAAGAACCAGATCACGTCGGCGAGCACCGCCGCCAGCGTGGCGATCGCGAGGATGGGCCAGACCGAGCCGCCCGCGTCGACCGCCAATGCCGCCGTGACGATGACCGGCGGGTAGGCCGGCACCGGCAGGCCGCCCTGGTCCAGGAACACGGCCACGAACACGACCAGCAGGCCGTAGGTGGCGATCAGGGCGAGCAGCGTGTCCATGTAGACCTAGGCAGCCGGTGCGGCGGTGCTGCACAGACTAGATCAGGTCGGGCCCGCCGAGGATCCCCCGGAACAGGGAATCACTGTCCCGACCATGGGCCGGTCCGCCGCGGCGCCGGATCAGGGCTCTTCCAGCAGTGCCTCGGCCGCCTCGGCGCAGAACTCGCCCTCCCACTTGGCCATCAGGGCCAGGTAGAGCAGCTTCTCGAACTCGGGCCGGAAGCGGCGGATCACCGAATCCGGGTCCGGCATCAGCTTGGCGTCCGCGATCAGGCCGAAATGCACGGCGCCGTTGTAGCTGAGGATCGAGATGCCCAGGCCGATCGATCCGGTCTGCGGCACCCAGAACATCAGGTCCTTGATCTTGCTGCCGCCGAAATACAGCGGCATCTGCGGGCCGGGCACATTGGTGGCCACCGCCGAGGCCTTGCGGCTGAACATCTCCAGAGCGAAGGCCTGCACCGCCGGCGGCGCCATGCCCACCGCGGCCAGCGCGCCGAAGGTGGCCACGGCCTGGCGAGACTTGCGCAGTACCTTCATGCACTCGGCCACGCGTTCGAGCCGGCGCATCGGGTTGGCCTCGCCCACCGGCAGGTCCAGGAAGACCAGGCCGAAGTGGTTGCCCAGCTGCTTGGCGTGTTCCAGCGGCCGCAGGTTGACCGGCACCGTGGCGCGGATGGTGATGCCGTCCAGGGTTTCGCCGCGCTCGAGCATGTAGCTGCGCAGGGCGCCGCTGGCCGAGGCCAGCAGGATGTCGTTGACGGTGCAGCGCAGGGCGCGGCTGACCGACTTCACCTCGTCCAGGGCCAGCGGCTCGGCCCAGGCCACGCGCTTGCTCACACCCAGCCGGCCCTTGAGCACGGTCTCGGGATCGTCCGACAGCGCCAGGGCCAGGCCTACTTCCTTGGCGATGTCCACGCCCTCGCTGGCCAGCACCGCGGCCAGGGTCGGGTCCCGGTAGATGTCCATGCCCTTTTCGACGAGCTTGCCGCCGAGCTGCATGTAGCGGTCGATGGCGCCGACGCGCTTGGCGACCGGGGCGTGTTCTTCCTTCTTCAGCCAGCGCTTGGCCAGGGCGGCCTTGCGCTTGTCGTCGATGCCCATCTCGGTGAGCGAGAGCAGCACCTGCACCAGGGCGATGCCGTCGGCATAACAATGGTGGATGCGCGAGATCAGGGCGGAGCCGCCGCCGTATCTTTCCACCAGGTGGAACTGCCAGAGCGGCTTGGTCTTGTCGAGCGGGGTCGAGGCCATCTGGCTGGTCAGGCGCTCGAGCTCCTTCTTGCCGCCGCGGCCCGGCAGCGCCGTCAGCCGCACGTGCCAGTCGAGGTCGAAGTCGGCGTCGTCCTGCCAGAAGGCGCCGGTGGGCGTGTCCACCGCCTTCTGCCGGAAGCGCGGATAGGACAGGAACTTGGTTTCGATGACCTTGCGCAGGGTTTTGATGTCCAGCGGCGTCTCGAACATCATCACGCCGGTGATCATCATCAGGTTGGTGGGCCGCTCCATGCGCAGCCACGCCGTGTCCACCCGCGACATCGGCGACTTGCGGATCCTGGTGCGCGCCTCGGCCATGTGCCCTCCCCGGTCTGCAGGCAGGATGCCGCCTGCGGCGCGGGGGCGTCAACGCTCGGGCGGCGGCTTGCTCTTGGGGCCCGAATAGGCGGCCAGCGCGGCCTCGCGGCTGGCCTTGAGGTCGACGATGGGACGGGATGGGTAGTCGGGCGCGAGCCGCCGCACGAGCTCGCCCTGCTCCCAGGGCGCCGCCAGCGCCGACTCCGGCAGCTTCGCCAGCTCCGGCAGCCAGCGCTTGATGTACCTGCCGGCCGGGTCGAACTTCTCCGCCTGGGCGAT
>CAMLKR010000140.1 GCA_946480565.1 uncultured Arenimonas sp. | reverse complement strand
CGTCGATGGCGCGGGCCACGGTCAGCTTCACGTCGGCCAGGCCGTCGAGGTCGTGGATGCCGTATTCGCCGAAGTGGTCGGGGCTGACATTGGTGACCACGGCCACGTCGGCGCGTTCGATCGCCAGGCCGCGGCGCAGCAGACCGCCGCGCGCAGTTTCCAGGATCGCGGCCTGGGTGCGGCGATCGCGCAGCAGGCTGCGCGCGCCGCCGGGGCCGGAGTAGTCGCCCCCCTCGATCAGGGCGCCGTCGAGATAGAGGCCGTCGGTGCAGCTGTTGGCGGTGTGCCAGCCGTGGGCGATGGCGATCGCGGTGAGCAGGCGCACGGTGGTGGTCTTGCCGTTGGAGCCGGTGACCAAGGCCACGGGGATCGCGTGCAGGTCCTGCCACGGCACTTCATCGGGCGTCGGCAAGGCGGGGTTGTCCCAGGTTCGGCTGCCGCTGCCCATGCCGAGGGACAGGTGCTCGTCGTCGAGCAGCAGCGGCACGCCATGCGCACGTGCGGCTTCTTGCAGGGCGGGCAGTCGCGGCAGGCCTTCGGCCGCAGCGACGGCGCACAGCAGGCGCAGGTCCGCGTCTTCGTCGACGAACGAGGGATGGCCCGGCTGCAGCGCGGGTTCGCCGATGCCCCTCCCGGCCGCGGCCAGGGCGGACAGCCAGGCCCATTCGTTCACGTCGGCGGCGGTGTACAGCATGTCGCCGGGTGCGGCGAAGGCGAGGCTGGCACCGCAGGCGTGCTCCCGCACCGTCACCGGGCCATCCGGCCAGCCCAGGGCGGCGCGCGCGCGGGCGATGCGCCGCTTCCAGTCTTCGATCAGGGCGGTTGGCACCGGGGCACCCACCCTTGTTTCCAGCACAGCGCCGGGTCCGGCGAAGTACAGGTTGGGCCCGGTCAGCCGGCGCAGGTCGTCGAACGGCAAGGGAACGGATTCACTCATGCGGCAGGTCGTGGGTGGAGAGCGCGGTCGGGCGGTTGCGGATCGCCACCGCTCAATCGCTGTCCTCGTCGTGGCGTGCGAACACCAGTCCGCGCTCCTCGCGGATCACGCCCTCCATCGCCGCCACCGCCGCCTCGTCGGCGCTGGGCGCCGGCGCCAGCGAGGGCAATTCGACCGTACGGGCGCTGCGCGGCTCGGCGCCTTCGGGCGTGAACTTGGTGATCTGCTTCCACGAGCGGGCCAGGGCATCGGCGAACACCAGCAGCAGGTCGCCGGGCCTGCCCATGCGCAACGCGGCGTCGATGGCCTGCTGCTCGTCGGGGATCTGAGTGATCGCCGTCTCCGCCACGCCCGCCGCCTGCAGCGCGCGGGCGATGATCCGCGGCACCTCGTCGCCATCGCGGCCGCGCAGGCTGTCGTCGCGCTTGACCACGTAGTGGTCGAAGCGACCGGCCACCGCGCGGGCGATGTCCTGGATGTCCTCGTCGCGACGGTCGCCCGGGGCGGCCACCACCACGATCCGACGCCCGGCCACGTCCAGGCGCTGGGCCAGGTCGGCCATCATTCCCACCGCATGCGCGTTGTGCGCGTAGTCCATCACCACCTTGAACGGATGCTCGTCGTACACGTTCATCCGGCCCGGGGCCTGGAAGAAGGTGGTGTCGAAGGTGCGCAGGCCCTGGCGGATCGCGTCGAGCTTGATGCCCAGCGAGAACGCCATGGCCGCGGCGAACATGGCGTTCTGCACGTTGTGCAGCGCACGGCCTTCGAGCGTGGCCGGGACGAGGTGCGTCCACATCAGCGGGATATGGCTGCCCTTGTCGTACAGCGTGATCATGTGCCCGTTGACGCCGGCCTCCAGCGCGCAGGCGCGGCCACCGGCCCGGATGTGCTCGCGCACCAGCGCATGCGACGGGTTCATCGTCACGTAGCAGATGGTCTTGGCATCGGTGTAGCCCGACATCTTCAGCACGTTGACGTCGTCGGCGTTGAGCACCGCGCAGTCCCTGGCCACCTCGACCACGATGCGCTTGATCTCCGCCAGCTGTTCCAGCGTGTCGATGCCCTTCAGGCCCAGGTGGTCGGCGGCGATGTTGAGCACCGCGCCCACGTCCACTTCGGGTACGCCCATGCCGGCGCGCAGCAGGCCACCACGCGCAGTCTCCAGAACCGCCAGGTCGATGTGCGGATCGGACAGCACCATCCGCGCCGACACCGGGCCGGTCATGTCGCCTTCCACCGTGCGCTGGCCGTCGATGTACACGCCGTCGGTGGTGGTCAGGCCCGGCGTGTAGCCGGCCATCTTGGTGATGTGGGCGAGCATGCGCGCGGTGGTGGTCTTGCCGTTGGTGCCGGTGACCGCCGCGATCGGTACGCGCGAGGGCGTGCCCGGCGGGAACAGCATGTCGATCACCGGGCCGGCGGCGTCGCGCGGCGTGCCTTCGCTGGGCGCGACGTGCATGCGGAAGCCGGGCGCGGCGTTGACCTCGCAGATCGCGCCGCCGATGTTCTTGTAGCTCTCGGCAATGTTGGGACTGATGAAGTCCACGCCGCCCACGTCCAGGCCGATCGCGCGTACTGCGCGCACCGCCATGTCGCGGTTGTCGGGGTGGATGACATCGGTGACGTCGGTGGCCGTGCCGCCGGTGGACAGGTTGGCGGTGGAACGCAGGAACACCACCTCGCCTTCCTTCGGTACCGAGTCGGCGGTGTAGCCGACGCGTTCCATCATCAGGTTCGCTTCGCGATCGAGTTCGAGGCGCGTGAGTACCTTCTCGTGGCCGACGCCGCGGCGCGGGTCCTGGTTCACGATCTCGACGAGCTCGGTGATGGTCCTGCTGCCGTCGCCGACCACGTGGCCGGGCGTGCGCCGGGTCGCCGCGATCAGTTCGCCATTGACCACCAGCAGGCGATGGTCGGCGCCCTCCTGGAAGGTCTCCACGATCACCGAGCGCGAATGCTCGCGGGCGGCGTCGAATGCGGCGCGGATCTCGTCTTCGCCGGTGATGTTGATGGTGATGCCGCGGCCATGGTTGCCGTTGTAGGGCTTGAGCACCACCGGCCCGCCGAGTCGTTGCGCGGCCTTGATCGCTTCGGTCTGGCTGGTGACCAGATGCTGGCGTGGCACCGGCAGGCCGAGCGAGCCGAGGATCTTGTTGGTCTCTTCCTTGTCGCTGGCCAGTTCGACCGAGATATGGGGGGTCTTGCCGGTGATGGTGGCCTGGATGCGCTGCTGGTACTTGCCGTGGCCGAACTGCACCAGCGACTGGTTGTTCAGCCGCAACCAGGGGATGCCGCGCTCCTCGGCTGCGCGCACCAGCGAGGCGGTGGATGGCCCCAGTGCGCGCCGCTGGGCGTAGCGGATGAAGTCGTCGCGCGCCGGTTCCCAATCCCAGTCCGCCGGCATGCTGCCGGCGGGGCGGATGCCTTCGGGCAGCAGCGAGCACAGCAGGCGCAGCGCCAGTTCGCCCGCGGCGATGCCTTCCTCACGCTGGGCGTATTCGTAGACCACGGTGTAGACGCCCGGTCGGCCGTCGACGCTGCGGGTCTTGCCGAAGGTGACGTCCTCGCCGGCGATGTTCTGGAGTTCGATCGCGACGTGTTCCAGCACGTGGCCCAGCCAGGTGCCTTCGCCCTCGCGCATGCGGCGCAGGAAGCCGCCGGGCTCGCGGTAGGAACAGCCGTGCTCGGCCAGGCTTGGCACCGCGGCCACCAGGCCGTCGATGAAGCCGGGGCCCAGGCGCGCGGTGGGCCACTGTTCCAGGTCGCCCAGGTCCAGCAGCAGCCGGATCACCGGGAAGTGCGCATGCTGCGAGGGGCCAACGTAGACGGAGCGTTCGAGAATGCGCATGCAGGATGTCCCCTTGTCGGATCAGGTCTTGCGGGTCGCGAGTCGGCCGGCCGAAGCCCGCCGCGTATGCAGGTTGAAGGTGGCGCCGGCGATCAGGATGTGGACGCCCAGCCCCAGCAGGCAGACGGGATCGTCCTCGCCGGCCTGGGCCATCGAGGAGAACTGCATGTCGTGGGCGTCGACCACGGTGACCGCGCCGCTGCCTTCGACCTCGAGCGTATCGTCGGGGGAGATGAAGGCGGCGGTGTCCTCGTCCAGGCCGATGCCGATCGCGAACGGGTTGTAGCCCAGCGCCGCGGTCAGGCGGCCCAGACGGTCGCGCTGGCGGAAATGCTGGTCGATCACGAAGCGGTTGGTCAGGCCCAGCCCCGGCGCCAGGCGCACGCTGCTGGCGCGCGGCGACGAGCCCTCGGCACCGAAGGCGATCATGTGCTCGCTCAGGAACCCGGCACCGGCGCTGGTGCCGGCCACCGTCACCCCCTGGGCGTTGCGCAGGCGGATGCAGCGCGCCACCTGGGTGCCACCGAGGATGGTGGACAGGCGCAGCTGGTTGCCGCCGGTGAAGAAGATGCCGCTGGCTTCCGCCAGCCGCGCCAGACGGCCTTCCTCCTGGCAATCGCGGCGGGTGTCGAAGTCCAGCACCTCGACCCGCGCCGCCCCCATGCCCTGGAAGAGCGTCTCGTAGCGGGTGCCGGAATCCTTCAGCCTGCTCGCGGTCGGGATGACGACGATGTCGGCGTCGGCGCCGCCGCTCAGTTCGACGAAACGCGCCAGGATGCGCGGGTTGGTGTCCTTGTCCTCTGCGCCGCCGATCGGGATGATCCAGCCGCGGTGTTCCCCGTTGACGGGCTTGCTTGGCATCGAGTGCTCCGGTGCTTCAGGTGTCTTGCGATTCGAACGTACCACGCCGCAGCACCGCGCCATCGCGCAGGTGCGGGCGGCCACCGGCGAACACGTCGGTCACCGCGCCGCTGGCGTCCAGCGCCACCAGGTCCGCGTCGGCACCCACCGCGATGCGGCCCTTGCCCGGCAGCCGCAGCAGCCCGGCGACGTTGGACGTGAAGGCCGGCAGCGCATCCTGCAGGGCGATGCCGCGGGCCAGCAGCTCGCGCAGCGTGTCGACCAGCGCGCCGGAGTGGCCGACGTCCATGCTGCACACGCGGCCCTGCGCATCGAAGCAGGGCAGGCAGCCGCCGGCGTCGGAGCTGACGGTGACCCGGTCGCGCGGTGCGCCGCTGTCGAGGTAGCGGACCAGCGCATCGGCTGCGCTCCACGCGTCCTCGCCTTCGTCCACCGGGAAGGCGGTGATGTCGATGCTGCAGCCGCGCCGCGCCAGCGCGATGGCTTCCTCGAGCAGTGCCTTGCGCCGATTGACGTGGGTCGGGTTGAACACCCGCGGGGGCAGTTCGCTCTGGTCGAGCGCGCGCCGCACCAGGTCCAGGCCGCGCGAGCCGTCGCCCAGGTGCAGGTGGACGATGCCCGCCTTGCCGGTCATCAGCCCGGCCACGTGCGCTTCGGACGCGATCCGCAGCAGTTCGTCCAGCGTCGGCTGGCTGGAGCGGTGATCGCTGATCGCCAGCTCGCCCACGCCGATCAGGCAGTCGATGAATACCAGGTCCGCACGCACGCTGCCGGTCAGGGTGGCCGGCGGCAGATGGTAGCCGCCGGCATATCCCCAGGCCGACAGGCCTTCCTCGCGCAGTGCGTTGACGTGGGCCACCAGTTCGCGCGTGCCGCGGGCGACATCGTCGGTGCCCAGCAGGCCGACCACCGTGGTCACGCCGCTGCGGGTATAGCGCGACAGCGTCGGCGCAGGCACCCGGCTGGCGAAGCCGGCCTCACCGCCGCCGCCGGTGACGTGTACGTGGCCGTCGATCAGCCCCGGCAGCAGCCGACGGCCACCGAGGTCCAGCACCTGCGCGCCGAAGGCGGCGGGAAGATCGGGTGCATCGGTCCCGATCCAAAGCACCTTGCCGCCGCCGAGCAGCAGATCGCGGCGCCCCAGCGATTCGGGCGCGTACACCTCCGCGTTGCGGATCAGGGTGGTCGTCATCGGCGGTCGACCGTCCTGCCCATCCTTCCTGCCAGCAGGCGCTTGTCAGGACGGCATGCCCAGGCCTTCAACCCACTGGCCTGACGGGAGGTGACATAGGCGTCGTCGCTCATCTTCTTCTCTTCGATCCGATGCTGTCCCGGCGCGGTCATTCGTGCGGCGGGCCAGTTTAACCGCGCGGGAGCGCGTTGGCCGCGCCGAGCGAAGGAAAGCGCAGCGTCGGGACCGAAGAAA
>CAMLKR010000139.1 GCA_946480565.1 uncultured Arenimonas sp. | reverse complement strand
CTGAATTCGAGGAAGGCGCCGTCGGGCTGGGTAACTTTCGTGACCTGGCCGACGTTGTCGTACTCCAGCCGTGTGATGGCGTCATCCACTTCGGTGCCGTCGTCGGGGCCGCGGACCTTGCGGGCGGTGAGCCAGCCGCGGAGGTTGTATTCCAGG
Source organism: uncultured Arenimonas sp. (assembly GCA_946480565.1). The sequence goes on along the minus strand of CAMLKR010000139.1, from coordinate 6,024 downwards.
TCGGTGGCCACGCCATTGGCGTCTAGCGCCCGCGTGGGGCGGCCGGCCAGGTCGTAACGCGCATAGGTCGTGGTCAGGCCGCCCGGCGCGGTGACCAGGTGCAGGTCGCCTTTGCGGTGGCAGGGGCCGGTGCTGCCGCAGCCGGTGAGGTCGGTGGTGGGGTGGTAAGTGTAGGTGGTGGTGTCGGCGGTGCCGGGTTGCGGGCCGTCCATTGACTTGAGCAGGCCCAGGATCGGGCAGGTGCTATTGGTGGCGGCGACGTCGGTGCTGGTGCAGTGCTGGAACGAAACCTGACGCACGCCGGCGGGCGCATCCACCGCCGAACCGCAGACATAACCTGCGTTGGGCGAGACAGGATCTATTGAACACGTCGCGGTCGCCCTGCCATCCGCGCCCACGGCCGAACGGTTCACGGCCGACGTCACGAAGCTGCCGCCTTGCTTGCCCTGCCGCGTCGAGGAAAGCAGACGCTGGAAAGGTCCGCGCTCGATCAGCGTGCGACGCTCGTCCGGAGTGCCCACGCCTTCCGTCACCTGGTTGAGATGGGTATCCGCATAACCGAACTGGGTGATGTTCCCGGCGGCATCCGTGACCTGGGTCAAACGGTTCAGGGCATCGTAGGCTTTTGCCGTGGTGCCGCGGCCGTCCTGTACCGAAGTCGTCCGGCGCAGGAAGTTGTTTGTGAAGGCGTAGTCGGCCGTGTCTCCGGTGCCGCGGGTGATCGTCACCGTATCGGCGTCGGTGTATGCCAGTTCCGTCCGGTCATGGGTGGGATGGGTCGGGTTCCCGGTGTGCAGTTGGCTCAGGATGACCCGGCCGCGGGTGTCGTAGCCGAACGAGGCGTACCGTTCACCGTTCTCGTCGATAATGCCGGTCAGCAGATGGGGCCGATTGGCCGCCGAAAGGCCCGTTTCGTCGTAAAGATAGGTCCGTTCGCTTCCGTCCGAGCGGGTGACGCTCTGGAGCCGCCCGGACGCATCGTGTTCGTAAAGGACTTCCTCGCCACCTGTGGCGCTTACTGCCGCAAGTTGCCCAAGGCCGTTGTAGCTGAGAGTCAATATCGCGCCCTTTGCGTCGGTTACAGAGGAGAGCCTCCCCTGGGTGTCGTAGGCGAGAGTCACCGTGCTTCCCGGGTCTTCGGGGCGATACACCTTCTGCAGAATTCCCTGGGTATCGAAGTCCTTTACCGTCCCATCTGACTCGATGACCCGGTAGACGGTTCCGAAGGCGGTGAATATCCGGCCGGGATCGGAATCCGAGCGATATAGCCCATTGGGCATGTAATGGAAGACATCATAGTTTCCACGGTCATCAACGAATGGGACGTAATAATACGAACTGATGGGAAGGATCCTGTCGGAATAGGAATGCCTCCAGCCATTGGGCATGGTCAGCATTCGATTGCTCTGTTCGCTCGAGTGGTAATAGCGTGAAAATTCTCTGCCTGCAAAGGTAAGATCTGGTTCGGCTCTGAACTTGTCCCCGGATCCGGGGAAAGTTGGATTGCAGTTCGCGCTTTCGCATTTCACAAGATGCAAAACGGAGCCGGTGATCTGCGGTTCGGCTAGATATGACCGGCACATCTGCGATGGATGTATGGATTCTTGGCCAGCCGGAGCGTAGCTGGGTGAGAATCCGGGCCGCAATCCGAAGCCGGCAGGGCAGGTCGGGAAGGTCCACTTCGATACGTACCATGTATGAGTGCCGGGACCAGCACCGCAGTTGTACTGGTACTCAAAGCGCCTCGCTTGCGAGTTCGTATAGGGAAGGCTGTAGAAGATCCTTCCACTGTTGATCTGGTAGAACGGGCTGGCGAAGGATCCGCTGACGGTATAGGGCGTGAATGTGCAGGTGGTGTAGACCGATCGCATGTATTGGTAGAGGTTTTCGATCATCGATGCTTCATCACGGCAGGCCTCATGTCCGGACGGTCCATCGGAAGGCGCGCAGACAAGCGATTGACCGGTTCCCAAGCTGTAGTAGGGCGGACTGGTCTCGGACTCTTTGGGTTGGTCCGGGATGTAGTAGGTGAGCACCACCTTAGGGCTGGTGGTGTGCTCGTTCACCAGACGCGAACTCTTCTTAACCAGCAGGTCGCCCCGCGGGTGGTCCGCCCGCATTGCCGCCTCCACCACGTTGATGTCGTCGGAGCAGGTGGAGTTGTAGCAGTACTCCCAGATATTGGCGGCCATCGCCGGTGTGGCGACGGCGAGCAAACCTGTCGCCAGCACGGACATGACGGTTGCCTGCGCGAGCTTCATTCTCGGACGGAATCCTTGGTGCACGGATTGCTCCTTTGGCGGCGGGAACGCCGCGGGGTTGCTAGCCGGAACGGCGCGTCTTTTTGGGAGCGGACAGGCTTGCCTTGCACGAGATTGCGGAATGTGACGGCGATCACGGCTCGGCAATCATGGCGGACGCGGCACATGGGTGCGTCGACCTCCGGAGGCTGGTGCGTTGCACATTGCCCGCCTTTCCTGCCGGGCGTAGGCTCATCCCACCTTGGGGAAGGGGAGAAAGGTCATGCGCTTGATTACCGCCGCCCTGCTGGGCGGCATCGTGCTGTTCTTCTGGGGTTTCGTGTCGCACATGATCCTGCCCGTCGGCGAGATGGGGCACCGGCAGACGGTCAACGAGGACATGGTGATGGCGGCGCTGAAGGACGGGCTGCCGGCGGAGGAGGGCGTATACCACGTGCCCGGCCTGGCGCCCGACAAGTACGAGGACGCCGCCGCCACGGCCGCCTATTCCGCCAAGGCGGTGGCCAACCCGAACGCGGTGATCTTCTATCAGCCGGTTGGGCGCGACGGCATGGCCATGGGGCCGCAGATGGGCAAGGAGTTCGCCACCAATTTCGTCTCGGCACTGCTGGCGGCCTGGATCCTGTCGCTGGCACCGTTCGGCTTCGGCAGGCGGCTGACGATCGCCACCGCGCTGGGGCTGTTCGCCTGGCTGGTGATCAGCGTGCCGTACTGGAACTGGTATCGCTTCGCCACCGACTTCACCCTGGGCAGCCTGGTCGGCACCGTGGTGGGCTGGTTCCTGGCGGGCCTGCCGATGGCCTGGTGGCTCAGCCGCAAAGGTCAGTAGCCGGGCATATGTGCGCCGGGGGTCCTTCACGGGCCTCCGGCTTGGCGGGCCACCGCCCCGCGGGTAAGGTTGCGTCAGTCCAGCGGAGTGCGCCCCGTGACCCGAGCCTTCGGCACCACCCACGCCTCCGTGCTGGCCCAGCCGGAATTCCGTAACGTCGCCAGCCGCGCCTTCGACGCCGGCTACACGCTGCCGCAACTGTTGATCGAGTGCTGCCAGCGCCACGGCGACCGCCCGGCGGTGAGCAACCTCGGGCACAGCCTCAGCTTCGCCGACATCGACCGGCTAAGCGCCGACTTCGCCGCCTACCTGCGCCACGGCCTGAAGCTGGCGGCCGGCGACCGCGTCGCGATCATGCTGCCCAACCTGCTGCAGTATCCGGTGGCCGTGCTGGGCGTGCAGCGCGCCGATCTGGTCGCGGTGCTGGTGAACCCGATGTACACGGCGCGCGAGCTCAAACACCAGCTCGCCGATTCCGGCGCGCGGGTGCTGGTGGTGCTGGACAACTTCGGCGCCGTCGCGCAGCAGGCGCTGCCCGGCACGGAGGTCGAACACGTCATCACCACCCGCGTGGGCGATCCGCTGCGCTGGCCGAAGTCGCTGGTCGTGTACTTCATGCTCAAGCGGGTGAAGAAGATGATCCCGCCGTTTTCCATCCCGGGCGCGATCCGCTGGCCGGCGGCGCTGGCGGCGGGCGCGAAACTTCCGCGCGTGCTCTCGGCGGCCAAGGCCACCGACACCGCGCAGCTGCAGTACACCGGCGGCACCACCGGGCTGTCGAAGGGCGCGATCCTGCCGCACAGTGCGCTGATCGCGAACGTGGCCGCGGCCGAACAGTGTTTCGGCTACTGCATGGACCCGGCCACCGACGACTTCGTCATCTGCCTGCCGATCTACCACATCGCGGCCTACACCAATCTGGTGTTCACCCTGGTGCACGGCTACCGCGCCGAGCTGGTGACCAACCCGCGCGACATCCCGGGCCTGATCGCCACGCTGGACCGGGTGAAGCCGGCCTTCTTCTCCGGCGTGAATACGCTGTACGACGCGCTGATGAACCACCCGGACTTCGGCAGGCTCGACCTGTCGGGCCTCAAGCTCTGCCTGCAGGGCGGCACGGCGCTGCGCCGGGCCACCGCCGAACGCTGGAAGCAGCTCACCGGCAAGGACGTCGTGGAAGGCTACGGGCTGTCGGAAACCAGCGCCGCCATCACCTACAACCGCTGGGACGGGCCCAACCCGGTGGGTTCGATCGGCCTGGCCCTGGGCGAGGTCGAGATCAGCCTGCGCGACGAGAACGGCAACGAGGTGCCGCGCGGCGAGGCCGGCGAGCTCTGCGCCCGCGGCCCGCAGATGACCACCGGCTACTGGAACCAGCCCGAGGAAACCCGGCAGGCCTTCTTCGACGGCGGCTGGTTCCGCACCGGCGACATCGCCCGCCAGGACGAGCAGGGCTATTACTTCCTGCTCGACCGGCGCAAGGACATGATCCTGGTCTCGGGCTTCAACGTGTTCCCGAACGAGATCGAGGACGTGGTGGCCCTGCATCCGGGCGTGCTGGAGGCGGCCGTGGTCGGCATGCCCGACGAGAAGTGCGGCGAGGCCGTGCGCCTGGTGGTGGTGCGCCGCGACCCCGCCCTGAGCGAAGAGGACCTGCGCGCCCACTGCCGCAAGAACCTCACCGGCTACAAGCAGCCCAAGGCCATCGAGTTCCGCGACAGCCTGCCCAAGTCCGCCGTGGGCAAGATCCTCCGCCGCGAGCTGCGTTGAAACCCGAAATCCGGAAATCCGGAAATCCGGGGTCAGAGTGCATTTATCTTGGCAGGCGCGGCCAAGATAAATGCACTCTGACCCCGGATTGGGTCGGGATTTTCGTTGCATTGGCGGGTGGATCGCGGCGATAATGGCGCGCCCCGTTTCATATTTGGAATGACCCCATGCTCGACCCGACCCTGCTTCGCGGCCAGCTCGCTGACACCGCCGCGCGCCTGAGGGCCACCCGCGGCTACGACCTGGACGTGGCCGGCCTCGAGCGGCTCGAGGCCGAGCGCAAGCAGCTGCAGACCCGCACCCAGGAGCTGCAGAACCTGCGCAACACCCGCTCCAAGGCCATCGGCATGGCCAAGGGCAAGGGCGAGGACACGACGGCCCTGATGGCCGAAGTTGCCGCTATCGCGGATGAACTCAAGACCTCGGAACAGCGCCTGGAAGACATCCGCGCCGAGATCGACCGCATCGCCCTGACCATCCCGAACCTCCCGCACGCCTCGGTGCCCCTGGGCAGGGACGAAACCGAGAACAAGGAAATCCACCGCTGGGGCACGCCGCGCCAGTTCGACTTCGCGGTGAAGGACCACGTCGAACTTGGCGCCCGCGACGGCTGGCTCGACGGCGACGTGGCCGCCAAACTCAGCGGCGCCCGCTTCACCGTGCTGCGCGGCCCGCTGGCCCGCCTGCACCGCGCCCTGGCGCAGTTCATGCTCGACCTGCACACCGGCGAACACGGCTACCTGGAAACCAACGTGCCGCTGATCGTCAACGCCGACAGCCTGCGCGGCACCGGCCAGCTGCCGAAATTCGAAGAGGACCTGTTCGCCACCGACGTCGGCGACAGCCGGCGCTACCTGATCCCCACCAGCGAAGTGCCGCTGACCAATATCGTGCGCGACACCATCGTCGAGGACGCCCAGCTGCCGCTGCGTTTGAGCGCGCACTCGCTGTGCTTCCGCGCCGAAGCCGGCAGCCATGGCCGCGACACCCGCGGCATGATCCGCCAGCACCAGTTCGAGAAGGTGGAGCTGGTCTCGATCGCGCGCCCCGAAGAATCGGACGCCGAGCACGAGCGCATGACCCGCTGCGCGGAGACCGTGCTGGAAAAACTCGGCCTGCCGTACCGCAAGGTGCTGCTGTGCACCGGCGACATGGGCTTCGGCG
>CAMLKR010000138.1 GCA_946480565.1 uncultured Arenimonas sp. | reverse complement strand
GGGTGCGTTCATCCAGACGCACGCCGCGCCCGGTGGCCTGCGCGAAGGCATCGGGTGGCAGACCCGGCCCGTCGTCGGCCACCTTGATCGACAGGCGGTCCTGCGCCTGCACCACTTGCACCGTCACCTTCGAACGCCCCCACTTGCCGGCGTTGTCGAGCAGGTTGCCGAGCATCTCCTCGAGGTCCTCCCTGCTGCCCGCGAACACCGCGTCCGGGCCGGGCAGGCGTTCGAACACCAGGCCGCGGTCGCCGTGCACGCGCCGCATCAGCGCCAGCAGCGCGTCCACCACCGGCGCCACCGGCGTCCGGCTGCGCGTGTCCGCCGCCAAGCCGCGGCCCAGGTGCCGGTCGACCGACGCACGCATCTTCGCCACCTGCGCCGATACCAGCGGCGCCAGCTGCGGGCCCGGGCGCTCGGCCTCCAGCGCCAGCGCTGCCAGAGGCGTTTTCAGCGCATGGGCCAGGTCCTGTGCGGCGGTGCGGGCGCGTCGCACCGAGCGGTCGTGGTGTTCGAGCAGTTCGTTCAGATGGCTGGCCAGCGGCGCCACTTCCGAGGGCAGGCCGTCGGTCGGGAAGCTCGTGCTCTCACCGCGGCGCACGCGCGCGGCGGTGTCGGCCAGCCGCGTCAGCGGCCGCAGAGCGAAACCGACCTGCAGGGCCAGCAGACCCAGCAGGGTCACCGCCACCAGGGCGACTGCGCCGCCGGCCAGCAGGCGGAACTCGGCGGTCTCCAGGTTGAGCTGGGCGCGGTCGGCGGCGACCACGAATACCACCGGCCGCTCCAGGCCCGGATAGGCGACGGCCTGGACCAGAGCCCGCAGTTCGACGTCGCGTGGACCGCGCACTTCGTGCACCCGTGCCTTGCCCGGCACGTCCGGCAGCGGCACCTCGAGCCGGCCGTCCCAGAGCGAACGCGACTGGAACTGGCGGTCGCCGGCAAGCACGCGCCAGTAGTGGCCTGAGTACAGGCGCGCGTAATGCTGGTCCTCAGGTTCGGCCTGCAGGGCGAAACGCCCGTCCTCGCCGACCTCGCCCATTACGATCAGGGTCTGCAGTTCGTCGGCTAGCTCGCGGTCGAAGGCGCGCTCGCTGGCTTCGGCAAAGGCCTGGCCCAGCCACAGCGCCACCGCCAGCGAGGCCAGCAGCACGCCCAGGCCGCCGGCCACCAGCAGGCGCAGGCGCAGCGACCGGCGGTCGATCACGGCCGCTCCACCAGGCGGAAACCCCTGCCGCGCTCGGTCACCAGGCGTTCGGCGCCGATCTTGCGGCGGATGCGGCCGATCAGCACGTCCAGCACGTTCGAATCCGGGTCGTAGCCCTGTTCGTACACGTGTTCGCCCAGCTCGCCGCGGCTCACCGTCGCGTCGCGGCGGTGCATCAGGTAGGCCAGGATGCGATGCTCCTGCGCGGTCAAGGACAGCTCGTCGCCGCGCAGCGTGAAGCGGCCGGCGTTGTCGTCCAGCGCCAGCGCACCGCAGGCCAGCTGCGGATGCGCGTGGCCGCCGCTGCGGCGGATCAGCGCGCGCAGGCGCAGCACCAGCTCCTCGGTGGAGAAGGGCTTGACCAGGTAATCGTCGGCGCCGGCGTCGAAGCCGGCCAGCTTGTCGTGCCAGCGGCCGCGCGCGGTCAGCACGATCACCGGCAGGCGCTGGCGATTGCCGCGCCAGGCGTCCAGCACCGCCAGGCCATCCATGCCGGGCAGGCCGAGGTCGAGCACGGCGGCGTCGTAGGTTTCGGTCTGGCCGCGGAATTCGGCGTCGACGCCGTCGGCGGCGTGGTCCACTGCATAACCGGCCTCGGCGAGCGCGGCGACGAGGCGCTGCGCGAGGTCGGCGTCGTCCTCGACCAGCAGCACGCGCATCAGTCTTCCTCGATCTCGACCTCGAGCAGGGCGCCGGTGCGCACGTCGTACTCGAGTTCGCGGATCACGCCGTCGTCACCCAGGATCTCGACCTCGTACTCACCCTCCTCGAGTTCCACTTCCAGCACCACGCCCGGATGGCGCCGCTGCGCATCGGCCAGCACATCGGCCAGCGGCACCATCTCGCCGCGCGCCACGGCGGCGCGCACCTGCTCGTGGTCGCGTTCGGACAGCGTGTCGCGGGCCTGGCCTCCGAAGGGAAGCATGCAGAGCAGGGGCAGCATCAGGTGGCGGGCGCGCATGCCGGAAGGATGCCGCAGCGGCCTAACTTCTGGGTGAACGGCACGCTCATTCCGGTGTTAGGGCCGCTCCGGAGACTGGTTTCCACAGCGCCATCCCGGCACCCCAACGGAGAACCCCGATGACCAAGACCCCCCTGATCGCCGCCCTGGCCCTGGCCAGCCTCAGCACCGCCGTCTCCGCCGCCAATGCCGGCCCGGCCGACGTCGCCGATACCCTGCGCGCCGCCGGTTACGCCGAGGTCCGCGAGCTCGAGTTCGACGACGGCCTGTGGGAGGCGGAAGTCCGTCGCGCCAATGGCCTGTGGGGCGAAGTCGCGATGGACCCGGCCAGCGGCGAGGTCTTCGACGCGCTGTCGGCGCGCCCCCTGATCGAACTGCCGCAGGTGCTGGCGGAACTGGAGCGCGCCGGTTTCCGGCAGGTGCACGACCTCGACCGCGAAGGCGCTCTGTGGGACGCGGAGGCGCTCGACGCCCAGGGCATGCGCGTCGAACTGCGCATCAGCGGCTACGACGGCCGCGTGCTCAACGTCCGCCACGACAACGACGACTGATGGCCGCGCCCGTCGCCCGCGCCACGACCGACCGGCCGCGGCGGTGGCTGATGCCACTGGCCGCGGCTCTGGGCCTCGCCGCCTGCGCCGGTGCCGAGGCGCCGCTGCCCGAGGGCGCGTTCCGCGTCCAGGATCGGGCCCTGGCCGAGATGAGCGGCCTGGTCGCCTCGCACCGGCAGCCCGGCGTACTGTGGAGCATCAACGACAGCGGCAGCTTCGCGCGCCTCTACCGGCTGGGCAGCGAGGGCCAGGCCATGGGCCGCGTCTGGGTGTCGGGCGCCTGGCTGCGCGACACCGAGGCGATGGCGCGCTGGCGCCAGGCCTCGCGCGACTGGCTGCTGATCGGCGACACCGGCGACAACCGCGCGCGCCGCGACCACGTGGTGGTGCACGCGGTGCCCGAACCGGACGCGGCGGCGACCCACGTTCGCATCGCTTGGTCGCTGCGCTTCCGCTATCCCGACGGTCCCCGCGACAGCGAGGGCATCGCGGTGGACCAGGCGCGCGGCGAGCTGCTGGTGCTGAGCAAGCGCGACCAGCCGGCGCGGCTGTATCGCGTGCCGCTGTCCGCCGCCGGCCAGGACGAACCGCTCCTCGCCGATTACCTGGGCTCACCCCGCCCCGGTGCGATCTCCGGTGCGGTCACCGGCCTGGACCTGAGCGAAGACGGCCGCGAACTTGCCGTGTTGACCTACGAAGGCCTCTACCTGTGGCGACGGCAGCCCGACGAGGCCTGGGCGACCGTGCTGCTGCGCGATCCGCTGGCGCTGCCGCGCCCGGCCATGCGCAAGGCCGAGGCCATGGCGCTGTCGGCCACGCCCGGCGCCGTGTTGGTCGGTTCGGAGCAGCAGCCGACGCCGCTGTGGGTGGGCCGCTACCCCGACGCCACCGCGGGCATGGCGACCGCGCCCTGAGCCGGCCGTGGATCGCCGCAGACGCGCGGCTCAGCGCGCGTCTGCAGCCACCGGCGCCGGCCGGGTCGGCAGTGAATGCCGGACGATGCGCGCCAACACGCCCGCGTACTGCTTCCAGAACCCGCCGCTGTTGTAGTGCACGCCGTAACGCGCGCAGATCTCCCGCACGCGCGGCGCGATGCGGGCATAGTGCGGCGCCGGCAGGTCGGGGAAGAGATGGTGTTCGATCTGATGGCTGAGGTAGCCGGTCATCACGTGGAAGAGCCGGCCGCCCTCGAGGTTGCTCGATCCCTGGATCTGGCGCAGGTACCAGCCGCCGCGGGTTTCCTGCTCCACCTCGCGCCGGGTGTAGGTCTGCACGTTTTGCGTGAAGTGGCCGCAGAAGATGATGGCGTTGGTCCACACGTTGCGGATCAGGTTCGCCGCCAGGTTGCCCAGCAGCACGCGCGGCCACTGCCAGAAGGCCAGCGCCGGGAACAGCACGTAGTCCTTGAACAGCTGGCGCCCGGCCTTGCGCAGGAAGGGCCGCATGCGTTCGCGGAACTCGTCGCGCTTCATGCGCCCTTTCACGAAGCGGCCGATCTTGATGTCGTGCACGGCCACGCCCCACTGGAAGTTCAGGCACAGCAGCAGGTACCACAGCGGCTGCAGCAGGGTCGCGGGCTTCCACTTCTGCTGGTCGCTCAGGCGCAGCATGCCGTAGCCGAAGTCGTGGTCCTTGCCGAGGATGTTGGTGTGGTCGTGGTGTTCGACGTTGTGCGAGTTCCGCCAGTGGTCGCCGTCGCAGACGATGTCCCACTCGTAGGTGGCCGAATTGAACGACGGATCGTTCATGAAGTCGTACTGGCCGTGCATCACGTTGTGGCCGATCTCCATGTTTTCCAGGATCTTGGCCGCGGCCAGGCTGAGCACGCCGGCGATCCAGCTGACCGGTCCCCAGCCGAACATCAGCAGGCCGCGGCCGGCGATGGCCGCACCCTGCACGGTGCCGCGCACGCGGCGGATGTGCCGGGCGTCGGCTTCGCCCACCGCTGCAAAGGCTTCGTCGCGGAGCGCGTCGAGTTCGGCCTGGAAGCGGGCCAGCGATTCGGGGTCGAGACGGGTCTTGGCGATCATGGTCTTCCTCGTTTTCACGGCATCAGCTCGACGGCGCTGTCGGGCGTCGAGATGCACAACTGGATCCACTCCTCGCCCGGGCCCGAGGCCCGGCCGGTGAGCAGGTTGGTGACCGTGCCGCTGCGCTTGCGGCACTGGCAGGTGCGGCAGATGCCGCGGCGGCAGCCGAACTTCGGCTGCAGGCCGGCGGCTTCCGCGGCGTCGAGCAGGGTCTGGCCGGCGCGGGCGACGAAGCTGGCGGCCTCGCCGTAGGCGACCGCGTGCTGCGTGGCGTCCGGATCCACCGGCGGGGCGCGGCGGCCGAAACTTTCGCTCTGCAGGCGGCCGCGTTGGCCCACCGCGTCGAACATCGCCTCGACCTGGCGCATGAAGCCGTCGGGGCCGCAGAGCAGGGTTTCGCGTTCGCGCCAGTCGGGCACCGCGGCGGCGATGGCCGCGGCGTCGGGCCGGCCCTGCATGGCGCTGTGGTGGAACTGCAGGCGCAGTCCCGGGAAGCGCGGCGCCAGCGCCTGCAGTTCGTCGGCGAAGATCCGGTCGTCCGGCGTACGCGCGACCTGCAGCAGCACCACGTCGCGGTCCGGCTGCGTCCCGGCCATCGCCTGCAGCAGGGCCATCATCGGCGTGATGCCGCTGCCGGCGGCGAGCATCAGCAGGGGCGCGCGGTCTTCGCGCGGCCGAAAGTCTCCCTGGGCGGGGCCCAGCCGGACCACCTGGCCGGGCCGCAGGGCCGATGCGGCGGTCGAGACCGGCCCGCCGGGCTTGGCCTTGATCGTCAGCCGCAGCAGGCCGTCGGCGCGCGGCGCCTGCGAGAGGCTGAAGCAGCGGGCCTGGCGCGCGCCGGCGATCTCGAGCTCCAACAGAACGTGCTGGCCCGGCAGAAAGCCGGCGAACCGGCGGTTGGACCGCAGCCACAGGCTGCGCACCCCGGGCGCCTCGTCCACCACGCGCAGCACCCGCGCCCGGGTTTCAGTGAACGACCAGGCCGGATCGAGGACCTGGGCAACCCGGTCCCAGGCGGCCGAGTCGTTCAGTGGCGCCCACAGCGGATGCCGCCACAGCCTGCGGATGCGGGAAATATTGGCGGTGGTCGGTGCGGCGGCGGGGCGCATGGCGGGTCCGGCTTTTGGGTGAACATATGTTTACCGAAAGGAAACGGAGTTTCCACTCCAAAACCCGGCCCCGGGGTCGGCCGCCTATACTCGCGTCCAGCCCCGGGGCCGCCCCGGCTCCCCGGAGACCGCCTTGCCCCCCAGCAAACCCGCCGCGCTGTCGCCCGACGCCGAGGCCCCGGTCAGCCGGATCGAGCGCAAGGAGCGCACCCGGCAGCGGCTGGTCGACGCGGCGCTGGCGCTGATCGGGCAGGGCCGCAGCTACACCTCGCTGGGCCTGCGCGAGATCACCCGCGAGGCCGGCGTGGTGCCGGCGGCCTTCTACCGCCACTTCCGCG
>CAMLKR010000137.1 GCA_946480565.1 uncultured Arenimonas sp. | reverse complement strand
TCCGCAAGGCCGTGTTCCCCGTGGCGGGACTCGGCACCCGCTTCCTGCCCGCAACGAAGACCGTTCCCAAGGAGATGCTGCCGATCATCGACCGGCCGCTGATCCAGTACGCGGTGGATGAAGCGGTCGAGGCAGGTTGCGATACGCTCATCTTCGTCACCAACCGCTACAAGCATGCGGTGGCGGACTACTTCGACAAGGCGTACGAGCTGGAACAGAAGCTGGAGCGCTCGGGCAAGGTCGAACAGCTGGAACTCGTCCGCAACGTGCTGCCGCCACACGTTCGCGCCGTCTTCGTCACCCAGGCCGAAGCCCTGGGGCTTGGGCATGCGGTGCTGTGCGCCAAGGCCATCGTCGGCGACGAGCCTTTCGCGGTGCTGCTGCCCGACGACCTGATCTGGAACCGCGGGCCGGGCGCCCTCAAGCAGATGGCGGATGCGGCCGAGTCCAGCGGCGCCAGCGTGATCGCCGTGCAGGACGTGCCGCGCGAACAGACCGGCAGTTACGGCATCGTGGCGACGGACGCCTTCTCAGGACGCGAAGGACGCATCGACGCCATCGTGGAAAAGCCCAAGCCGGAGGTCGCCCCCAGCACGCTGGCGGTCGTGGGGCGCTACGTGCTTGACGCGCGCATCTTCGCGCTGCTGGAAAGTACGGCGCCGGGCGCCGGCGGCGAAATCCAGCTGACGGATGCCATCGCGGCCCTGTTGCGCGAGAAGCCGGTGCACGCGTACCGGTTCCAGGGCACCCGCTTCGACTGTGGTACGCACATCGGACTGATCGAAGCCACCATCCGTTACGCGCTGGACCACGAAGCGCTCAGCGACGCGGCACGCAGCATGATGCAGAGTGCACTGAACGAACTGGGCGTCCGGGAACTGGGCTGACTCTCTCCAAAAGCCTGCGGCGCGACACGCCCTGGTGAAGGGCGGCCCGCTTCCCGCAGAATCGGCGCGTGCCCATGTCCATCCGCCACTATTACGCCGACACCGCCGGTGGCGCGCCCGCGCTCCCCACGTTGCATACGGCCCTGGACGCGGATGTCTGCGTGGTGGGTGGAGGCTTCGCGGGTCTGAACACGGCGCTGGGCCTGGCCGAGCGGGGACACCGCGATGTCGTGCTGCTGGAAGCGGAGCAGCCCGCATTCGGTGCTTCCGGCCGCAATGGCGGTTTCGTGTTCGGTGGCTTCTCCCGCGGCGAAGCGGCTCTGCTGCGTGATCTGGGGCGCGAACGCGCGCGCGCCCTGTACGCCGGCACCGTGGAAGCGGTGGAACTGATCCGCAGGCGCATCGCGCAGTATGGCATCGCCTGCGACGACACCCAGGCCGGGATCCTCTGGGCGAACTGGTTCGACGACCGCGACCTGCTGCGGCAACGCCAGGCGTTGCTGGCCGATGTCTTCGCGCAGGACTGGCACTGGGTCGAGCGCGACGAGTTGCGTCAACAGATACTCACTCCGCGATATCACGACGCGCTGTTCGAGCCACGGGCTTTCCACTTCCATCCGCTCAAGTACGCCCACGGCCTGGTCCAGGCAGCATCGCGGCAGGGCGTATCCCTGTTCGGCGATTCGCCTGCGGTATCGCTGCAGCGGCGGGAGGGAGGCTGGCGAGTCACCACACCGTCCGGCCGCGTCGACGCGCGCGAGGTCGTACTGGCATGCGGCGGCTACCTGGCGCGCCTGCATCGCCGTGTCGACGCGGGGGTATTGCCGATCGCCACCTACGTGATGGTCACCGAGCCGCTGGGGGCGCGGATGGACACGGCGCTGCGCACGCGCGCGGCCATCTACGACACGCGCTTCGCCTTCGACTACTACCGGCCTTTGCCTGACTCCCGTCTGCTGTGGGGCGGGCGGATTTCGGTCCTGGATCGCTCGCCTCGGTCGGTCGAGCGCCTGCTGTACGGCGACATGTTGAAGGTGTTTCCGCAACTGGAGGGCGTGCGCATCGACCATGCCTGGTCCGGGCTGATGAGCTATGCCCGCCACGAGATGCCGCAGATCGGCCAGGTGGAGCCGGGCTTGTGGGTGGCGCAGGCATTCGGTGGGCATGGCGTCGCGCCCACGACGTTCGCGGGCGAAGTCATCGCCTCCGCCATCGCGCAAGGCGATCGGCGATGGCGCGAGTTCGCCGCCTACGGCCTGGTGTCCGCGATGAAGCCTGCCGGCTTCCTGGGCGCGCAGGTGAGCTACTGGTGGGCGGAGGCCAAGGATGCGTGGAAGGCGCGGAAGGGAAGAAGGGAGGGTGCGTGACGGAGAGTGTGCAGGTGATCGGTTGGGAGGACTTCACGCGCGTCCAGCTGTGCGCCGGGACGGTGCTGCGGGTTGAGCCGTTTCCGGAAGCACGCAGACCCGCGTGGAAGCTGTGGGTCGACTTCGGCCCTCATGGCGTGAAGAAGACCAGTGCCCAGATCCGCGCGCTGTATGCGCCGGAGGATCTGGTGGGACGGCAGATCGTGGGCGTCCTCAATTTCCCTCCGAAGCAGGTAGGGCCGTTCATTTCGGAATTCCTGCTGACCGGATTCCACACCGATGACGGTGTGGTGGTGACGGCCGTGGAACGTCCCGTACCCGACGGCGCACGCATGGCGTAACGCCATCCAAGTAACCAAAAGAAATGGCGCCTTGCGGCGCCATTCCTGTCGGGTGATCGCTGAGGCTTACAGCGATTCGAAGATGCCGGCCGCGCCCATGCCGGTGCCGATGCACATGGTCACCATGCCGTACTTCTTCTGGTGTCGACGCATGCCGTGCACGATCGTCGCCGTGCGGATCGCACCGGTCGCACCCAGCGGGTGACCGAGCGCGATGGCGCCGCCCAGCGGGTTGATCTTCGCGGGGTCCAGTTCGCTGTCGCGGATCACGGCCAGCGCCTGGGCGGCGAAGGCTTCGTTGAGTTCGATCCAGTCCAGCTGGTCCTTGGTCAGGCCGGCCTGCTTCAGCGCCTTCGGGATCGCCGCGATCGGGCCGATGCCCATCACTTCCGGGCGCACGCCGGCGACCGAAAAGCTGACGAAGCGCGCCAGCGGGGTCAGTCCGTAATCCTTGATGGCCTGTTCCGAGGCCAGCAGCACGCCGGCCGCACCGTCGCTCATCTGCGACGAGGTGCCCGCAGTCACCGTGCCGCCGAACTGCGGATTGCGGAATACGGTACGCAGCTTGGCCAGGCCCTCCAGCGACGTATCGGCGCGCGGGCCTTCGTCCTGTTCGACCAGCAGCTTCTTCAGGCGCACCGTGTTACCGGCCAGGTCGGGCTGGCGCGAGATGACTTCGTAGGGGCTGATCTCGTCGCGGAACTCGCCCGCCGCCTGGGCGGCCAGGGCCTTCTGGTGCGAGGCGACGGCGAAGGCGTCCTGGTCCTCGCGCGAGACCTTCCATTCCTCGGCGACCTTCTCGGCGGTGATGCCCATGCCGTAGGCGATGGCCACGTGGTCGTTGTCGAACACGCTGGGCGCCATGGCGATCTTGTTGCCCATCATCGGCACCATCGACATCGATTCGGTGCCGCCGGCCAGCATCAGGTCGGCATGGCCCAGGCGGATCTGGTCCGCCGCCATCGCCACGGCCTGCAGGCCGGACGAGCAGAAGCGGTTGATGGTCTGCGCAGCGATCGTGTTCGGCAGGCCGGCCAACAACAGGCCGATGCGCGCCACGTTCATGCCTTGCTCGGCCTCCGGCATCGCGCAGCCGATGATGGCGTCGTCGATGCGGCTGACGTCGATGCCGGGGGCTTGCGCCACGACCGACTTCAGCACGTGCGCCAGCATGTCGTCCGGGCGGGTGTTGCGGAACACGCCCTTGGGCGCCTTGCCGACCGGCGTGCGGGTGGCGGCGACGATGTAGGCTTCTTGGATCTGCTTGCTCATTTCGATGTGTCCTTGTCCGTCGCTTAGTTACGCAGCGGCTTGCCGGTCTTCAGCATGTGCGCGATGCGGGCCTGGGTCTTTTCCTGCTGCGCCAGTTCGACGAAGTGCTTGCGCTCCAGCTTCAGCAGCCACTCCTCGTCGACCACCGCGCCGCGGTCCACTTCGCCACCGCACAGCACGGTGGCGATGCGCACGGCGATCTCGTAGTCGTAGGGGCTGATGAAGCGGCCCTCCAGCATGTTCACCAGCATCATCTTGAAGGTGGCGATGCCCACGTCGCCGGCCACCTGGATGCGGCGCGCGGGCAGGGGTGGGCGGTAGCCGGTCTCGGCCAGTGCCAGGGCTTCCTGCTTGGCGATGTGCAGCAGTTCATAGGCATTGAAGGCGACCTTGTCGCCCGCGCGCATCAGGCCCAGTTCCCGGGCCTCGACCGCGGAGGCGGAGACCTTGGCCATCGCGACCGTTTCGAAGGTCTTCTTCAGCTCGGCGAACACGTCGCCGCCCGGGCCCGCCGCCTGCGAGGCGCGTACCGCGATTTCCTTCAGGCCACCGCCGGCCGGCAGCAGGCCCACGCCCGCTTCGACCAGGCCGATGTAGCTTTCCAGATGCGCGATGGTGCGCGCGCTGTGCATCTGGAACTCGCAGCCACCGCCCAGGGCAAGGCCGCGCACGGCGGCCACGACGGGCACCAGCGCGTACTTGATGCGCTGGCTGGTGGCCTGGAAGTTGGCCACCATCGCCTCGAACTCGGCGATCTTGCCGGCCTGCAGCGCACCCAGCGCGCCCGCCAGATCGGCGCCCGCGGAGAAGGGTTCCTTCGGCTGCCAGATCACTAGGCCCTTGAACCTGCGTTCGGCGATGGCGATGGCTTCCTGCAGGCCGTCCAGCACGGCGTCGGAGACCGTGTGCATCTTGGTCTTGAAGCTGACCACGCCGATCCCGTCGCCGTCGGTCCACAGACGGACGCCGTCGTTCTCGAACACGGTCTCGCCCTGCGCAAATGCCTCACCCAGCAGCGGATCCGGGAAGCGCTGGCGCTGGTACACCGGCAGACTCGAGCGCGGCAGCTTGGCGTTCTTGGCCGGGCTGTAGCTGCCCTCGGCGCCGTGCACGCCCTCGCGGCCGTCGAACACCCAGTTCGGCAGCGGCGCGCTGCTCATGGCCTTGCCGGCCACGATGTCGTCGGCGATCCACTGCGCCACCTGCTTCCAGCCGGCCGCCTGCCAGGTCTCGAACGGGCCCAGCGACCAGCCGTAGCCCCAGCGGATGGCCAGGTCGACGTCGCGCGCGGTCTCGGCGATGTCGGCCAGGTGGTAGGCGCTGTAGTGGAACAGGTCGCGGAACACCGCCCACAGGAACTGGGCCTGCGGGTGCTGGCTCTCGCGCAGCCTGGCGAACTTCTCGGCCGGGTTCCTGATCTTCAGGATCTCGACCACCTCGGGCGCCGCGGTGCGGTCGGACGCGCGGTAGTCCTGCTTCTCCAGGTCGAGGACCACGATGTCCTTGCCGACCTTGCGGAAGATGCCGGCACCGGTCTTCTGGCCCAGCGCGCCCTTGGCGATCAGGGCTTCCAGCCACTTCGGGGACGCGAAGTAGGCATGCCACGGATCGTCCGGCAGGGTGTCGGCCATGGTCTTGATGACGTGGGCCATGGTGTCCAGGCCGACGACGTCGGAGGTGCGGTAGGTGGCGGACTTCGGGCGGCCGATCAACGGCCCGGTGATGGCATCCACCTCGTCGAAGCCGAGCTTGAATTCCCCCGTGTGGTGGGCCGTGGCCAGGATCGAGAACACGCCGATGCGGTTGCCGATGAAGTTGGGCGTGTCCTTCGCGTACACCACGCCCTTGCCGAGCGTGGTGGTCAGGAAGGTCTCCAGGCCCTCGAGCACCGAGGCATCGGTCGACTTGGCCGGGATCAGCTCGGCCAGGTGCATGTAGCGCGGCGGGTTGAAGAAGTGCACGCCGGAGAAGCGATGCCGAAGTTCTTCAGGAAGAACCTCAGCCAACTTATTGATTCCCAATCCAGAAGTGTTACTGGCCAGCACCGCATGCGGAGCGACGTAGGGGGCGATCTTCCGGTACAGGTCCTGCTTCCAGTCCATCCTTTCCGCGATGGCCTCGATGATCAGATCGCAGTCCCTCAGGTGCTCAAGCCCCGTCTCGTAGTTGGCCGGCGTGATCGCTTCGGCCAGCGACTTGCTGGCCAGCGGAGCAGGGCTGAGCTTGGCCAGATTGGCGATGGCCTTGTGCACGATGCCATCCGGATGCCCCTCTTTGGCGGGCAGATCGAACAGCACCGTATCGACACCGGCGTTGGTCAGGTGCGCCGCGATCTGCGCGCCCATCACACCGGCGCCCAGCACGGCCGCCTTGCGTACAAGCA
>CAMLKR010000136.1 GCA_946480565.1 uncultured Arenimonas sp. | reverse complement strand
ACTACCTCAACACCCACGGCACCTCCACCCCGCTGGGCGACATCATCGAACTCGAGGCGATCCGCACCGCGCTCGGCGACACGCTGCCGCCGATCTCCTCCACCAAGGCGCTGTCCGGCCACTCGCTGGGCGCCGCCAGCGTGCACGAGGCGATCTACTGCCTGCTGATGATGCGCGACGGCTTCATCGCGGGGTCGGCCAACATCGAGACGCTGGACGAAGGCGCGACGGGCTTCCCCATCGTGCAGGCGAGCCGCGACGCCACGCTCGACACGGTGATGTCCAACAGCTTCGGTTTCGGCGGCACCAACGCCAGCCTGGTGTTCGGCCGGGTCTGACCGGGCTCAGCGCTCGTCCACCGCGCGCCGCCCCAGCGCCGGATCGTCGGTGAAGAAGCCGCCGATCCCCAGCGCCAGATAGGCGCGGATCTCGGCAAGGGCTCCCGCCTCGCTGCGCGTGCGCGGATCGTCGCCTTCGCGCAACGTGGGGGGCAGGAAGTGGTTCTCCGGCCGGAAGGTGTACGGCCACACCTGCAGGCCTGCCATGCGCGCGCCCGCCATCAGGGGCGTCGGTGTCCCCAGTGCGCCGCTCTGTGTCACCGGGATCAGCAGGCGTGTCCATGGCCCGATGATGTCCGCATAGCCGGCGATCTCGCGCAGCCCCGCGGGCGTCATCAGGTCGGCATAGCGCGTCGGCTTTCCCGTCGCCAGCGCATCGCCAGGCCGCCCGTCCGGCGCGCCGAGCAACTGCAGCAGGCGGATGTTCCGTTGCGCTGCACCGAGGCGCCCGCGCAGCGCGCGCAGGTTGGCCTGTTCGAACGACTGGATCACCACCGGTGCCTCGCGCGTGTAGGCGTGGGCGGCCAGCGTTTCCAGCAGGCGCTGCTCCATCGGCAGGCCGATGCGCTGGAAGTGGCTGGGATGCTTGATCTCGGGGATCAGGCCGACGCTGCGGCCGGTAAGCGCAGCGTGTTGCGCCGCCAACGCGATGATTTCATCCAGCGTCGCGATCTGATATCGACCGTCGTGCGCCGTGCCGCGCAGGTCGGGCAGCCGTTCGCGTGCGCGCAGCGTCTTCAGCTCGGCCAGGGTGAAGTCTTCGCTGAACCAGCCCTCGAACGTCTCCCCGTCGATCACCTGCCGGCGCTTGCGAGCGGCGAATTCCGGCCGCTGCGCGACATCGGTGGTGCCGCCGATCTCGTTCTCGTGCCGCGCGACCAGCACGCCGTCGCGGGTGGCGACCAGATCCGGCTCGATAAAGTCCGCACCGTCCTCGATGGCGCGCGCATAGGCCGCCAGCGTGTGCTCCGGCAATACCGCACTCGCGCCCCGGTGCGCGATCACGACGGGGCGCCCCGGCGCCTCACCGGCGATGGCAGGTATGAGAGGCGCGACCACCATCAGGAGCGGCAGCAACGTGCGGAACGGCATCGAGTGGTCCTCATGGTGTCAGCATGCCACGGGCGCGGTGCCGCCCGGAAAGCACAAAGCCCGGCAGGGCCGGGCTTTGGTGCAACGCGGGAGGAGAGAGGTGCCTCGTTGCGGAGAGGATTCTGCAGGCCGCGTGTTACAGGCGGGAGACAGGCGTCACCGGCGCGTCATGACGACAGCGCCAGGCCACCCGCCTGCCACCGGTGCCGCATCGCCGCTTGACAAGCATTACATGTAAGCAATAGCCTTCATTTCATGACAGCCACCCGTCCCGCGATCAAGGCCTCCACGTTGCATGTCCGCAACTACCGGGAGCGCATGCGCGAGCAGGGCCTGGTGAAGAAGGACGTGTGGATCCGACCCGAGTACGCCGAAGAGCTGGCCGCCATCGAGAAATCGATGCGCGACGCCGAGCGCGACGCTGGCATCCCTTACCTGCCGACCCAGCCCGCCGAAGCCGGCTGGACCGTCGCCGCCATCCGCCATGCCCTGCAGCAAGCCAGCACCGTGCGCGACGGCCGGATCAGCCTGGAGACCATCGAGGGCGCGGAGCCCAGTCTGCATCTGGTGATGCACGAGTACGGCGACCTGTCGGTGTTCCTTGCCGTGGGCGGCGAGCAGATCCTGGTGGAGGCCTACCTGTGGCCGGTCGAGGACGTCACCGACGTGGCGGCGTTCAACGCCCACGTGCTCAGCACCCACGTGCTGCTGCCTCTCTCGACGATCGGTTTGCAGCGTATAGGCGGCGTGGCGGGCTACACCATGTTCGGCGCGCTGGATACGCACTCAAGCCTCGCCAATGTCATGTTCGAGATCGAGACGCTGGCCGAGAACGTCATCAGCGCCACCGAGGCCTATCGCCCCTTCCTGCGGACGGCCACGCGGAGGAAGGCCTGATGCCCGACACGCTGAAGACCCTGTTCAAGCGCATCCAGGAAGGCATGGAAGGCGTCGCCGATGCGGTACTGGGCGACCGTGCCGAACGCTTGCTGGACGAGGAGATCCGCGCCATCGACGACGCCCTGCACGGCGCACGCGGCGAGCATGCGGCGGCGAAGGCGCGGCGCGTGGCCAACGAGCAGCACCAGGCCGCCATCACCGCCCGCATCGGCGAAGCGGAGGCCCGGGTGGAAACCGCGCTGAAGCAGGGACGCGCGACGCAGGCGCGCACGGCCGCGGACCAGGTCGTCCACCTGGAGGCCGAACGCAGCCAGCGGATGCACGAGGGGCACGTGCTGGGCACGCAGGAGCGCCAGTTCGCGCACGTGGTCGAACAGCTCGAGGGCCGCCTGCGCCGACTGAAACACCAGTTGGATATCCTGCGCGCATCCAACCGCCTGCAGCGCGCACAGGCAACGGTGGCGCGGCGCCAGCCCGGCGATGCACTGTATCCGGAGCCCGCGTTCGCCTCCGCGGCGCGCATGAAACAACGCCGTGCGCCCATTGAGGGGACAAGCGTCACGGGCCAGCGCAAGCACCGCAAGACCGCCGACGATCCGGCACAGGCCGTGCTGGACCGCGCACGCAAACGCATCACATCGTCCGCGCGCAAGCGCTGAATCTGGGGGAGCCACGATGACCGAGTTCCTGAACACCGTCCTGACCTTTCCCACGCTGGTGTACAGCGTGCTGCTCGCGTTCTGCACGGTGTACTGGTTGCTGGCGGCCACGGGCATCGTCGATTTCGACGCGGTCGATGGCTGGCTGACCACCGACGGCGACACGGCCGAACCCAACGTGGTGGCCGGCATGGTGGCCAGGCTTGGCCTGTCCGGCGTGCCGATGATGCTGGTCCTGACGGTCCTGTCCTTCTTCGGCTGGCTGATCACCTACTTCGTGCATCTGTTCCTGTTGCAGCACCTGCCGGATGGCCTGCGCTGGATCGCCGGTGCAGGCACGCTGATCGTCGCACTGCTGCCCGGTGCGCTGGTGACGTCGCTGCTGCTGCGCCCGCTGGCCGCCGTGATCGCACGCCTGCGACCCCCGGTGCCGCCGTCCGTGCTCGGTCGCGCCGGCGCGGTGATCTCGCCGTACGCCGATGCCGACACGGGGCGCGCCCAGTTCGACGACGGCGGCGCCGGCCTGATCCTGCAGGTCCGCACGCTGCCGGGCGAACGCCTGGCGCGCGGCGACCGCGTCGTGCTGATCGAGCACCTGGAGTCCGACAACACCTACCGCGTCATGTCCGAAACCGCCTTCCACCAGCAGTAAGCACCCGCGCCGTCTACAAGGAGTTCCGCAATGAGCACTGCATCGATTCTTCCCTTCGTCATCGGCCTCGGCGTCCTGCTGGTGCTGGGACTGGGCTTCATCGGCATCTTCAAGGCCTTCTACAAGAAGGTCGAACAGGGCACTGCCCTCATCGTCAACGACATGAGCTCGCAGCCCAAGGTGCATTTCACCGGAGCGCTGATCATCCCGGTGCTGTACAAGGCCGAGCTGATGAAGATCAGCCTGATCACCCTGCAGGTCGACCGCCGCGGCAAGGAGGGCCTGGTCTGCAAGGACAACATGCGCGCCGACATCGCGGTGGCCTTCTACCTGCGCGTCAACGAGACCCCCGGCGATGTGCTGCGCGTGGCCAAGGCGATCGGCGCCGACCGCGCCTCGGACAAGCACGCGGTGGACGAGCTGTTCAACGCCAAGTTCTCCGAGGCGCTGAAGACAGTCGGCAAGAAGTTCGACTTCACCGAGCTGTTCGACAAGCGCCAGGAGTTCCGCGACGAGATCGTCGCCGTCATCGGCCAGGACCTCAACGGCTACGTGCTGGAGGACGTCGCCATCGACTACCTGGAGCAGACGCCCAAGCACCTGCTCGACCCCAGCAACATCCTGGACGCCGAAGGCATCCGCAAGATCACCGAGCTGACCGCGCGCCAGAACGTGCAGACCAACGAGCTGGAGCAGAACGAGAAGCTCGCCATCACCAAGAAGAACACCGAGGCCCGCGAGGCGCTGCTGGCGCTGGAACGCCAGCAGGCCGAGGCCGAAGCGCGCCAGCAGCGCGAGGTCGAGACCGTGCGCGCCCGCGAGGCGGCCGAAACCGCCAAGGTGATCGAGGAGCAGCGCCAGGTGTCCGAGCGCGCGCGCCTGGAGACCGAAGAGCAGATCAAGATCCGCGAGCAGGAACAGCTGCGCCAGGTGGAAGTCGCCGAGCAGAACCGTCGCCGCGCCGTCGCCATCGAACTCGAGCGCGTGGCCCGCGCCGAGCAGCTGGAACGCGTCAACACCGAGAAGGAAGTGCAGATGCAGGAAGTCGACCGCGACAAGGTGGTCGAGCAGGGCCGCATGGAAGTGGCGAACGTCGTGCGCGAGCGGACCCAGATCGAGCAGACCGTCGCCGTGGCCGAAGAGAAGATCAAGGAGACCCGCGAGGTCGCCGAGGCCGACCGTGCCAAGCAGGTGACCGTGCTGGCCGCCGAGGCCGCTGCACAGGAGACGCTGGTCAAGGACGTGAAGGCGGCGGAGGCCGCGGAACAGGCCGCGCGCCACCGTGCGGTCGAGATGACCGTGCTGGCCGAGGCGGAACTGCAGGCCGCCGGCAAGCAGGCCGAAGCCAAGCGCGTGCTGGCCGACGGCGTGCGCGCCGAAAGCGCCGCGCCCGGTCTGGCGCAGGCCCAGGTGCAGGAAGCCAATGCGGTGGCAATGGAGAAGACCGGGCTGGCCGAGGCCCGCGTGCTGGAAGCCAAGGCCGACGCCACCTACAAGCAGGGCAATGCCGACGCGCGCGTGCTGACCGAACGCCTGACCGCCGAAGCCGAAGGCGCGCAGAAGCTGGGCCAGGCCAACGCCAGCGCGACGCAGGCGATGGGCGATGCCGAAGCCAGCAACATCGCCAAGAAGATGTCCGCCGAGGCCGAGGGCCTGACCTCGAAGTTCGATGCGATGGGCAAGATGAGCCCGGATGCGCGCAGCCACGAGGAGTTCCGCATGCTGCTGGAAACCCAGCTGCGCCAGCTGCTGGCGTCGATCGACGCCGGCAAGGCGATCTCGCGCGAGAACGCCGAAGTGCTGGCCGGGGCACTGAAGAACGCCAACATCGAACTGATCGGTGGCGACGGCGGCGTCTTCAACGCACTGACCAAGGGCATCTCGCTGGGCAAGGCGCTGGAAGGCATCGTCGGCGAGAGTCCGATCGCCTCGCAGCTGCTGGGACGCCTGGCGGGCAGCGGCCTGCCCGCACCCGGTCGGCCGGCGGAAGCCACCGACGCCTGACGTCCTGTGCCTGAGCCGGGCCGGCGACGATGTGCGCCGGCCCTGATTTCCGCATCGACCGCCCAGGACGGGCGAGGATGAGGTCCGATGTCCGATACGCCGAATACCGATGCTCCCTCCGCCGAGACGCAGGTCGACCAGGCCGTCGCCCAGGGCGGCGCCTACGATGTGCTTCGCCGGCGCCTCGACGAGCAGGGCGCGCGTCTGCGTGCGCTCGTCGAAGCACTGAACACGCGCCGCCTGCAGGAGTTCGGCGACAGCCGCATGGAGGCCATTGGCCGCCTGCGCATACGCACCGAGCACAACTCCGTCGGGCGCGACATCGTGCAGGTCGGCGACCTGCTGCTGTTCGGCTTCAACGTCTACATGGGCCTGAAGGCGACCACCTCGGTCGCCGACGTGTTCGGCATCTACCGGCTGGTGGAGACGGGTGATGGCTACGATGTGGCGCCGGTCGACATCGCGGCGACCTTCCTGGCCGATGATGCGTTCCAGCGCGACTTCAGCGAGCTGTACAGCTATTACAAGGACGCGCGGCTGCTGCAGCTGATCGTCCGTGACGGCCGCCTGCTGATGGCCTTCCAGATCGGCCTGAAGAACACGGACGTGCGGGTGTTCCGCTGGACGCTTACGGCCGAGGGCGAGGTGAACTACCTCGATGCGCGCGGCGAGCGCGA
>CAMLKR010000135.1 GCA_946480565.1 uncultured Arenimonas sp. | reverse complement strand
TTCGGGGATCAGTGCTCGTGGGCGGGCTGGGCGGGGGCGTGGATGCCCTGGCCCTCGAGCTGGTCCAGGAAGTCGACGCCGCGGCGCAGGTGCGGGATCACGATCGAGCCGCCGACCACCAGGGCCACGCTGAAGGCCTCGAAGAACTCGTCGCGGCTCACGCCCGCTTCCTTGCACTGGGCGATGTGGTAGCTGATGCAGTCGTCGCAGCGCAGCACCATCGAGGCCACCAGGCCCAGCAGCTCCTTGGTCTTGAGGTCGAGCGCGCCGGCCTTGTAGGTCTGGGTGTCGAGCGCGAAGAAGCGCCGCACCACCTGGTTGTCCTGGCCCAGGATGCGCTCGTTCATGCGCTGCCGGAACTCGGTGAACGCCTTGACGCGGTCTTTTTCGGTGTCGCTCACGGACGTGACTCCAGCAGGGGTTTGAGGTCACCGGCGCGGTCCAGCGCCACCAGGTCGTCGTAGCCGCCGACGTGCCGATCGCCGATGAAGATCTGCGGCACCGAGGTGCGCTGCGCGCGCGCCATCATCTCCGCGCGGCGCTCGGGGTCGGTGTCCACGCGTACTTCGGTCCAGGTCGCGCCGCGCGACTTGAGGAAATTCTTGGCCGCGACGCAGTAGGGGCAGATCGCGGTGGTGTACATCAGGACATCGGACACGGGGCTTCTCCGGGTGAGGCGGCAAGTTTGGCGGCCCCGCCCCGGCTTTTCCAGCGCGGTCCTGCAACGCAGCGGGACGCCGGGCCAGAGATGTTTACGGCGGATTCACCCGCGCCGCGCCACCGAGCCGCTATCCTGCGCCATCCCCGGACCGGAGCCGCCGTGCGCATCCTGCTTCCCGTCGCCACCCTCAGCCTGGCCCTGGGCCTGGCCTGCAGCGCCCGCGCCCAGAGCGGACTGCCCGACATCGGTTCGTCGGCCGGCGAGGTGATCAGTCCGAGCATGGAAGCCGACTACGGCGCCTACACGCTTTACGAGCTGCGGCGCATGGGCCTGGTGCTCGACGATCCGCTGGTCGACTCCTGGCTGCAGGCCATGGGCTACCGGCTGGCGGCGTCCAGCGACACGCCGCGCCAGTCCTTCACCTTCTTCATGATGCGGGACCGCCAGATCAACGCCTTCGCGACCCTGGGCGGCTACATCGGCATGAACGCCGGCCTGGTGCTGACCGCCGAGACCGAAGCCGAGGTCGCCGGCGTGATGGCGCATGAGATCGCCCACGTCAGCCAGCGCCACGTGCTGCGCGCGGTCGAGCGCGCGCAGAAGGACCAGATACCGATCCTGCTGGCGATGATCGGCGCCATCGCAGCCTCCCAGGCCGCCAGCAACGCCAGCAGCAGCGGCGACGACTCCGGCTCCAACGGCACCGCCGCGGCCATCGCCGGCGCGATGGCGCTGATGCAGCAACGGCAGATCGACTACACCCGCTCCAACGAGTCCGAAGCCGACCGGGTCGGCATCCAGACCCTGGCGCGGGCCGGGTACGAACCCGCCGGCATGGCCGACTTCTTCGAGCGCATGCAGCGGGCGACCCGCGCCAACAGCGGCGGCTACCAGTTGCCCGAATACCTGCGCAGCCACCCGGTCACCACCACCCGCATCAGCGAAACCCGCCAGCGGGCCCAGCAGCTGGCCGCGTCCGCCGGCCGCGGGGCGCCGACCCCGCGCGGCCTCGCCAATCCCCTGCTTCCCGGAGACCTGAGCCTGGGCGACAGCCGCGCGGCCGGCGCCAGCGACCAGTTCGGCTGGGCGCGGGAACGCCTGCGGGTGCTCAGCGCCCCGGATCCGGCGGCGTCCCTGCGCGAGTACCGGGCCTTGGCCCGGGCTCCCGGCGCGGCCGTGGGCGACCCGCAGCGTTATGGCCTGGCCCTGGCGCAGCGGCTGGCCGGCTACCCCGCCGAATCGGAACAGACCCTCGAGGACCTGTTAACCCGCCATCCCGGCGACCTGTGGCTCGAACTGGCCCGGGCCGAAGCCGCGGCCACGGCCGGCAAACGCGAGCTGGCGCGCCAGCGCTTCGACGCCCTGCTGCAGAAACATCCGGAGAACCGGGCGGTGCGCCTGACCTATGCCGGGACCCTGATCGAGGTCGCCACGCCGGCCTCCGGCCGGCGGGCCCAGGAAGTATTGCGCCCGCTGATGTCCGACAGCGCTGAGGACCCGCTGTTCCAGCGCAGCTTCGCCCGTGCCAGCGAGCTGGCCGGCGACCTGGTGCGGGCCGGCGAGGCCTATGCCGAGGCCGCCTTCCTCAACGGCCGGGCGGTGGACGCCCTGAACCAGCTGGACGCCCTGAAGCAGCGCGACGACCTGGACTACTACCAGCGCGCCCGGATCGAGGCCCGCATGGCGGCCATCACCCCGATCGTGCTGGAAATGCGCCGCCAGGGCATCGAGGCCCACGAGCAGCGACCCGACACCCGCTGACCCGGGCCCGGCGGGCCTGTCACCACCCGGTCACAAAAGTTTTATCTACTTGCGCACAGGCCCCTCCGGTGACACGGTAAACCTGTGCAGAAGCGCATCCTGATCGTCGACGACGAACCCGCCATCCGCGAGATGGTGGCCTACGCCCTGCGCAAGGGCGAATACGAGCCGGTGCACGCCGGGGACGCCCGCGAGGCCCAGACCGCCATCGCCGAGCGCGTGCCCGACCTGATCCTGCTCGACTGGATGCTGCCCGGCGCCAGCGGCCTGGAGCTGGCCAGGCGCTGGCGCAAGGACGAGCTGACCCGCGACATCCCGATCATCATGCTGACCGCCCGCGGCGAGGAGAACGACCGGGTCTCGGGCCTGGAGTCGGGCGTGGACGACTACGTGGTCAAGCCCTTCTCGGCCCGCGAGCTGCTGGCCCGCATCCGCGCCGTGATGCGCCGCTCGCGGGAGGACGAAGATGACGGTTCCGTGACCGTCGGGGGCCTGCGCATCGACGGCGCCGCCCACCGGGTGTTCGCCGGCGACCAGTCGGTACACGTGGGCCCGACCGAATACCGCCTGCTGCACTTCTTCATGACGCACGCCGACCGCGTCTACACCCGCACCCAGCTGCTCGACCACGTCTGGGGCGGCAACGTCTACGTCGAGGAACGCACGGTGGACGTGCACATCCGCCGGCTGCGCAAGGCCCTGGAGCCCTTCCGCCTGGACGACATGGTTCAGACCGTGCGCGGCTCCGGCTACCGCTTCTCCGCGGCGATGAGCTGAGGATGGGAACCGGCCGGACATGAGTGTCTCGATGCTGTTGCGGCTGGCCTGGCGCCAGTCCCTGATCCGGCTGCTGCTCTTCTACGCGCTGGCCCTGGGCATCGGCATGGCGTTGGGCGAACCCTGGTGGGCCCTGGGCATCGCCACCGGCGTGCTGGCGGCGCGCGCCTACTGGCGCCTCTACCGCGTGCTGCGTTTCCTGGACTGGCGCAAGCAGCTGCGCACGGTCGATGGCCAGGGCCTGTGGGCCGCGCTGGAAACCCTGATCCACCGGCGCCAGACCGAAAACCGCATCCGAAGCCGGCGCCTGGTGCGCCTGCTGCGTGCCTACCGCCAGGCCGCCACCGCGATGCCCGACGGTGCCCTGGTCATCAACCGCCGTGACGGCCGGCTGGTCTGGTTCAACAAGACCGCGCGCCACCTGGTCGGCCTGCGCTATCCGCAGAGCCTGGGCGAACCGCTGCTGGACTTCTTCCCCGAACAGCCCCGGGTGCGCGAATGGCTTGCCGCCGGCCAGACCGACGAACCGCTGACCGACGTCGCCAGTCCGGCCGAGCCCCTGGTGCGCCTGAGCCTGCGCCTGATCCCCTATTCCGCCACCCAGTGGCTGGTGGTGGTGCGCGACGTCACCAAACTGATGCGGCTGGAGCAGGTGCGCCGCGACTTCGTCGCCAACGTCTCGCACGAGCTGCGGACACCGCTGACGGTGGTGCACGGCTACCTGGACATGATCGAACCGGAGGAACACCCGGACCTGGCGGTGATGGTCGAGGAGATGCGTCGCCAGTCCCAGCGCATGACCCAGCTGGTCGAAGACCTGTTGACCCTGTCGCGGCTCGAGGCCCAGGAACACCTGCCGGAGGAGCCGCTGGGCATGGCCTCGATGCTGGTCACCCTGCGCCGCGAGGCCGAGGCCCTGAGCCAGGGCCGGCACCAGATCGTGGTCGAGGACCAGGCCGGCTGCGACCTCACCGGCTCGGTCAAGGAGCTGCACAGCGCGTTCTCGAACCTGGTCAGCAATGCGGTGCGCTACACGCCGACCGACGGCCGCATCGTGATCCGCTTCAGCCGCACCGCCGACGGCGGCGCGCGCCTGGCCGTGATCGACAGCGGCTACGGCATCCCGGCCCAGCACCTGCCGCGTATCACCGAACGTTTCTACCGCGTTTCGACCAGCCGCTCGCGTGAATCCGGCGGCACCGGCCTGGGCCTGTCCATCGTCAAGCACGTGCTCAGCCTGCACCAGGGCCGGCTGGAGATCGAAAGCGAAGTCGGCCGCGGCAGCACCTTCGCCTGCGTGTTCGGCCCGGCACGGGTCCGCGCGCGCAGCGCCACCGAAGCCTGAGGTCCGGCATACACTACCCTCCCGGCGCGGCCCCGGCCGCCGCCCCTGCGAACTGCACGGACCATGAGCCCCGACAGCCCCGAAACGCCCGACCTGCACGCCCCCGAGCTCTACCTCAACCGCGAGCTGTCGCAGCTGGAGTTCAACTTCCGGGTGCTGGCCCAGGCCCAGGACCCGACGGTGCCGCTGCTGGAACGGCTGAAGTACCTGTGCATCAGCTGCACCAACCTCGACGAGTTCTTCGAGATCCGCGCCGCCACCGTGCGCACCGCCCAGCAGTTCGGCGGGCCGCTGCCGCCCGACGGCATCCCGCCGACCCGCGCCCTGGAGCTGATCCACGACAAGGCCGCGGCCCTGGTGGAAGAGCAGTACCGCTACTGGAACGAGACCCTGCGCCCGGAGCTCAACGCCGCCGGCATCCGGATCCTGGCGCACCAGAGCTGGAACGCCAAGCAGAAGCGCTGGCTGCACAAGTATTTCCAAGACGAACTGCTGCCGGTGCTCTCGCCGCTGGGCCTGGATCCGGTGCACCCGTTCCCGCGCATCCTCAACAAATCGCTCAACGTGGTCGTGGTGCTGGAAGGCAAGGACGCGTTCGGCCGCAACGGCGGCATGGCGATCGTGCGCGCGCCGCGCTCGCTGCCCCGCATCATCCAGCTGCCGCCGGAGGTCTCGGGCGGCCAGCACGACTTCGTGCTGCTCTCGGCCGTGCTCACCGCCTTCGTGGACGACCTGTTCACCGGCATGAAGGTCAAGGGCGCCTACCAGTTCCGCGTCACCCGCAACTCCGAGCTGTTCGTGGACGAGGAGGAAGTGGAGAACCTCGCCAGCGCGCTGAAGGACGAGCTGGCCAGCCGCGGCTTCCGGCCGGCGGTGCGGCTGGAGATCGCCGAACACTGCCCGACCCCGATCGTGAAGATCCTGCTGCAGAACTTCGGCCTGACCGAAAACGCGGTGTATCGAATCAACGGCCCGGTCAACCTGAACCGCGTGACCCAGGTCTACGACCTCGCCGACCGCCCCGAACTGAAGTTCCCCAGCTTCAAGCCGCGCGCCGCCGGGCTGGACGACGAAGCGCCGTTCCAGACGCTGCGCCAGGGCGACCTGCTGCTGCACCACCCCTACCAGAGTTTCCAGTCCGTGCTGGACCTGCTGCAGCACGCCGCCAACGATCCCGACGTGCTGGCCATCAAGCAGACGCTCTACCGCACCGGCAAGGACAGCAAGATCATCGACCACCTGATCACGGCCGCGCGCAACGGCAAGGACGTGACCGTGGTGGTCGAGCTGCGCGCGCGCTTCGACGAGGAGGCCAACATCCGCCTGGCCGACCAGCTGCAGGAAGCCGGCGTGCAGGTGATGTACGGCGTGGTCGGCTACAAGACCCACGCCAAGATGATGCTGATCGTGCGCCGCGAGGGGAAGAAGCTCCAGCGCTACGTGCACCTGGGCACCGGCAACTACCACGCCGGCACCGCCCGCGCCTACACCGACATCGGCCTGATGACCGCCGACCCGGACATCGCCGCCGACGTGCACGACATCTTCCAGCAGCTCTCGGGTCTGGCGCCGACCATCAAGCTGCGCCGGCTGCTGCAATCCCCCTTCACCCTGCACAAGGGCCTGCTGAAGAAGATCGAGCGCGAGGCGAAGAACGCGCGCAACGGGCTCGGCGGGCACATCATCGCCAAGATGAACGCCCTGAACGAGCCGACCGTGATCCGCGCGCTCTACGAGGCCTCGCGCGCGGGCGTCAGGATCGAGCTGATCGTGCGCGGCGCCTGCTGCCTGCGACCGGGCGTGCCCGGCGTT
>CAMLKR010000134.1 GCA_946480565.1 uncultured Arenimonas sp. | reverse complement strand
TGATGATCGACAACTACGACAGCTTCACCTACAACCTCGTGCAGTACTTCGGCGAGCTGGGGCAGGACGTGAAGGTCGTGCGCAACGACGCGCTGACGGTGGCGCAGATCGCCGCCCTACGGCCCGAGCGCATCGTCATCTCGCCCGGGCCGTGCACGCCCAACGAGGCCGGCGTGTCGCTGGAGGTGCTGGAGAAGCTGTCGGGCACGGTGCCGATCCTGGGCGTCTGCCTGGGGCACCAGAGCCTGGGCCAGGCCTTCGGCGGCGAAGTGGTGCGGGCGCGCACGATCATGCACGGCAAGACTTCGCCGATCCGCCACAAGGGCGTGGGCGTGTTCGCCGGGCTGCCCGATCCCTTCGAAGCCACGCGCTACCACTCGCTGGTGGTGCGACGGGAGTCGCTGCCCGACTGCCTGGAGGTGACGGCCTGGACCGAGAACGACGACGGCACGGTCGACGAGATCATGGGCCTGCGGCACCGCAGCCTGCCGGTCGAGGGCGTGCAGTTCCACCCCGAATCCATCCTCACCCAGCATGGCCACGACATGCTGCGCAACTTCCTCGCCCGCTGAGGCCGCCATGCCGATCACCCCGCAGGACGCGCTCCAGCGCATCATCGAGAACCGCGAGATCTTCCACGACGAGATGGTCGAGCTGATGCGGCAGATCATGCGCGGCGAAGTCTCGCCGGTGCTGACCGCCGCCATCCTGTCCGGCCTGCGGGTGAAGAAGGAAACCGTGGGCGAGATCGCCGGCGCGGCGCGGGTGATGCGTGAGTTCGCGGCCAAGGTGGTGGTGCCCGACGCGCACAACTTCGTCGACATCGTCGGCACCGGCGGAGATGGCGCCCACACCTTCAACATCTCCACCGCCAGCATGTTCGTGGTGGCCGCCGCCGGCGCCAAGGTCGCCAAACACGGCAACCGCAGCGTCTCGTCCAAGTCCGGCAGCGCCGACGTGCTCGAGGCCCTGGGCGCGGTGATCGAACTGCAGCCCGAGCAGGTCTCGGCCTGCATCGCCGAGACCGGCATGGGCTTCATGTTCGCGCCCATCCACCACCCGGCCATGAAGAACGTCGCCCCGGTGCGCAAGGAGCTGGGCGTGCGCACCATCTTCAACATCCTCGGCCCGCTGACCAACCCGGCCGGCGCGCCCAACATCCTGATGGGCGTCTTCCATCCCGACCTCGTCGGCATCCAGGTGCGCGTGCTGCAGCGGCTGGGCGCCAAGCGCGCGCTGGTGGTCTGGGGCCGCGACGGCATGGACGAGATCTCGCTGGGCGGCGCCACGATGGTCGGCGAGCTGCGCGGCGACGACGTGGTCGAGTACGAGATCCACCCCGAAGACTTCGGCATCTCGATGGCCGCCAGCCGCAACCTGCGGGTCGAGAATTCCGACGAGTCGATGGCGCTGCTGAAGGAGGCGCTGGACGGCAAGGACGGCCTGCCGCGCGAGATCGTCGCGCTCAACGCCGGCGCCGCGCTGTACGCGGCCGGCCGCGCGGTGTCGATCGCCGACGGCATCGACCAGGCCCGCAAGGCGATCGCCGCCGGCAAGGCCCGCGCCAAGCTCGACGCGTTCGTCGCCACCACCCGCCGGCTTGCCGGAAAGTAGGAACCATGTCCGCAGAAGGTTTCGCCCGCACCCCGCCGCCGCCGTATTACGCCGTGGTCTTCACCAGCCTGCGCCGCGACGGCGACAACGGGTACGGCGCCACCGCCGACCGGATGGCCGAGCTGGCGGCGCTGCAGCCCGGTTACCTCGGGGTCGAGAGCGTGCGCGACGCCAGCGGCCTGGGCATCACGGTCAGCTACTGGGAATCCGAAGCCCACATCCTGGCCTGGCGCCGCCACGCCGAGCACACGCTGGCCCGCGAACGTGGCCGCAGCGAATGGTACGAACACTTCGAACTGCGCGTCGCCAAAGTCGAACGCGCCTACGCCGGCCCGTGAATCCGGGGTCAGAGTGCATTTATCTGATAGATAAATGCACTCTGACCCCGGTTTTCCGATTCCAGGAAGAAGAATGAGCGACATCCTGCAGACCATCCTGCGCCGCAAGGCCGAAGAAATCGCCGAGCGCTCCGCGCGCGTTTCCCTGCGCGAGCTTTCGGCGCGCTGCGAGGGCCTGGCGCCGACCCGCGGCTTCGCCGCCGCGCTGCAGGCGAAGATCGCGGCCGGCCTGCCGGCGGTGATCGCCGAGGTCAAGAAGGCCAGCCCCAGCAAGGGCGTCATCCGGCCCGACTTCCGCCCCGCCGACATCGCCGCCAGCTACGAGCGCGGCGGCGCGGCCTGCCTGTCGGTGCTGACCGACGTCGACTTCTTCCAGGGCGCCGACGACTACCTGGTGCAGGCGCGCAACGCCTGTTCGCTGCCGGTGCTGCGCAAGGATTTCACCATCGACGCCTACCAGGTCTACGAGGCGCGCGCGCTGGGCGCCGACTGCATCCTGCTGATCGTGGCGGCCCTGGGCGACGCGGCGCTGGCCGAGCTCTCGCACCTGGCGATGCAGCTGGGCATGGACGTGCTGGTGGAAGTGCACGACATCGACGAGCTCGAGCGCGCGCTGCAGGTCGGTGCGCCCCTGGTGGGCATCAACAACCGCAGCCTGCGCAGCTTCGAGGTGAGCCTGCAGACCACGCTCGACCTGCGCAACGCGGTGCCGCGCGACCGCCTGCTGGTGACCGAAAGCGGCATCGCCACCGCGGCCGACGTGGCCCTGATGCGCGGAAACGGCGTGCATGCCTTCCTGGTCGGCGAGACCTTCATGCGCGCGCCCGATCCCGGCGCCGAGCTGGCCCGCCTGTTCGCATGAGCCCGCGCCCCGGCGCCACCGTGCTGTTCGATTTCGATGGCACGCTGGTGCGCGGCGACTGCGCGGCGGCCTGGCTGCGCGGCCAGCTGGACAGCCATCCGCTGCGCCGGCTCGCGGCGGGCCTGAGCTTTCCCTTCCTGGCTCCGGGCTTCGCCTGGTGGCGCAGCGCCTGGCTGCCGGCCAGCTTCTACACCTGGCTGGCCACGGTCGGCCGCACCCCGGAGGCGATCAGCGAAGCACGCGAGGACTTCCTGCTCGACTGCGCCGCCCGTCGCGACGAATTGCTGATCGCGCCGGCGGTGGCGCGCCTGCATGCGCACCTCGCGGCCGGCGACCACGTCGTCATCGTCACCGGCGCCGAGGCCGGCCTGGCCCGCGACCTGTGGCGTGCGCTGGGCCAGCCCGAGGTGCCGGTGGTCGGCTCCCGCGTGAGGGCGGCCTTCGGCGGCTACATCGGCGTCGAACACACGGTCGGACCGCGCAAGCTGGTGGCCCTGGCCCGGCACCAGATCCGTCCGCCCTTCGCGGCCGTCTACAGCGACAGCGCCCGCGACCTGCCGATCCTGTGCGAGACGGCCCGGCCGGTCCTGGTCTGCCCCGACGCGCGCAGCGTGGCGAAGGTGCACCGGCGCCTGCGCGGTGCCTTCGAACTGATGGCCTGAGCCGGGCCGGCATCCGCCGGGAATCGCCGGGTCCGCCCCCGGGTCGCGGGTTCAGTCGCCCAGGCGCTTGAGAAAACGCAGCGCGCTCTCGCCGAAGCCGCAGGCCCGGTAGAACTCGTGGGCCTCGTGGCGGTGGGTCGCCGAGGTCAGCTCGATGCGCGCGGCGCCGGCCTGGCGGGCGCGGTGCTCGGCCTCGCGCAGCAGCAGGCGGCCGACGCCGCGGCGCTGTTCGGCGTCGGACACCACCAGGGCGGTGATGCGGCAGGTGCGGGCGCCCAGCGGCAGGTAATACATCAGGTCCAGGGCCAGCAGGCCCACCAGGCAGCCGTGGCGGTCGGCGACCAGGATCTGCTGGTCGGGCTCTTCCTCCAGCGCGCGCAGCCGGGCGGCCGCTTCGGCGCGGTCGCAGGGGTACCCCAGGACGCCCAGCAGGGTGGCGACGCCGGCCGCGTCCTGGGCGGACGCGGGGCGGACCAGCAGCGATTCGCTACCGGCGCTGGCGCCCATGGCTCAGCGGGTGCCGTACACCACGATGGTCTTGCCGCGGGCGTGCAGCACGCCCTGTTCCTGCAGCTGCTTGAGCACGCGGCCGGCCATCTCGCGCGAGCAGCCGACGATGCGGGCCAGCTCCTGGCGCGAGACCCGGATCTGGGTGCCCTGCGGGTGCGACAGCGCGTCCGGTTCCTGGCACAGGTCGTTCAGGGTGCGGACGATGCGGCCGCTGACGTCCAGGAAGGCCAGGCGGCTGGCCTTGCGGCTGGTGTCGAGCAGGCGCTTGGACAGCTGCAGGC
Organism: uncultured Arenimonas sp.; assembly: GCA_946480565.1. Next base: position 2,127 of record CAMLKR010000134.1, on the reverse strand, counting down.
CGATCGCGTACAGGATGCGCGGGCACTCGGACTGCAGCGGGCCGGCGAACAGCTGGTGCAGGCGTTCGTAGTTGATCTCGGCCAGTTCGCAGGCGCTGCGGGTGCGCACGACCACGGCGCGGGCGTCGGCGGCGAAGAACAGGCCCATCTCGCCGATGAACTCGCCGGCGTTGACGTAGCCCAGGATCAGCTCGCGGCCGTCCGGCTCCTCGCTGACCACGCTGAGCGAGCCGCTGACCACGTAATAGAGCGAGGTGGCCGGAGTGCCCGGACGGAACACGTCGGTCCGCGAGGGGTAGCGGCGGCGATGGCAGTGGTCGAGGAAGCGGCCCATGGTGGCCGTATCCGGCGCGAGCGGGCTGTTGACGACCTTGTGCGGCTGCAGCGGCATCGGTGAACTCCTGTTCAGCGCCAAGGTGGTGCCTGGCCCCGGTGAGGCGTTCAGCTTAGGCCGTGACGCCGGCTCCGGCAATGGCGGCGAGGCCCCGACGGAGCCGAGGTTTCCCCCGGGGGCGGTTTGGCCGATAATGCGCCCCCTCGCTCCACCCCCCTCCGCACCGCAGGAACGCCCACGTGGTCAAGCCGCTTCCTCGCCTCCGGCTCCAGGGTTTCAACAACCTGACCAAGGCCCTGAGCTTCAACATCTACGACGTCTGCTACGCGGTGTCGGAGGAACAGCGCCAGCGCTACATCGAATACATCGATGAGGCCTACAACGCCGAGCGCCTGACCCAGATACTGACCGACGTGGCCGAGATCATCGGCGCCAACATCCTGAACGTGGCCCGCCAGGACTACGACCCCCAGGGCGCCTCGGTGACCATCCTGATCTCGGAGGAGCCCGTCATCGACAAGAAGGCCGCCGGCAAGGAGCTCATCTCCGACGCCGTGGTCGCGCACCTGGACAAGTCGCACATCACCGTGCACACCTATCCGGAGACGCATCCGCACAACGGCATCGCCACCTTCCGCGCCGACATCGACGTCGCCACCTGCGGCGTCATTTCGCCGCTGAAGGCCCTGAACTACCTGATCGAGAGCTTCGAGTCCGACATCGTGGTGATGGACTACCGCGTGCGCGGCTTCACCCGCGACGTGAAGGGCAAGAAGCACTACATCGACCACAAGATCAACTCGATCCAGGACTTCCTGTCCAAGCCGATCAAGAGCAAGTACGAGATGATCGACGTCAACGTGTACCAGGAGAACCTGTTCCACACGAAGATGCACCTGAAGGAATTCGACCTCGACACCTACCTGTTCGAGGAGAAGGCCAAGAACCTGGGCTTCAAGGACCGGCTGCGGATCGAGAACCAGCTCAAGCGCGAGATCGTCGAGCTGTTCAACGGCCACAACCTGGCCGACTGAGCCGACCCGCGGGACGACCCGCGGCCGGGACCGTTCCCGGCATTCGCAGGACCGACGACGGTCCGGAGCGCAGGCTCCGGGCCGTCCTTGTTTTCAGGGCTTTGGAAAGGAAAGGAGAAGTGACATGGCGTGGATCTACCTGTCGATCGCCGGGGTGCTCGAGATCGTCTGGGCCATCGGCCTCAAGTACACCGAGGGCTTCACCCGGCCGCTGGCCAGCACGGTCACCATCGCGGCGATGGCGGCCAGCATGTGGTGCCTGGCGCTGGCGCTGAAGGAAATACCGATCGGCACCGGCTATGCGGTCTGGGTCGGCATCGGTGCGGTCGGCACCGCGATCCTGGGCATCGTGCTGTTCGGCGAATCGGCGGCCTGGCCGCGCCTGGCCTGCATCGCCCTGATCCTGGCCGGCATCATCGGCCTCAAGTTCGCCTCCCCCTGAGCGGGCAGTCGAGTCCGGGGCCCGAACCCCGGGCTAGAGGCGGTAGGCGACGAGCTTCATCAGGCGGGAACTGAGCGCCATCAGCCGCGGGATGGGCTGCGGAAGCCTGCGGGCGCCGGCCTGTTCGGCGTGGTCGGCGTGGCGGGCCTCGTCGGCCTTCATGGTGCGCAGGATGGCGCGGCTGCGTTCGTCGCCGGACGGCAGACTGCCCAGGTGTTCGTCCAGGTGGGCTTCGACCTGGCGCTCGGTCTCGACCACGAATCCCAGGTTCCAGCCGTCGCCGCGCAGGCCCGCGGCCAGGCCGATCGCGTAGCTGC
>CAMLKR010000133.1 GCA_946480565.1 uncultured Arenimonas sp. | reverse complement strand
CAGGCCGAATTCGGCGCATTTCACCGCGTCCTTCTCGGTCATCAGGATCGGCAGCGGCGGATCCAGGCGCAGGTCCTCGGCAAGGAAATCATGGTGGTCGGCGAATGCATGCGCCTGCACCTGCAGGCCGCGGGCGCGCAAGGCGGCGAAAAAACGCTCCGGGTTGCCGATGCCGGCGACGGCATGCACCGGGCCGCCCGCGAACTCCGCCAGCGGTCGAGGCGGCCCGCCTTCCAGCGGCTCGGCATCGCCCAGCACCAGCTGCATCGGCCATTCGCCCTCGCCCGCCGCGCCGCCGTTGACTACGCGCAGGTCCACCCGGCGAGTGGACGGCTCGCGCAGCGGGCCGGCCGGCATGAGTCGGCCGTTGCCGTGCCGTCGTTCGCCGTCCAGCACCTCGATCTCGAGGTCGCGGCCCAGGCGCCGGTGCTGCAGGCCGTCGTCGGCGATGATCAGGTCGCAGCCCTCGGCGACCAACCGGCGCGCGGCGGCCACGCGGTCGGCGTCGACGAATACCGGCAGTCCGGTCCGGCGGGCGATCAGCAGAGGTTCGTCGCCGCAGAGTTCGGCCGGCAGATGCGGCTGCACCCGCACCGGATCCAGCGAACGTCGCCCGTAGCCGCGGCTGACGATGCCGGGTTTCCAGCCCGCGGCCGCCAGGGCGCGGGCCAGGGCGATCGTCAGCGGCGTCTTGCCGGTGCCGCCGGCCACCAGGTTGCCGACCACGATCACCGGCACCCGCAGGCGGTGCACCTTGCGCAGGCCTCGCCGGTAGAGCGCGCGGTCGAGGCGCAGCAGGCCGGCATAGGCCACGGACAGCAGGCGCAGCCCGGGCCCCGGCGCCACGCCGCCGTACCAGCGCCGCAGCAGCCAGCGCTCCAGCGCGGACGTCACCCGGCCTCCGGCTCGCGGAACTGCATCCGGTGCAGGTGGGCGTACAGGCCGCCGCGGGCCAGCAACTCGGCATGGCTGCCCTGCTCCACCAGGCGGCCGGCGTCGAGCACCAGCACCTGGTCGGCGTGCTCCACCGTGGACAGGCGGTGCGCGATCACCAGCGTGGTGTGGTCAGGGATCAGGCGGTTCAGCGCGTCCTGCACCAGGCGCTCGGATTCGGTGTCCAGTGCGGCGGTCGCCTCGTCCAGGATCAGGATCGGCGCATCCTTCAGGATGGCGCGGGCAATCGCCAGGCGCTGGCGTTGGCCGCCGGACAGCAACCCGCCATTTTCGCCGATGCCCGCGTCCATTCCGCCCGGCAGGCGGTCGATGAACTCGGCGGCGTTGGCGGCTTCGGCGGCGCGACGGATGCGCGCCTCGTCGGTGCCGGCTGCCTGCCCGTAGGCGATATTGGCCGCGATGCTGTCGTCGAACAGCATCACCCGCTGGCCGACCAGCGCGATCTGCCGGCGCAGGTCGGCGAGGCGGTAGTCCTGCACCGGCACGCCGTCGACCAGTACGGTGCCCTCCGCAGCTTCGTAGAAGCGCGGCAGCAGACGGATCAGGGTGGACTTGCCGCTGCCGGATCGGCCGACGATGGCGGTGACCGTGCCGGGCGCGGCGCGGAAGCTGATGCGGTCCAGCGCCGGCACGTCCTGGCCGGGGTAGCGCACGCTGACGTCGCGGAACTCGATCTCGCCGCGCGCGGACAGCAGCGGCATCCGGCCCTCGTCCGGTTCGTCCGGCTGGTCGAGGATGGCGAACAGGCGCTCGGAAGCCGCCACGCCGCGCTGGATCAGGCTCTGCACGTTGGTGATGCGCTTGAGCGAGGGCAGCATCGCCATCATCGCCGACAGCATCGCGACGAAGCTGCCGGCGCTCATGCGGCCCTGGGCCGCCTCGGTGCCGGCGACCAGCAGGATCACCGCCAGCGCCACCGCCGCCAGCAGCTGCACCACGGACGATGCCGCGGCGCGGGTGGCGTCCACCTTCACGCCCAGGCGCAGGTTGCGGTCGATCAGGCCACGGTAGCGTCCAAGCTCGGAGGCCTGGGCGCCGTAGATCTTGACCTCCTGCTGGGCCGACAGCGCCTGCTCGGCCACCTGGGCCATGCTGGCGACGCCGTCCTGGATGCCGCGGTTGATGCGCCGGTAGCGGCGCCCGACCACGCCGGAGATGCCGGCGATCAGCGGCGCCACCACCAGCATCACGATGGTCACGCGCGGGCCGTTGTAGAACATCACGCCCAGCAGCACGAGGATGGTCAGCGTGTCGGTCAGCAGCACCTTGATGGCGTCGCTGCTGGCCTGGGCGACTTGTTCGGTGTCGTAGTTCAGGCGCGAGACCATCGCCGCCACCGGCTCGCGGTCGAAGCGCGTGCTGGGCAGGCGCAGGTACTTGGCCATCACGGACTCACGCAGGTCGCGCACCACGCTGCGGCCGACCCGCGACATGCCGTAATCGGTGGCGAAGGTCGCGACGCCGCGCAGCAGGAAGATGCCGACGATGGCCGCCGGCAAGGTCCAGCGCACGTCCGGATTGCGGGCCACGAAGGTCTCGTTGACCATCGGCTCCATCAGCGCGGTGAAGGCGCCGGCTGCCGCGGCCTCGAACAGCATGCCGATGAAGGCGGCGACCAGGAAGGGCCAGTATTTCCGGGCGCGGCCCAGCAGCCGGCGGTAGATCGCCCAGGCGGAGGCTTCTGCGGTCAAGGCTTGGCCTCGGGCGTGGTGGCGATGGACAGGCGGGTGAAGCCGAGCTGGCCCAGCGCATCCATCGCGGTCACCACCGACTGGTGCGGCGTGCGCGCATCGGCCCGCAGCACCACCGGGCGCGTCCGGTCCTCGCCGGCGACGCGGGCGATGGCTTCCTTCAGCGAACCGACGTCGCGCTTGAGCACTTCGTTGTTGCCGATGAAGAAGCGGCCTTCGGCATCCACCAGCACGGTCAGCGGGTCGCCCGGATCGGCGTTGGACACCGCCTGCGACTCCGGCAGCACCAGTTTCAGCGCCGAACGGTGGTCGAAGGTGGTGGTGACGACCAGGAAGATGATCAGGCAGAACACCACGTCGATCAGGGAGACCAGGTTGATCTCCGGCTCGTCCGGGACCTTGCCCGAGCTCAGTCTCACGCCTCACCCCGCTTGGCACGCGGCGCCTTGGCCGGCGGCGGCGACGCTCCCTCGTCCAGGGCCTCGAGCAGCGCGGTGGCCTGCTTCTCCATGTCGACGATGTAGCCGGTGACGCGGCCGCGCAGGTAGCGGTGGAACATCAGCGCCGGGATCGCCAGGCACAGGCCGGCCGCGGTCGAGATCAGCGCCTGGCCGATGCCGCCGGCCAGGCGGTTGGCGTCGCCGACGCCGGTGGTCAGGATGTCCAGGAACATCTCGATCATGCCGAACACGGTGCCCAGCAGGCCCAGCAGCGGCGCGACCGCGGCGATGGTGCCCAGGGAGTTGAGGAAACGCTCGAGGCGGTAGGCGACGTGGCGGCCGGCGTCCTCGATGCGCTCCTTGATGATCTCGCGCGGGCGGTGGCGCACGTCCAGGCCGGCGGCCAGCAGTTCGCCCAGCGGCGAGTTACGGCGCAACACGTCGATGTGCTTGGGATCGAGACTGCGGCCGCGGGCCCATTCCCGCACTTCCTCGCCCAGGCCGGGCGGAAGCACTTCGCGGCGGCGCAGGGTCCAGAAGCGCTCGAGGATGATGGCCAGGGCCAGCACGGCCAGCAGGATGATCGGCAGCATCACCCAGCCGCCGGCTTTGATCAGTTCAAGCACGCCTCACCTATCGGGTTCAGACCGGCCGATAGCATAGCCTGTGCCGTCCGCACCGGCATCGCGCCAGTAGCGGCGGCGGTCCTGGCGCAGGCCCCGGACCGGACCCGGCCCGTCGGGCCCCAGGCGCAGGTGGATCGCGCCGCGGCCCGCGCTGTCGTGCAGGACTACGCCGTAACGCTCGAGCCTTGCCAGCGCCCGGGGCTTGGGCAGTCCGAAGCGGTTGTCGCGGCCGACGGCGAGCAGGCCGACGCGCGGTCGCACCGCGGCCAGGAAATCGAGGCTCGACGAGCCATCGCTGCCGTGGTGCGGCACCAGCAGCACCTCGGCGGCGACCTGCTCCGGCCGGCGCGCCAGCCGGGCCTCCACGTGGCGGCCGATGTCGCCGGGCAGCAGCGCGCGGCCACCGCCGGCGTCGATGTGCAGCACGCAGGAGCTTTCGTTGCGCTGATAGGGAAAATGCGGCGTCGGATGCAGGATCTCGAAACGCACGCCGTCCCACGTCCACGCCTGCCCTGCCGTGCACGGCGCCATGCCGGGACGCGCCCAGCCCTCCGGCGCCAGCACCCGCGCCGGTGGAAACGCCGCCATCACCGATGCGGCGCCACCCGCGTGGTCGTTGTCGCCATGGCTCAGCACCAGCGCGTCGACCCGGCGCAGGCCGAGCGCCCGCAGTGCCGGCACCACCACCGACTCGCCCAGGTCGAATCCGCGTGGCATCGCCGGTCCGGCGTCGTAGAGCAGCGTGTGCCGCTGCGTGCGCACGACCAGGGCCAGACCCTGGCCGACGTCGAGCAGGTGCAGGTCCGCTTCGCCCGGCCCCGGCCGGTCAAGCCGCGGCCAGGCCATCGGCAGCAGCAGCACCAGCGCCAGGCCCTTGCCCGGCACGCCGCGCGGCAGCAGCAGCCAGAAGGTACCCAGCATCGCCAGCGCGATCGCCGCGGGCGACGGCTCGGGAAGCCAGGCCAGTGCCCAGGGCCACGCGGCGATCCCCTCCAGCGCCGACCACAGCCAGTCCATCAGTCGGGCGGCGGCCTGCCAGCAGGCGGCCGCGCCGGCATCCCACAGCGGCGACAGCAGCAGTCCGGCCAGGCAAAGCGGCACGACGCCCAGGCTGATCCACGGAATGCCGACCAGGTTCACCACCGGTCCCGGCAGCGAGGCCTGGCTGAAGAACCAGATGCTCGCCGGCAGCAGCCCCAGCACGGCGACGCCCTGCGCCTTCAGGTAGGCCCGCCACAGCCCTTCGCCGGCGACGCCGGGCAGGCACCACATCAGCCAGGCCACGCCCAGGAAGCTGAGCCAGAATCCGGGTGCCAGCACGCTCAGCGGATCGGCCAGCAGCACCACGACCAGGGCGAAGGCCAGGGCCTGCGACGGCGACTGCGGCCGGCGCAGCAGGCGCGCCAGCAGCAGGGCCGCGATCATCAGCAGGGTGCGCACCGTCGGCAATGCGAATCCGGCCAGCGCGGTGTAAGCGGCGGCCAGCAGCAGCGCGCTGAGGGCGCTGCCCTGCGGCATCGGCAGCCGCCGCGCCAGCGCGGGCGCGCACCGGTAGAGGCCACGACCGAGCAGCATTCCAAACCCCGCCACCAGACCGACATGGAAACCGGAGATCGCGATCAGGTGGGTCAGGCCGGTCGCGCGCAGCACCTGCCAGTCGTGGTCGTCCAGGGCCCGGGTGTCACCCAGCGCCAGGGCCGCGACGAAACGTGCGCTCGGGTCGGGCACCGCGTGGTGGATGCGCCGCGACAGCTCGCCTCGCCAGGCGTCGAGTCCGCGGCCGGGTGCCAATGGCCGGTTCGCATCGCCGTCCAGCACGTAACCCGTCGCGGCGATGCGCTGCTCCAACGCCCGGCGCTCGAAATCGAACCCGCCGGGATTCACCAGGCCGCGCGGAGGCCGCAGCTTCACGGCCAGGCGCCAGCGGCTGCCCGGCTCGATCACGGGCACGCGCTGCGGTCCGCGCAGGTACCAGCCCAGCCGGAGCTTGCGGCCGGCCAGCGCAGCCGCGGCGCCTTCGCCGTCGTCGACCCTGAATTCGAAGCGGACCGCGTCCGGCCCGGTGATCGGCAGGCCCAGCACCCTGCCCTCGAGCACCAGGGCCTGGCCGGACAGCGCCGGTGGAAGACGGAGGGCCAGCGAGGCCTGGCCCTGCAGCACGGCAAGGCCCAGGCCGACCAGGAAAACCCCGACCAGCCGCAGCGCACCGCGGCGGGTCCAGCAGACGACTCCCGCGACCAGCGTGGCCCAGGCGAACGGGCCCGGCGGCAACGAAGGCAGGCCCTGCACCAGCCCCACGGCCGCCAGCAGCGCGGCGGCGCTGGCGAGCCCGAAGGGCGTCGGCGCGATCGCCGGCGCGGCCGGCACGCTACTCCGCGGGCAGCGGTCGCAGTTGTCCCTGGGTCAGCTCCAGGGTTCGATCCAGTCGCCGCGCCAGGCGGCGATCGTGGGTGACCATGACCAGGGCGGTGCCCTGCTCGCGGTTGAGTTCCAGCAGCAGCTCGAACACGCCGGCGGCGGTCTTCTCGTCGAGGTTGCCGGTGGGTTCGTCGCCGAGCACGCAGGCCGGCTTCGTGACCAGGGCCCGCGCCACCGCCGCGCGCTGGCGTTCGCCGCCCGAGAGCTCGCCGGGCTTGTGGCCGAGCCGGTGGCCCAGCCCGACGCGCTCGAGCAGCGCCCGGGCCGGCACCTGCGCCGAGGCGGCGGACTCACCGCGGATCATCAGCGGCATCATCACGTTCTCCAGCGCGCTGAACTCCGGCAGCAGGTGGTGGAACTGGTAGATGAACCCGAGCGCGCGGTTGCGCAGCTCGCCGCGGGCGCGTTCGCCCAGGCCGGACATGC
>CAMLKR010000132.1 GCA_946480565.1 uncultured Arenimonas sp. | reverse complement strand
TGCGCGCCTTCCACAACGTCTGCCGCCACCGCGGCTCGCGCCTGTGCCAGGAGCACCAGGGCAGCCTGGGCAACATCGTCTGCCCCTACCACCAGTGGACCTACGACCTGGAAGGAAAGCTGATCCACGCCGACCACATGGGCGAGACCTTCCTGCGCGAGCAGCACAGCCTGCACCAGGTGCACCTGCGCAACCTGGAAGGGCTGATCTTCATCTGCCTGGCCGACGAGCCGCCAGCCGACTTCGATGAGATGGCCGCGCGCATGCGCCCCTACCTGGCGCCGCACCGGCTGGACGATTGCAAGGTGGCGGCGCAGGTGGACATCATCGAAGAAGGCAACTGGAAGCTGACGCTGGAGAACAACCGCGAGTGCTACCACTGCATGAGCAACCACCCGGAGCTGACGCGCTCGATCTACGAGCACGGCTTCGGCTACCAGCCCGGACCGCAGAACGCTGAAGGCCTGGCGCATTTCGAACAGGTGGTGAAGGACAGCCACGCGCGCTGGGAAGCGATGGGCCTGCCCAGCGCGCGGCTCGAAGAGCTGGACACACGCATCACCGGCTTCCGCACGCAGCGCCTGCCGCTGGACGGCGCCGGCCAGTCGCAGACGCTGAATGCCGAGGTGGCGTGCAGGAAGCTGCTCGGCGATTTCACCGACAAGGCACTGGGCGGCCTGTCCTTCTGGACCCAGCCCAATTCCTGGCACCACTTCATGAGCGACCACGTGGTCAGCTTCGTCACCATCCCGATCAGCCCCGGCAAGACGCTGGTGCGCACGATCTGGTGCGTGCACAAGGACGCGGTGGAAGGCGTGGACTACACGGTGGAGAACCTCACCGCGGTGTGGAACGCCACCAATGCGCAGGACCGCCGCCTGGTGGAACTGGCCCACGCCGGCGCCGCCAGCAGCGCCTACCAGCCCGGGCCCTACTCGCCCTACACCGAAGCGCTGGTCGAGGCCTTCTGCGTCTGGTACCTGGACCGCCTGCGCGCCGGCATCGCCACGCGCTGAGCCCCGCCGCCCCCGCTGCCCGCCTGCCGTGAACCGAAGCACCGACCCCATGCTTGCGGCCTACCCCGACTTGGGCGCCGTGCACGCGCCGCCCTGGGGCCCAGACGACGAATGGCTCGAATGCGTGCACGTGCGCGACGAGACGCACGACGTGCGCAGCTTCGTGCTGCGCCCGCTGGAAGCACGCAGCTTCCGCTACCGGCCCGGCCAGTTCATCACGCTGGGCCTGGACATCGCGGGTGAACGCATCCACCGCTGCTACACGCTGTGCTCCACGCCGACCCGGCCCGACACGGTGGCCATCACCGTCAAGCGCGTGCCGGGCGGCCGCGTGTCCAACTGGCTGCACGACACGCTGCGCCCGGGCATGCGGCTGTCCGCCGCGGGTCCGGCCGGCAGCTTCTGCTTTCCGCCGGGGCCGGTGCAGGTGCCGGCGCGCGGGCAGCTGTACCTGTCCGGCGGCAGCGGCATCACGCCGCTGATGTCGATGTCCCGCGCCTGGGCCGACCTGGGGCTGGACGCCGACGTGCAGTTCGTCCACGCCGCCCGCACGCCGCAGGACGTCGTCTTCGCGGACGAGCTGCAGCTGCTGGCGCGCCTGCTGCCGCGCTGGCGCGCCACGCTAATTTGCGAAGGACGCGGCAACGTGCCCGGCTACAACGGCCTCCTGGGCCGGATCAACCTGCCCCTGCTGCGCGCCCAGGTGCCCGACCTGCTGGAACGCGAAGTCTGGTGCTGCGGCCCCGGCCCCTTCATGGCCGCGGTGCGCGGCCTGCTCGCCGAGGCCGGCTTCGACATGGCGCGCTACCACGAGGAGAGCTTCTCGTTCGAGGCGGCGCCCCGCGTGGGTGGCCCCCCCGAAGCCGCGGGCCAGACGACCGCCCCCGCCGGCCGCCGATTCGAGATCGTGCTCAAGGCCCGCGGCGAACGTTTCGAATGCGGCGCCGACGAGACCGTGCTCAAGGCGGCGCAGCGCGCCGGCGTACGCTGGCCCTTTTCTTGCGCCAGCGGCGTGTGCGGCACCTGCCGCACGCGCAAGATCGCCGGCGAGATCGACATGAACCAGGGCGGCGGCCTCCGCCCGCGCGAGGTGGCGCAGGGCTGGATGCTGCCGTGCTGCAGCAAACCGCTGAGCGACCTCGAACTGGACCGCTAGCCCGACCGCCAGCCTGATGCCGCCCCCTTCCCGCCCCCGACCGTTCCAGGAACCGAGCATGTCCAGACCGAAGATCCAGATACGCGACCTGACCAAGGTCTTCGGCGCCAAGCCCGAGCAGGCCCTGGCCCTGCTTCGCGAAGGCAGGCCCAAGGACGAGATCTTCGAGCGCACCGGCCAGGTGGTGGGCCTGTCCGGCGTCAACTTCGACGTGCATGCCGGCGAGATCTACGTGCTGATGGGCCTCTCGGGCTCCGGAAAGTCGACCCTGATCCGGTTGATCAATCGCTTGGTCGAGCCGACCTCGGGCTCGGTGGTCGTCGATGGCGACGACATCGTGCGCATGAAGCCGGCCGACCTGGTGCGCTGGCGCCGCAAGCGCGTGGCCATGGTGTTCCAGAGCTTCGCGCTGATGCCGCACCGCACGGTCTTCGACAACGTCGCTTTCGGCCTCGAGATCGCGGGCGACAAGCCGCGCCGGTGCCGCGACAAGATCCTCGGCGTGCTGGACCAGGTGGGCCTGAAGGCCTACGCCGACAAGTACCCGCGCCAGCTCTCCGGCGGCATGCAGCAGCGGGTGGGCCTGGCCCGCGCGCTGGCGGTGGACCCGGACATCCTGCTGATGGACGAGGCCTTCTCGGCGCTGGACCCGCTGAAGCGCACCGAGATGCAGGACCTGATGCTGGAACTGCAGCGCGAGCAGCGCCGCACCATCCTCTTCGTCTCGCACGACCTGGAGGAAGCGCTGAAGATCGGCTCGCGCATCGGCATCATGGAAGGCGGCAGCCTGGTGCAGGAAGGCACCCCGCACGAGATCGTCACCCGCCCCGCCAACGACTACGTGCGCCGCTTCTTCAAGGGCGTGGACACCTCGCGCTACCTGACCGCGGCCGACCTGGTGGACAGCACGCCACGGGCGGCGGACCTCGTTGCCCAGTGCAACGGGACCAGACTTCCCGCGGATACCACTCTGCCCGAGGCCCTTCGCACCGTCCTTGGCCTGGATCAACCCGTGAGCGTCTTCGACGACGCCGAACGCCTCGTGGGCTGCATCACGCCCAAGAGCCTGCTGATCAAGATCGCGAGCAGCCGCCATGCCAGTTGACTTCATGCAGGCCCTGATGGGCCAGGACAAGAACGTGCTGCCGTTGGGCGCACTGGTGAACGACGGTGTCAAGCTGCTGCTGAGCCGCGGCGACCGGCTGTTCGATGCCATCGGCGGCGTCGTCGAGACCTTTGCAGGCCGCGTCGAGGCCGCCTTCCTGGCCGTGCCCTTCTGGCTGGTGATCCTGATGGTCGTGGCGGTGGGCACGTGGCGGCTGAAATGGCGTTTCGGCCTGTTCGCGCTGGCCAGCCTGCTGGTGATCCGCCTCACCGGTTTCTGGGACCAGACGATGGTGACGCTGGCGCTGGTCTTCTCGGCCACCTTGATCAGCCTGTTCATCGGCGTGCCGCTGGGCATCCTGTGCGCGCGCAGCAACCGCTTCAACGCGCTGTTGCGGCCGCTGCTGGACTTCATGCAGACCATGCCGGCCTTCGTCTACCTGATTCCCGCGGCCATGCTGTTCGGCCTGGGCCGCGTGCCCGGCATCCTGGCCACGGTGGTGTTCGCGATGCCCCCGGTGGTGCGGCTCACCGCGCTGGGCATTCGGCAGGTCAATTCGGAACAAGTGGAAGCCGGCCAGGCCTTCGGCTGCACGCCGATGCAATTGCTGTGGAAGGTGCAATTGCCGATTGCGCTGCCGACGCTGATGGCCGGCGTGAACCAGACAATCATGATGGCGCTGTCGATGGTCATCATCGCCTCGATGGTGGGCGCGGGCGGGCTGGGCAACGACGTGCTGTCCAGCATCCAGCGCCTCGACATCGGCCTGGGCTTCGAGAGCGGGCTGTCGGTGGTGCTGCTGGCGATCATTCTCGACCGCCTGACGGAGAGTTTCGGCACCCGGCACCAGGACGGCTGACGCCGCAGGTCCAGCGCCACCCGGCCCGCGCAGCACGCGGGCGCCCCGATGCCCGCGCCAGCGGGCATCGGCATTTCCGGGCCCGTCATTTCCATGTCGGAATCGGGTTGATTCAGGTCGCCAATCGGCAATGGCGCGCACTGCGCTTCCATAGCATCGCAGCGCGATAGCACGCAAAACCCACCGGCACATCAACGACCAGAGAGAGACTCCATGACTCCGTTCAGGCCCACTGCCCTTTCCTTCACGGCGGCGATGCTCCTTGCGAGCATCGGTGCCCACGCCCAGTCGACGGTCAACATCTCGGGTCTGGTCGACCTGGGCGTGTACCGCGGCTTCGACAAGACCAAGAACGTCGGCACCATCCAGCGCAGCAACATCGCCTTCAGCGGCAGCGAGGACCTGGGCGGCGGCATGGCCGCCACCTTCAAGCTCTCGCACCGCTTCGACGCCGACACGGGACTGCCCGAGGGCGCCGGCGCCAAACCCTTCTGGCAAGGTGAATCCACCGTGGGGCTGAAGGGCGCCTGGGGCAGCCTGCGCCTGGGCCGCGCCCTGGATGCCGTGTGGAACAACGACTGGGCCTACGACCCCTGGTACAACTTCAACCGCATTGCATCGCCGGCCTGGCAATACTGGCACTACAACTATTCGAGCAGCCGCACCAGCAACAACGGCAGCGCCGAATACGGCCGGCTGTCCAATGGCATCTTCTACGATTCGCCGTCCTTCGGCGGCTTCGCGGTCCACTACAGCGGCTCCTTTGAAAAGACCGCCGGCCAGGGCAACAACAACGGCATTGCATTGACCTACGGCGGCGGGCCGCTGTCGGTGATGGCCGCCACGTCGAAGAACGCTGCCGACGACACGGTCAGCTACGTCGGCGCCAAGTACACCATCGGCTCGCTGTCGCTGATGGGCGCCTACGACCGCAGCAAGTACGAAGGCCCGGTCGATTCAATCGCCAAGGTCTTCACCCTCGGTGCCTCGTACACGCTGGGCCTGGTTGAACTGAAGGCCGGCTACGGCAACCTGAAGGTGGACAACGCCAAGTCGCAGTTCCTGGGACTGGGCGCCGACTATGCGCTGTCGAAGCGCACCAGCCTCTACGTCAGCGCGGGCCACAACAAGCCCAAGGGCGGCGACAGCACCAGCGCCTATGGCGTGGGCGTGGCCCACAGCTTCTGACGCCCCACGGCCATCCACAACGAGGAGACAAGGCATGTCGAGCAATCGAGGCGTGGCCTACGTGAAGCCGGGCATCGTCGAAGTGCGGCCCATCGAGTACCCCAAGCTGGAAGACCCGCGCGGCCGGCGCATCGACCACGGCGTGATCCTGCGCGTGGTGTCGACCAACATCTGCGGCTCGGACCAGCACATGGTGCGCGGCCGCACCACGGCGCCGGAAGGCCTGATCCTCGGCCACGAGATCACCGGCGAGGTGATCGAGCTGGGCCGCGACGTGGAGACCCTGGCCTTGGGTGACCTCGTTTCGGTGCCTTTCAACGTGGCCTGCGGCCGCTGCCGCACCTGCAAGGAGCAGCACACCGGCGTGTGCCTCACCGTCAACCCGGCACGTGCCGGCGGCGCCTATGGCTACGTCGACATGGGCGGCTGGGTGGGCGGCCAGGCGCAGTACGTGATGGTCCCGTACGCCGACTTCAACCTGCTGAAGTTCCCCGACCGGGCCCATGCGCTGGAGAAGATCCGCGACCTGACCTGCCTGTCGGACATCCTGCCCACCGGCTACCACGGCGCGGTCACCGCGGGCGTGGGGCCGGGCAGCACGGTGTACATCGCAGGCGCAGGGCCGGTGGGGCTGGCGGCGGCGGCTTCGGCGCGGCTGCTGGGCGCGGCCTGCGTGATCGTCGGCGACGTCAATCCCGCCCGCCTGGCGCATCCGAAGAAGCTGGGCTACGAGGTGGTGGACCTGTCGCTGGACGCCACGCTGGCCGAGCAGGTGGCGCAGATCCTGGGCGTGCCGGAGGTGGACTGCGCGGTCGACGCCGTCGGCTTCGAAGCCCGCGGCCACGGCCACGAGGGCGCGCGGCATGAAGCGCCGGCCACGGTGCTGAACTCGCTGATGGAGGTGACGCGCGAAGCCGGCCGCATCGGCATCCCCGGCCTCTACGTCACGGACGATCCAGGTGCCGTGGACGACGCGGCCAAGCGCGGATCGCTCAGCATCCGCCTGGGCCTGGGCTGGGCCAAGTCGCACAGCTTCTTCACTGGCCAGACACCGGTGATGAAGTACAACCGCGCGCTGATGCAGGCCATCCTCTGGGACCGCATCAACATCGCCGAGACGGTGGGCGTGGAGGTGATCTCGCTGGACGATGCACCTCGGGGTTATGCCGAATTCGACGCCGGTGCGCCGAAGAAATTCGTCATCGACCCGCACGGGATGCTCGCGAAGGCGGCCTGAAGGCCGTCGCGGGCTGGCAGGGGATCGCAGC
>CAMLKR010000131.1 GCA_946480565.1 uncultured Arenimonas sp. | reverse complement strand
CCTGGTGCGGCAGCTCCGCGTCCAGCTCCAGGCGCAGGGTCGGGTTGCGCGG
This sequence comes from uncultured Arenimonas sp., assembly GCA_946480565.1. The sequence goes on along the minus strand of CAMLKR010000131.1, from coordinate 6,599 downwards.
CTGGTTCCGGCCCAGGCGCTGGACGTTGACCCTGTACAGGGCCACATCCGGTTCGACGACCTGGGCGCTTTCGACCCAGGCACGCGTGCGCAGGTCGGTGGTCTGGTCGATGGTGGCGTTGGACGTGGCCTGGTTGTCGGCGGGATTCACGTCCTGCGAATCCATCGTCAGGCTCATGCTCGCCGGCAGGGTGTAGCTCTCGAGGCCGGGGCGGAAGGGGGGCGTGACGGTGACGTTGAAGGACCAGGCGCGGATCACGTGGTCGGGCTGCTCCAGCACCGCGGGGGCCTGGCATCGCAGCCGCGTCTGGTCGGCCGTCACCGCCTCGGGCGCCGCGCAGGTCCAGGTGACGCTGGTATGGTCGGGCACCACCGCCACCGGGCCGACCGACGAAAGCGGCGCGCCGATCAGGATCTCGGCGCTGGCGTTGCGCGTCACCCCGATCCGCGGCGACCGCACGTGGAAGTGGAGGTATAGCGGGTCTTCGAGGTCGGCCTGCTCCTGGTCGTAGCCGCTCACAGACAGGTCGGTCTTGTCCGACACCTCGCGCGTCGCGCTGGCTTCGTTGTCCGCGGGAGTCAGCTCGGTACGGGTGGGCGTGGCCTTCGCCGTCAGGCCGACGATGCGGCTGCCGTCGTCCAGCCGGGTGCTGAAGTCGGCGGAGATGGACGTGTATTGCCAGTACGCTCCCTCGGCCACGAGGCAGGTCCAGCGGCTGCGGCGGGGTGCGATGTCGACGCCGGCGCCGCAGCTGATCTGGTCGTGGCTGGGATCCAGCGTCACCTCCGAGGCCGCGCCGTCGATGGTCAGTTCCACCGAGATGTCGCCGGCCGGATTCAGCCGGGGCGTATCGAGCGAGACGATGAAGCGGCCGGTCTGTCCCGGCATCAGGTCCTCGGTTCCCGGGCTGGCCACGTTCACGCGCAGGTCGGTGCGGTCCTCGAAGAAGACGCTGCCCGAGGTGCTGTTGTTGCCGGTGTCGGCGTCGCGGTGCGCTCCCGTCAGCACCGCCTCGAAGGTCTGGGTGGTGCGGGCCAGTGCCGGATTGGCGGGAATGGTCAGCACGATGCCGTGCGTGTCGGTGGCCACCAGCCCGGTCTGGCGGCAGACCGTCAGGCTGCCGCTGCCGTCGGCTTCGGGCGGATCGCAGGTCCAGCCGGGCCATTCGGTGGAAACGGCGTAGGCGGTCGGCGTCAGACTGCTTCGCATCACCAGCTCCAGCCCGCGCGCGAGGTCGGGGCCGTCGTTGCCGACGTCGAAGTACACCCGGGTCTCCTGCAGCGAGGTGGCAGGAGAGCTGGCGATGAACCGCACCGAGGTGTCGGCGTCGCTGAAGGCCGCCGGCGCCAGCGCGATCACCACCGGATCGCGCTCCGAGGTGCGGAAGTTCGATGCGTTGTTGGCCGCCAGCGACGCCGGAAATTCGGAGTTCATGCGCGAAGTGCGCCATTCCAGCGCGAACTGCCGCAGCAGCGCGTCGTTCACCAGGATATGGTCCAGTGCCTCGGCGTGGCCGTCGCGGATGCCCTTGAAGCGCCAGACGGCGGGCGTGCGGGACAGGGCATTGGTCAGCGGGGTGGTGACCGGGCTGGCCACGGCGAGCAGGGTTTCCGCCGGAGGCGCCGCGCGGCCCATGATCACGCCCAGGGTGTCGACCCGGCCGTCGTTGAAGGGATGCGCCTCGAAGCCGCCCAGCACGGCCAGCGCTGCATCGGGGTCGGCCTGCTGGAAATCCTCGATCCAGCCGGCCAGCGTCTGCGCCTGCCTCGCGCGCAGCGTCATCACCCGCTCGCCGGCCGTGGTCCAGCCGTCGCTTCCCGCCGCCATGTCGTCGATGCCGTCGAGCGGCTGCAGCCGGTTCGCCAGCACCGACACGTCGGCCTGGCCGCCTTGCACATTGGTGACGCGCAGCCGCGCCATCAGCGGCGGTGAAGGAAACAGCGGCTCGCTGCCGCCCGCCGGATGCGCGCTGGTGGCGGCCGCGAACAGCGGGGCCGAAGCCAGGACCTCGACTCGCGGGTTCAGTCCGTCGATGGTGCGGGCAGACACCAGCAGTCCGACATCCAGGCCATCTGCCGACTGGCCCTCGACCAGCAGCGGAAGGTAGTCGGCCGGCGCGGGGCAGTAGGTGCTGGGGTTGCTGTCGACGACATCGGACAGGTCCTGCAACACCTGCACGTTCTCCGCTCCCGTCACCGCGACGATGTCCGGATTGGCCAGGAAGGTGCAGAGGATCTTCGCCAGCCTCACCAGACGCGCCTGGTACAGAGCGGTCGATGGCACCGGCTCCGCACGCGTGGGCTCGTCCGCATCGTCGTAGAGCCGGCCGAGGTCGAGCCAGACCATCCGGAACTGGTCGGGCGCACTGCCGCCGCTGCCCTCGCCCCGGTAGCCGTTGGTCACCACCAGCGGCGAGGAGGGGTCGGGCAGCAGCGTGTAGGCCGCTTCCGCGTAGGTCAGCACGCCCACGGCGCCGTCGATGCGGTCCGGTGAGCCCAGGTCCAGCCGACTGGCTCCGGGTTGGCCGGTGCTGTCGATGCGCAGGGTCTCGGGATTGCCGTCGAACAGCGGCGGGGTCTTGCCTGGCGGCACGGGGTTGGCGTCGAACACCGGCAGCCCGGGTTCGCGGAACGGCCGGCCGGTGCTGAAGTTGCCGGTATACAGGGTGGCGTGCAGCACGCCGGTGGAGGTCGCCGTGCGCAGGGTTTCGTCCAGCACGGCGCCGGTGGGTCCCACCACCACCAGGGTGGGAAGCGAGACCCGCATGCCTTCGAAGCGTTCCAGGGCGGCCACGTCCATGTCGGGATGCAGATCCGCGCTGCTGAGCGCGATCGGCGCCGGCAGCGCCTGACCGGTGGCCAATACCGTGTGGGTTTCGGGTGCGCCCATGCGCGTCAGCGGCATCTGGTGCGGACGGCCTGGCGGCAGGTACTCCTCGATCGGGCCGGTCAGTTCGACCCGGTGGCCCACGGTCGCGAGCGCGTCCGGCGCCGCGCCCAGGTGGACGAACAGGCCCTCGGACGTCGCCGGGTTGCCGTCGGTTTCGCCGTCGCCGCTCTGCACGAAGAACCCGTCGGCGGTGCGCGCGGTGACCACACCCACGACTGTGACCGTGCTGCCGGCGGCCGCGGAGACCAGTCCGTCGCCCTGGACGGCGGAGATCGGCGTGGCGGTGACCGCGATGCGCTTGCGGGGAGGACCCTTGGCATCCACGACGGCGGCGGACAGGACTAGAACGGCCGCGACGGCCACGGCAAGGCGATGCAGCATCGGTGGATTCCCCAAAAAGAAACCCCGCCGAAGCGGGGTTCACAGTTCCCTGGGGCGAGTCTAGCCCAAGTGGGTCGCGGGGCAAGGGGCCCGGAGGCCCCGGCCTTCCCGGGACCTCAGTCGTTCCAGACCCAGCGCGGACGGCCCACGACCCGGGTGCTGGCCGCACCGGCGTCGTTGCCGGCCTGGGTGTCGTTGCTGCGGGTGTCGGCTTCGGCGCGCAGGCCGACGGTGTCGATCGGGGTCAGGCGCACGGCTTCCAGGTTGACGAGCAGGAAGTCGATCTCGCCCGCGGCCATCGGGGTCTCGCGGCCGCAGAAGACTTCGCTGCCGCCCGCCACCGCGACCGGCGCGCCGCAGTCCCAGCCGGCGGCCAGCACCTGGCGCACCTGGGCCGGCGCACCGTCGATGCGCAGGGTGATCTCCGGGCGCAGCGCGCGCGATTCGCCGCGGTTGCGCACGGTGGCCACGAAGGGCACCACCTGGCCGTCGAACACCAGCTTGAACGGCGTGAACACCGTCGTCGCCAGGTCCGCGTCCAGGAAGGCCGGCACCACCAGGTCGGCCACGAGCGGATCGTGGTCCGAGGTGCGCACCGGCACGGTCGGGTCGGCGGCGTTGTCGGTGGCGAAGTCGCTGTTGACGCGGGCGTGGTAGAGCGTGGCCTCGGTGCTGTCGAGAACGGCCTGGTTCACCAGGGCGTGGTCGAGGGTCTGGGTGTTGCCCTCGAACACGTAGGAGTAACGCTCCGCCTCCGGCTTGGTGTCGATCAGGTTCACCAGCGGGCGGGTGACGGCGCTGGCGCCGTACTCCAGCACCTGGTCGGCCGGGGCCGGTTCGCCGCGGATGATGCCCATCACGTCCACGTAGCCGTCGTTGAAATCGAAGGCGTTGTAGTCGCCGATCAGCACCAGCGGCGCGGTGGCGTCGGCGGCCTGGATCGATTCGACCAGCTCGGCCACCTTCATCGCCTGCTGCAGGCGCTTGCCGCGCGAGCGGTCGCCATCGGTGCCCCAGACCGCGCGCGGCGTGACGTCGTTGACGTCCAGCAGGGACAGGGTGTGGTTGAGCAGCACGTTGATCGGGTAGCTGCGGCCGCGTTCGCCATTGACGCGGCCCTGCAGCAGCAGCGGCGCGCGGTCGAACAGCACGCCATTGGCGCTGCCGTCCGGCGCGGTCAGGGTGTCGCCGACGAACTGCTCGGTCACCGAGTCCACTTCCACGCGCGGGCGGCCGTCGGCCAGCGGGGCGGTCTTGACCAGGTAGCCCAAACGCTGGCTGCCCGAGGTGGACAGCAGGTAGGCCTGGTACATCGGGCTGTCCGGGCAGGTGCCGAACTCGTTGTCGTTGATGGCGCGGGCCAGGCGCTGGGCGGTCTCGAGGTTGGCGATCTCGACCAGGCCGACCACGTCCGGGTTGCGCAGGTACTGGCAGAACACCTCGGACAGCTTGCCCAGGCGGCCCAGCGGCACCGACTCGCCGCCGCTGAGGTTCTCGATGTTGTAGCTGCCCACGCGCACCGCGCCTTCCTCGGCCGCGGGCACGGCGGCGACGTAGGCGCCGCCGCTGATCGCCAGCGAACTGCTGTCGCCGATCAGCAGGGTGAAGTCGCCGCGGTCGTAGTACATCACGCCCTGCATGCCCTCGATCAGGGTGCCGGCATCGACGTTCAGCGCCACGCCGCCCTCGAGGCCGCGGCTCTCCACGCGCAGGCGCTCGGGGTTGCGGTCGAAGCGCGGGATGTTGTTGCCGGCCGGCAGCGGCACGGCATCGAGCACGGCGATGCCGGGCTCGCGGGCCGGGCGCGCGACCTGGGGCAGGGTGACGTGGAAATCGCCGAAGGCATTGGTGGGGCCGACGACCTTGGCGGCCGGCAGCTGCACGCGCATGCCCTGGTAGCGGCCCAGGGCCGCGGTGGACACGCCCGGAGAGAGCACGCTCTCGTCCAGCAGCACCGGCGCCGGCAGCGCCTGGCCGGTGGCCAGCACGGTGGCGCTGGCGAAGCCCAGCTGGGTCAGCGGGTAGCCGTGCGGGGTGCGCGAGAACTGGGTCACCCGACCGGCGACGCGCAGGCGGTTGCCCACGGCGGCAGCGGCCGGCGGTGCGGAGTTGGTGAACACGAACAGGCCCTCGGCCGTGGCCGGGTCACCGTCCTCGTCGCCCGGGGCGCTCTGGATGAAGTAGCCGTTGGCGCGACGGGCGGTGACGATGCCCTCGGTCAGCACCTCGGTGCCCACCGGCAGCGGCGAACCGATGCCCTGGCCCTGGATGTCGGAGATGTCCACCCGCGCGACCACCGACAGCGCGATGCCGGCGGCCGCGCTGCGGCCCTCGGCATCGGCCACGGCGACCGGCAGCGTCTTCGGGCCGGCGGCGGTGCCGGCGGTGACGGTGGCCTGGTACGAGAAGGTCAGGTCGCCGGCGACCGCGTCGCCATTCGTGCCGTCGTCGAAGAAGGCCTGGGTGGCGGAACCGCCGATCGCGGCCAGGTCGGCCGAGACCGTCAGGCCGGTGCTGGCCGGGTTGGCGCCCGGGACCACCGCGACGGTCAGCAGGGTGGCGTCGCCGGCGGCGAGGCTGGCCGGGCTGGCGCCGGTGCTGGCGGCCGGGTCGGTCGGCAGGCTGCCACCGCCGCAGGACGCGGTGTGGCTGCCGAGACCGTCGAAGGTGTCGGTGGCGTAACCGTCCCATTCGCCGGCCGGGTCGAACGCGTCGCTGCCGTCGGTGTCGCCGGCGCACACCGTCGCCTTGCGGCGGATCGTGTTGTCGGCGGTCGAGGCCAGGCCCGCGCCCCACTGGCTGCCGGGGTCGAGACCGATCTGGCCGGCCACGTCGAGCAGGGCGCCGGCGTTGCCACCCTTGCGCAGCACGATGGCGTCGTCGCCGTTGAACCAGCTGGTGCCCGACACCAGGTCGGCCGCGGCCAGGAGGGTGGCGTTGGCATTGCTGGGCGCCACCACGAGGGTGTCGCCGTCGGCGATCGTTCCGCTGAGGGCCAGGTTGAAGTTGGCCGTGGTGCCGCCGTTGAAATAGAACTGCAGGGTGTAGCCGCCGGCCGCGAGGTCGACGGGGGCGCCGGTGCCGTTGTAGATCTCGACGGCCTTGTTGTTGCTGCTGCCCTCGATGATCTCGGACAGGAACAGGTCGGTGGCGGCGGCGCTGGCCGGGGCCGCGAACGGCAGGGCGACCAGCGCAAAGAGGGCGTGCAGGCGCTTGTGATGGCGCATGGATAGGTACCTTGAGGGAGCCAGGAGGGCTGCCAGCGCGCCCGGAACCCCCGAAGGGCCCCTGCCGGACCGTGACAGAGGTCGCAGTTTATATCGGAAAAT
>CAMLKR010000130.1 GCA_946480565.1 uncultured Arenimonas sp. | reverse complement strand
GAGGCCGAGATCGCCGCGCTGGAGCGCGACTTCAACGACCTCGAGGAGATCTGGAAGGCCGAGAAGGCCACGCTGACCGGCGCCACGAAGATCAAGGAGCAGATCGAGCAGGCGCGGCTGGAGCTGGAATCGGCGCACCGCCGCCAGGACTTCGCCAAGGCCAGCGAACTGCAGTACGGCCGCATCCCCGAGCTGGAGAAGCAGCTGGCCGCCGCGCAGGAGGTCGAGAACAAGGGCTTCCAGCTGCTGCAGGACAAGGTCACCGCCGAGGAGATCGCCGAAGTGGTGTCGCGCTGGACCGGCATCCCGGTCAGCAAGATGCTCGAAGGCGAGCGCGAGAAGCTGCTGAAGATGGAGGACGCGCTGCACGGCCGCGTGGTCGGCCAGCACGAGGCGGTGAAGGCCGTTTCCGACGCCATCCGCCGCAGCCGCGCCGGCCTCTCGGACCCGAACCGTCCGAACGGCAGCTTCCTGTTCCTGGGCCCCACCGGCGTCGGCAAGACCGAGCTGTGCAAGGCCCTGGCCGGCTTCCTGTTCGACACCGAGGATGCCATGGTGCGCATCGACATGAGCGAGTTCATGGAGAAGCACTCCGTGGCCCGCCTGATCGGCGCGCCCCCGGGCTATGTCGGCTACGAAGAGGGCGGCTACCTGACCGAAGCCGTGCGCCGCCGGCCTTACAGCGTGCTGCTGCTCGACGAGGTCGAGAAGGCGCACCCGGACGTGTTCAACATCCTGCTGCAGGTGCTCGACGACGGCCGCCTGACCGACGGCCAGGGCCGCACGGTGGATTTCCGCAACACCGTGATCGTGATGACCTCGAACCTCGGCAGCCAGCACATCCAGGAGCTCAGCGGCGAGGGCGACGCGGCCTACGTGCAGATGAAGGCGGCCGTGATGGGCGTGGTGCAGGCGCACTTCCGCCCGGAGTTCATCAACCGCCTCGACGAGATCGTGGTCTTCCACCCGCTGGGTCGCGAGCAGATCCAGGCCATCGCCCGCATCCAGACCGCCTACCTGTCCAAGCGCCTGGCCGAGCGCCAGATCCGCTTCGAGATCGACGACAGCGCGCTGGCACTGCTGGGCAACATCGGCTTCGATCCGGTCTACGGCGCCCGTCCGCTCAAGCGTGCGATCCAGCAGCAGCTGGAGAACCCGCTGGCGCAGAAGATCCTGGCCGGCGAGTTCGGCCAGGGCGATACGGTCCGGGTGGTCGCGGAGGGCGGCACGCTGGGCTTCCAGCGCGGCTGAGGCGCCGGGAGCCCCGGGTCCGGGGCTCCCTTCCGCGCGCGCCGCGCCCGGACTTCGCACAAGGGATTCACGCAGGGGCGGGCAGGCTCCGTGCATGCCCGTCCATCTCGTCTGGTTCAAGCGCGACCTGCGCACGCATGACCATGCCCCGCTGTGCGCCGCCGCCGCGCGCGGTCCGGTGCTGCCGGTCTATGTGGCCGAACCCGCCTACTGGGGGCTGCCCGATGCCAGCGGGCGCCAGTGGGCGGCCACGGCGGAAGCCCTGCAGGAACTCCGGGACGACCTGGCCCGCCTGGGCCAGCCGCTGGTCGTGCGCGTCGGCGACGTGGTCGAGGTGTTCGAACAGCTGCATCGCGACCACGGCCTGGCCGCTCTGTGGTCGCACGAAGAGACCGGCAACGCCTGGACCTTCGCGCGCGACCGCAGGGTCGCCACCTGGGCCCGCGACCGCGGCATCCTTTGGCGCGAGACGCCTTGCGGCGGCGTGCAACGCCGGCTCCGCAGCCGAAACGGCTGGGCAGCGGAGTGGGAGCGGCGGATGGCGCCGGTGCCGCTGGCCGAGCCCGCGATCACGCCCGTTCCCGACATCGCGCCCGGCGCGATTCCGGCGGCCGGCGCGCTCGGCATCGCGCCCGATCCCTGTCCCGGCCGCCAGCACGGTGGCCGCCGCCGCGGCGAACGCGCGCTGCAGACCTTCCTGTCCGGCCGCGGCGCCGGCTACCAGCGCGGCATGAGCAGCCCGCTCAGCGCCGAAACCCGCTGTTCCCGGTTTTCGGTCGCGCTGGCCACCGGCGCGCTTTCCCTGCGCGAGGTCGTGCATGCGATCCGCGCCGCGGGCGAGGCCGCCGGGCCGGTGCCCGCGCGCGACCTGGCGTCGCTGGGAAAGCGCCTGCACTGGCACTGCCACTTCATCCAGAAGCTTGAAAGCGAGCCACAGATCGAGTTCCGCAACGTGCACCGCGGCTTCGACGGCCTGCGCGAGGACCACTTCAATCCCGAGTGGTTCGGCGCCTGGCGGCGCGCGGAAACCGGCTGGCCCTTCGTCGACGCCTGCCTGCGTTCGCTGCAGCAGACCGGCTGGCTGAACTTCCGGATGCGGGCGATGCTGGTGTCCATCAGCAGCTACCACCTCTGGCTGCACTGGCCGGAACCGGCGCGGCAGCTGGCGCGCTGGTTCACCGACTACGAGCCTGGCATCCATTACCCGCAGGTGCAGATGCAGGCCGGCGTCACCGGCATCAACATCCCGCGCATGTACAACCCGGTGAAGCAGTCGCAGGACCAGGACCCGCAGGGTGCCTTCATCCGCCGCTGGCTGCCGGAACTGGCCGGCGTGCCGGACGACTGGATCCACACCCCCTGGTTGATGGGCGCCGCGCAGCAGCGCCAGGCCGGCCTGCGCATCGGCGGCACCTATCCCGCGCCGGTCCGCGACCACGAACAGGCCGCGCGCGAGGCCCGCGCCCGGCTGACGGCCTGGAAGCGCGCCCATGTCGAACGCGAGGAGAGCCGGCGGGTGTTCGAAAAACACGGCAGCCGGGCGCGGCCGCCGGCCCGGGGGCGCCGCGCCGCCCGGGACGACGGGCCGGTGCCACCGGCAGGCGCGCCGCAGGGCGAGCTGTTCTGAGGCGGCGCGAACGACCGGCGGCCGGCGCCCGAAAGACAGCGGGCCCGGAAATCCGGGCCCGCTGCGCCAGGTCATCGCGACGGACGCGTCACCACTGGTAGCCGACGTTGAAGTACAGGTAGGAGCCGTTGAAGCCGAAGGGCGCGCTGCCGCTGTAGGGCAGCTGGCCGAAGGTCGAGTTGGCGAACAGCACCTCGTCCGGATAGTTGTCGAACACGTTGTCGCCACCCAGGGTGAACTTCCACTGGTCCAGGGTGTAGGCCACCGACAGGTCGAGCGTCCATTCGGCGCTGAAGGTCTGGTCGCGGCTGGGATCGGCATTGAGCACCGTGATCTCGCCGTAGCGGGTGCTGGTGGCGCCGAACTCGAAGTTGCCCACCTGCCAGAGGCCGCCGATCTGCAGCTTGTCGCGCGGCGCGCCGACCTCGAAGCGGCCGAGCTCGACCCGGCCGAAACGCACCGCGGTCGGGTCGATCAGGCTCAGCGCCGGCGGGTTGGCCGCGATGCGGTCGATCTCGGTCTTGTTGAGGTTCAGGCCGACCGTCAGGTCGAAGGCGCCGTTGTCCAGGTCCCAGCGGTAGGTGCCGATGATGTCGAGGCCGCGGGTGGTGGTGTCGATGGCATTGGTGAAATAGCGGCCGCCGCCGACGCCGGGGAACCCGTTGGCGTTGAGGTAGTTGCGCACCGCGGTGCTGGTCAGGTTCTCCGACAGCGTGATGCGGTCCTCGACCTCGATCTGGTAGGCGTCGATGGTGATGTAGAGCGCGTCCGCCGGCTGCAGCACCAGGCCCAGGCTGAAGTTGGTCGACTCCTCGGCGCGCAGCGGCTCGGCGCCCAGGGCGATGGCGGCCGGGTTGTTGACGCGGAAGGTGACGATGTCGAAGGGCACGCCGCCGATGAAGTTGGTGGCGGTGGACTGGAAGTACTGTTGCTGCAGCGACGGCGCCCGGAAGCCGGTGGACGCCGTGGCGCGCAGGGCCACGGCCTCGGAGAAGGCGTAGCGGGACGACAGCTTCCAGTTGGTGCTGGTGCCGAAATCGCTGTAGTCCTCGTAGCGGGCGGCCAGGCCCATGCTGAACTTTTCGCTCAGGTCGCCCTCCAGGCCGGCGTAGACCGAGACGTTGTGGCGGTCGAACTCGCCGCCGTCGGTGGGCTTGAAGCCCGGGAACACCTGGGCGCCGGGCAACGCCGCGAAGCTGCCCAGGGCATAGGAGTCGGGTTCGCCCGGCGACTGGGTGAAGCGGTCCTCGCGGTATTCGGCGCCGTAGGAGAAGGTCACCGGGTAGTCCATGCCCCAGTCCAGCGGCGTGCTCAGGTCGACGTTCAGCACGTCCTGCTCGACCTCGAGGGCGCCGGCGTAGAACTGCGTCGGCGACGTCGGTCCGAGGCTGCGGTTGAGGGTGTTGAGGATGTCGAAGCTCAGCTCGTTGGAGCCGTGCGTGTAGCTGATGTCGATCCGGGTGCCGCCCGCCGTGGTGGCCTTGAAGCCGATGCCGCCGTGGTAGTCGGTGGAGACGTTGTTGATCTGCGGCAGGAAGCCGTCCGGGTAGATGGAAGGGATGTTGCGGGCGTCGCCGGCAGGGCGGAAGAAGCCGTTCGAAAGCGCGTCGCGTTCGGTGTAGATGCCGGTGGCGTAAAGCGCCTTGTCTTCGCCCAGCGGCAGCTCGGCGTTGACGGTGAGCGAGTGGTAGTCGACCTCCGGGTCGCCGTAACGCTGCACGACCCGGCCCAGCGGCGCCGACGTCGGCGAAGGCGTGCCGATGAAGGGGCGGGCGCGGTCGGTCTGGTCCTGGTGGCCGGCCTGGGCGGCGAGGTGGATGAAGCCGTCGCCGAGCCCGAAGCCGGCGTCGGCGCCGAGCTGGTACTGCTGGCCGTCGCCGGCGCTGTACTGGCCCGCGCGCGCGGCCACGCTGCCGCCGGAGTCGCTGCCCTTGAGCACGATGTTGATCACGCCGGCGATGGCATCCGAGCCGTACTGGGCCGAGGCACCGTCGCGCAGCACTTCCACCCGCTCGATCGCCGCGATCGGTATCGAGTTCAGGTCCACCGGCGACGAGCTGCGGCCCTGCGAGCCGTTGACGTTCACCAGGGCGCCGGAGTGGTAGCGCTTGCCGTTCACCAGCACCAGCACGTGGTCCGGCGACAGGCCGCGGATCTGGGCCGGACGCACGGTGTCGGTGCCGTCGTTGATCGCCGGGCGCGGGAAGTTCAGCGAGGGCAGGGTGCGCGACAGCGCGGTCGCCAGCTCGATGGTGCCGGTGGCCTGCAGCGCTTCGCCGGTCAGGATGTCGATCGGCGCCAGCGACTCGGCCACGGTGCGGTCCTGCACCCGGGTGCCGGTGACGATCACCGAGTCGAGCATGGTGGTGTCGTCATCGGTGGGTTCGTCGGCGGGCGCCTGGGCCAGGGCCAGCGGGCTGGCGAGGGCGGCAAACAGCGCGAGGGCGAGCGGGGTCGGACGCATGGTCGGGCACTCCTGCGGTGGGTGGCAGGCCTTGTCTACCACGCTTGGCCGAAGCAGGCCACATCACCCTTGGTGATGGGCTGATGAACCGGCCGGCGCCGGCGGATCAGGCCGGTCGCGGCCTGCGGAACGGCGGCGCCGACAGCGCCATTTCGGCCATGCTGTGGGCCAGCTCCTTTTCGGCCAGCACGGCCCCGTCGGCGCCGTGGGCCAGCAGGTGCTTCACCTCGCGGTCGCTGTGCGCGCGCGCCAGGATGGTCAGCCCGGGGTTGAGCGCCCGCAGCCGGGCCACCACCTCGCCGGCCTCCAGCGCCTGCGGGATCGCCAGCACCGCCAGCAGGGCGCTGGCGGGGTGGGCTTCGTCGAGCACGCGGTGCGCGGCCGCATTGCCTCGGATCGCCGGGAAACCGGCCGCACGCGCCTTCTGCACCAGGTCCATGTCGTCGTCGATCACCACCAGCGGCACCTGGCGGTCGCGCAGCAGCTTGGCGATCTCGTGGCCGACCCGGCCATAACCGACCAGGATGGCGTGGGCCCCGGTGGGGCGCGCCGGTCCGATGTCCACCGGCGGCGTGGGCTGCGGCGCAGCGTCCGCCGTCGCTTTCGCCTGGCCCGCCTGCCACTGGTCGAGCACGGCGAAGATCAGCGGATTGGCGATGATCGACAGCAGGGCGCCGGCCAGCACCAGGTCGCGGCCGTCCTCGGGCAGGATGGCGAGCGATACGCCCAGGCCGGCGAGGATGAAAGAGAACTCGCCGATCTGCGCCAGGCTGGCCGAGATCGTCAGCGCCGTGCTGTTGGGGTGGCCGAAGGCGCGCACGATCACGAAGGCCGCCAGCGACTTGCCGAGCGTGATGATCAGGAAGGTCGCCACCACCGGCAGCGGCTGTTCGACCAGGATCATGGGGTCGAACAGCATGCCCACCGAGACGAAGAACAGCACCGCGAACGCATCGCGCAGCGGCAGCGAGTCCGAGGCCGCCTTGTGGCTCAGGTCGCCGTTGAGCAGCATGCCGGCGAAGAACGCCCCGAGCGCGAAGGAAACGCCGAAAAGCTTGGCCGACCCGAAGGCCACGCCCAGCGCGATCGCCAGCACCGCCAGGGTGAACAGTTCGCGCGACCCGGTGCCGGCGATGCGCTCCAGCAGCCAGGGGATGGCACGCCGGCCGACCACCATCATCAGCGTGACGAAGGCGCCGACCTTCAGCAGGGTCAGGCCCAGCGAGCCGGCGATCGAACCCGCCGCCGGCGCGCCGTCGCCGGGCGTGCCCATGGATTCGGCGAGCGCCGGCAGCAGCACCAGGGCCAGCACCATCACCAGGTCTTCGACGATCAGCC